>PBSS01000007.1 GCA_002726315.1 Acidimicrobiaceae bacterium
TCTGTCAGGGAGCTCGCTGGCGACGTAGCTCAGTTGGTGAGAGCGCTCGACTCATAATCGAGAGGTCGACAGTTCGAATCTGTCCGTCGCTACCAGCCAGAAAAGCGACCTGGCTCACTGAAAAGACCAGTGGGCCACCAATAGACCCGGAAGTGAGAAATCGTCATGGCATCCGATAAGCGAGTACAGGTAACCCTGGAGTGCCAGGAGTGCAAGCGTCGCAACTACATCACCACCAAGTCGAAGGCGAACACGCGCGAGCGGATCGAACTCAAGAAGTACTGCCGGTGGTGCCGCTCACATATTGATCACAAGGAAACCCGCTGACCACTTGCGGGCCTAGCCCCACAAGCAAAGGTGTTCGTGGACACTCTTTTCCCTGCGGGATCGGATCAGGTCGGCTGGTATCCTGCCGCCGGATCCGCCCTCCGACTCCGACGCTGAGCCCGAGGTCGGGAACACAGGGCAGTGGCTCAATTGGTAGAGCACCGGTCTCCAAAACCGGCGGTTGGGGGTTCGAGTCCCTCCTGCCCTGCAAGGCCAGTCGGTTGTACCACCGATCGGTTGGCCGCCCGGATAGTCGATCAACATGTCCATCAAGGGCGCGCGGCGATTTAGACCCCGTTAGCCTGATCCACCCACCGCTATTTCAATTTGAGGCCTGTCCATGTCGATGAACCGCGAGCAGAAGAGACTCCTGCAGCGCCAGGGTGAGGTTGACGCCGACGGCGAGCCGATCCGCCAGCGCCGCGAGCAGTCGGCGCGCCAGCCCGAGGATAGGACCGGGGTCGCCCAGTTCTCCCGCGAGGTTAGGGCAGAACTCCGCAAGGTCGCATGGCCCTCGCGTGCCGAGACTGCCAACTACGCAACGGTTGTGGTCGTAACCATCATCGCCGTGACCACCATCGTGGCAGGCCTTGACTGGGTCTTTTCCAATTCCGTACTCAACCTGTTTGACATCTGATGAGCACTACAGAAGAGACCGAGACACCTGTCACTCCTGCTGACCTGCTCCCGACTGGGGGCCTTGTTGGCTCGGAGGTTGATGCTGTCGATGAAACAGAGGACGATGGCGCAACCGAACCGACGCCTGCCGACCTCCTGCCTGTCGGCAACCTCGCTGATGAAACCGAGGTCGTTGTAGAGGCCGCCGTGGAGGGTCAGGTCGCTGATGTTGAGGTATTCGATGAGGATGCCCTCCTCGATCCAGACGACAGTGAGGACGGACCGAAGCCGGAGAGCGCGTATGACCGACCAGGCAACTGGTTCGTGGTCCACACCCAGTCCGGTTATGAGAACAAGGTTTGTAAGAACCTCCAAGCTCGCACGGAATCGATGAACTTGGAGGACCGCATTCTAGAGATCGTCATCCCAATGGAAGACGTCGTCGAATTCAAGAATGGCAAGAAGGTCACAGTCGCCAAGAAGATGTTCCCGGGCTACCTGCTGGTGCGTTGCTACCTTGATGATGCCAGTTGGGCAGCGATTCGTGACACACCAGGCATCGTCAATTTTGTCGGTGCCGGTGGTAAACCATCCCGTTTGAGTCGTCGTGAGATCGAGACCTTCCTGCCGACAGCAGACGATACGGCCGCTGAGGCACCGGTCAAGGCAAAGGCCAGATTGGGTTTCGACACGGGCGACACCGTAAGGGTGAAGGAAGGCCCCTTCGCAGACTTTTCGGGTGAGATTATTGAGATAAATATCGACCAACTGAAGGTCAAGGTGCTGGTCAATATCTTTGGACGGGAAACCCCGGTAGAACTGGACTTCTCACAGGTGGCACAACTCTGAGCAACTGAACCTTCTTCGGCCACCAAGATGTGCCCGGAGCCAAGGTTGCCAATCATCTGACCCACCACCAGACTTGATCGTTACCCACGGTCGCTGAATAGGCCCCACTACTGACTACTGACTACTGACTACTGACTACTGACTACTGACTACGAGTAAGAGACATGGCAAAGAAGAAGGCAATGGCGATCGTAAAGATCCAGATCCCTGCTGGGCAGGCATCGCCTGCACCGCCGGTCGGAACAGCACTTGGTCCCCACGGTGTGGCAATCATGGATTTCTGTAAGGAGTACAACGCCAAGACTGAGGACAAGCGCGGCCAGATCGTTCCTGTCGAGATCACGATCTACGAGGATCGTTCCTTCACCTTTATCACTAAGACTCCACCCACTTCTTTTCTCATCAGGCAGGCCGCAAAGTTGGACAAGGCTGCCGAGAATCCAGGTCGTGAAGTTGCCGGATCCATTTCGTGGGCCCAGGTTGAGGAGATCGCACATGCCAAGATGCCCGACCTCAACGCCATCGACATAGAGGGGGCCAAACTGCAGGTTGCAGGCACTGCCCGCAGTATGGGGATAGAGGTTGCCTGACCCGAATAATGATCAAATGGCTACCACCTAGAACTGGTGGTTCCGGGACAGGGGATTACCTCACCCCGCTGGATGTTGGAGCCAAACTCGAGGGAGCCGGGAGGAACACCATGGCGAAGCGTGAGCAAAGGACTGGCCGGGGCAAGCGTTACGATGACGCGGCGGCCCGGATAGAGACACAGGAACTCCACTCCGGCACTGATGCACTGGAAATGGTTAGATCCGTCTACGGCTCTAAGTTCGATGAAAGCATTGACTTGGTTGTGCGACTGGGCGTGGATCCCCGTAAGACTGAGGAAATGGTCCGCGGAACCGTGGCGCTGCCGTCCGGTACCGGCAAGGACGTCCGTGTCGCTGTCTTCGCCCAGGGCGAAGCGGCATCTTCTGCCCGTGAGGCTGGTGCCGACCACGTGGGGGCCGACGACCTAGCCACAGAGGTGGAGGGTGGGATGCTGGACTTCGATGTGGCGATTGCGACTCCAGACATGATGGCGACTGTCGGAAAGCTCGGTCGGGCTCTCGGGCCGCGTGGTCTGATGCCTAACCCCAAGTCCGGAACGGTTACCGATGACGTTGCCAAAGCCGTGGCGGAGTTCAAGGGCGGAAAGGTCGAGTTCCGGGCTGACAAGCACGGGAATGTCCACCTCCCGATCGGACGAGTTAGTTTTGAGGTCTCAGCCCTCCAGGCCAACATGAAGGCCGCCATTGAGGAGTTGGAGCGTCTCAGGCCGGCCTCCACTAAGGGCCGTTATCTCAGGAAGGTCTCAGTCTCGTCAACTATGGGACCGGGTGTCAGGATCGATCCTCTCCGGGTTGTCGACTGAAATCCATTGGAACGCCGAAGGTGGGTCGCGGAGCCCGCAGCGGTACCCTGACCGCCACAACTGACACGCTCACCGAAGACCTCCGGGTTGTGTGGCCATGCTGCACAGAACGCGCCTACCGGCCGCCCGAGCAGGCGAGTCTCCTGATCGGCTCCAGGCTATGTCTGGACTGGGTCATCGGTGTACGTCCGGCATAGCAGATTAAAGACGTACATGGGAGGCCGGGGTAACCGGCAGCCCCTGACCCGAGGAAACCCAGGAGGTAGGAGCGTGGAGAATCCCCGCCCCGACAAGGTTGCTGTTGTAGACGAGGTCCGCGAGCGACTCTCCAACACTGAAGCTGCCGTACTTACCGAGTACAGGGGTCTTGATGTACCAGCCCTAGCTGAGCTGCGCGCTGCTCTACGTGCCGCAGGTGGAGATTACAAGGTCTACAAGAACACCCTTGTGAGGCTGGCAGTCAGTGAGTTGGACTTAGAGATAGACGACCTGCTAACTGGTCCGACAGCCATCGCCCTGGTAGCTGATCGACCTGATGGTTCGCCTGGTGATGCTGTATCCATGGCAAAGGCGTTGGACTCATTTGCCAAGGAACATGAGGCCCTAGTCATCAAGGGTGGCTTGTTGGATTCACAGCGGTTGAGTATCGAACAGGTCTTGGCCTTGGCCAAGATCGCACCGCGTGAGGTCCTACTTGCACAACTTGCAGGTGCTATGGCCGCTCCGATACAGCAGTTCGCAGGCCTACTCAATGCCCTTCCACAGAACTTGGCTTACGCACTCAAGGCGCTGATCGACCAGCATGGTGGTCCAGCGTCGTTAGCCGAAGACGATGCTTCTGATGAGGCACCGGTCGATGAAACTGATGTTGACGCTGTCGTTGATGAGGCGTCAGCCGATGACAATGAGGCCCCTGCTGAAGAGGCAGAAGCCGACACCGAGACGGCTGCGGCCGATGACAATGAGGCCCCTGCTGAAGAGGCAGAAGCCGAGACGGCTGCGGCCGATGACAATGAGGCCCCTGCTGAAGAGGCAGAAGCCGACACCGAGACGGCTGCGGCCGACGATACCGAGGAGGCCTAATCATGGCAACCAAAGAAGAGATACTGGACGCCATCGCTGAGATGAGTGTCTTGGAGTTGAGTGAATTACTGACCGACTTCGAGGAGAAGTTCGGTGTTACAGCTGCTGCTCCCGTGGTAGCTGCAGCAGCAGCAGCCCCCGCTGAAGAGGCAGAAGAGGAACAGGACTCTTTCGACGTCGTCCTTGCCGATTCTGGTGACAAGAAGATTCAGGTGATTAAGGAGGTCAGGGCACTGACCAACCTTGGTCTCAAGGACGCCAAGGAACTTGTAGACGGTGCACCTAACAACGTGATGGAGGGAGTGTCCAAGGAAGACGCCGAGAAGGCCAAGGATTCCCTCGAGGCAGCTGGAGCGACCATCGAACTCAAGTAGTGACAAGAAGCCGTTGTGCACGATGCCCCCCCGGCTCGCCCGGGGGGGCATCGGTTGTTTTGGGGCATTCCGGCAATGGCGATGTGGAACCTTGACCGGAGGATCCAGATTCCCTAGCCTTACGACTAGAAGGCGTCGCGCCTTGGCGCATTATTCCCGTGTCGATGAGGGCCTCGGGGTTGCGGAGCCCTGCGCGGCCGTATTATGATCCTCCGTTGCCGTGCTTGCGCCTGTCTCTCGGTCCTTTTTCGGATCGTTGGTAGTCGTTGTCCGGCTTGCCCCTCGTCCGTAAACCCTGGCCAGGAGTTCTAGGTGTCTGCTCGCCCCCTTGTCCGGGAACGTTATTCATTCGGATCTCTCGAAGAAGTTCGGGAGATGCCCAACCTGATCGCGATCCAAAGGGATTCGTTCCAATGGTTCCTCGATCAGGGTATTGCCGATACGTTCCGCGATCTCAGTCCGATCACCGATTTCAGTGAGACTCTCTCTCTCGAGTTGGAGTTTGACCCCAAAGACGAAGACCTCCGGCCAGTGCCGAAGTTCACCGTTGAAGAGTGTCGTGAAAAGGACATGACCTATTCGGCCCCGATGTTTGTCCGGGCCCGTTTCATGAACTCCAACACCGGAGAAATTAAGGAACAGACCGTATTCATGGGTGACTTCCCCGTGATGACCGACAAGGGCACCTTCATCATCAACGGCACGGAACGCGTTGTGGTTTCTCAACTTGTCCGTTCACCGGGAGTAATCTTCCAGCCGGGCGAGAGATACCGCCTAAGGAATCTCTCAAAGCACCAGCTGGTGACGGGAACTATCCATCCGTACCGTGGTGAGTGGATCGAGTTCGATGTAGAGCAGAAGCCCGGCAAGGACGTGACTGCCGGAACAAGGGTTGCTCGGAAGCGCAGGCTCTCGATGTTCGTGTTGCTCCGGGCTCTCGGTTATGACGAGGAGAACCATCCCGGTTTCCTCGAGCGCTTGGTAGGCCACTTCGACTACTTGGAGGGCCAGTGGGAAAAGGATCGGCTACCCGAGGGTTGGGAAGCCGCTGTCGAAGCTAATGAGCGCAAGGCACCACAGGACGAAGCCCTGCTTGAGATCTACAAGCGTGTGCGTCCGGGTGAACCACCGTCACTTGAGGCAGCACGTGCCTACGTTCGCAACGCCTTTTTTGAGTCCCGTCGCTATGACCTCTCAAGGGTTGGCCGCTACAAGCTGAATCGCAAGCTTGGTCCAGAGATCGAGCGCTGTGAGGAACTCTTTGGCATTGAGTTGGAGAGGCCTGATCCGGATCAGTCGGTACTCAGTCGCTCAGAGGTGCTCGCCACATGTACTTACTTACTGCACCTTGCGAAGGGAGAACCGGGCTATCGCCTAGATGATCAGGACCATTTTGCTAACCGTCGCATCCGTTCGGTCGGTGAGTTGATTCAGAACCAGGTGAGAATTGGCCTGTCCCGCATGGAGAGGGTTGTGCGCGAGCGCATGACAACCCAAGACGTAGAGGCCATCACTCCTCAGACCCTGATCAACATCCGGCCTGTTGTGGCAGCTATCAAGGAATTCTTCGGTACGAGCCAACTCTCTCAGTTCATGGATCAGGTGAATCCGCTATCGGGCCTAACCCACCGTCGTCGGCTTTCAGCACTCGGTCCTGGAGGCTTGTCGCGAGAGAGGGCGGGCTTCGAGGTCCGTGACGTTCACTTTTCCCACTATGGACGGATGTGTCCGATCGAAACGCCCGAAGGCCCCAACATTGGCCTTATCGGTGGTCTTGCCACCTATGGCCAGATCAACGTTTTCGGCTTCATCGAATCGCCCTACAGGATTGTCAAGAAAGGCAAGGTCACCGACGAGATTGTCTACCTAGCCGCTGATGAAGAGGAGGAGTACGTGGTGGCACAGGCCAACGCTCCCCTCAACTCCAACGGCACCTTCGCCAACCAGCGGGTCTTGGTGCGTCGTTCGCCTCAAGCGGCTTCCCTTCAGGATCTCCGCCTCCAGTTGGAACAGGATGTCTTCTTTGGTTCAACGACAGAGATTTCCTACGTTCCGCCCGAGGAGGTCCAGTTGATGGACGTCTCTCCGAAGCAGATCGTGTCGGTGGCGACAGCCCTGATCCCGTTCCTCGAGCACGACGATGCGAATAGGGCCCTAATGGGTGCCAATATGCAGCGCCAAGCAGTGCCGCTCATTCGATCCGAGGCCCCCTACATCGGTACTGGCATTGAAGCCCGTGCAGCCAGGGATGCTGCACATATGGTCCTTGCCAATGCTGCCGGTACGGTCACGGAGGTCGACGGCGACTCGATAACTGTCGACTACGGCAAGGGTGGAATCGTCACGCACGACCTGTCCAAGTTCGAGCGTTCAAACCAAGACACTTGCATCAACCATAAGAGCAGGGTTGTCCCGGGCCAGAAGATCAAGAGGGACGAGTTGCTGGCCGACTCATCCTCAACCGACGGCGGTGAGTTGGCCTTGGGCAAGAATCTCCTCGTGGCGTTCATGTCATGGGAGGGCTACAACTTCGAGGATGCCATCATCCTTTCTGAGAGGTTGGTGAAAGACGACGTTCTCACGTCGATCCACATCCATGAGCATGAGATCGATGCCCGTGATACCAAGTTGGGCCCTGAGGAGATTACGCGAGACATTCCGAACCTGTCTGACGAGATTTTGGCTGACCTTGACGATCTGGGCATCGTGAGAGTTGGCGCCGATGTGTCACCCGGTGATGTCCTTGTCGGAAAGGTCACTCCTAAGGGTGAGACAGAGTTGACTCCCGAAGAACGGCTCCTTCGGGCAATCTTTGGTGAGAAGGCCCGCGAGGTCCGTGACACGTCACTCAAGGTGCCTCACGGCGAAACCGGCAAGGTCATCGATGTCAAGGTGTTCAATCGCGACGATGGCGACGAACTCCCACCCGGTGTCAACCAGCTGGTCCGGGTATACGTAGCCCAGAAGCGTAAGATCAGCGTTGGCGACAAGTTGGCCGGTAGGCACGGCAACAAGGGTGTTATCTCTAGGATTCTTCCCGTTGAGGATCTTCCATACTTGGCAGACGGCACCCCTGTCGACATCATCTTGAATCCCCTTGGTGTTCCTTCCCGAATGAACGTAGGCCAGGTACTTGAGGCCCATCTCGGTTACTGCGCTAGGTGGGGTTGGGAGGTCAACGGTGAGACCGTTGGTGTTGAGCCCGTCAGCGGGATAGAGCGCAAGACGCGTACCTCAACACCTCCTTCGGTCCATGTTGCTACCCCGGTGTATGACGGCGCCCACTGGGATGAGGAGGATCGTTCCGGTGGCCATCCGACCATCCAGAAGATCCTCCAGAACATCACCCCGGAGTCTGCCGATGGTGACCGCCTCGTGCAGGAAGATGGCAAGACAACCCTCTATAACGGCCGCACAGGCGAACCCTATGACCACGAAATCATGGTGGGTTACGTCTACATCCTGAAGCTGGCCCATCTCGTTGACGACAAGATCCACGCGCGGTCTACCGGCCCGTACTCGATGATCACTCAACAGCCGCTGGGTGGTAAGGCACAGTTTGGTGGACAGCGGTTTGGCGAGATGGAGGTCTGGGCTCTAGAGGCCTATGGCGCTGCCTACTGTCTTCAGGAACTGCTCACCATTAAGTCAGACGATGTTCTAGGTCGGGTGAAGGTCTACGAAGCGATCGTCAAGGGTGACAACATCCCCCAGCCGGGAATCCCAGAAAGTTTCAAGGTTCTCATCAAGGAGATGCAGTCTCTATGCCTCGATGTCGAGGTGCTGTCCGAGGAGGGGCATCAGATCGAGATGCATGAGTTGGATGAGGATGTCTACCGCACGACAGAGTCTCTGGGCATCGATATTTCGAGGCCTGAGCGTGGGTCGGACGAAGAGGATGAACGGCGTAGTGCCGGCTTTGTCCACTGATCCATCTGAGTCAAGACCGTTAGTTATTGCACATACCCAGTGAACGAGATGTAGGAAGTAAACGAGTGCTCGACGTCAATGATTTCGATCAACTTCGGATTGGCCTTGCCACTGCCGACGGCATGCGCATGTGGTCCAACGGTGAGGTAAAGAAGCCGGAGACCATCAACTACCGCACGCTCAAGCCCGAAAAGGATGGGCTCTTTTGCGAAAAGATCTTCGGTCCCACTAAGGACTGGGAGTGTTACTGCGGTAAGTACAAGCGCGTCCGCTTCAAGGGCATCATCTGTGAGCGGTGCGGAGTCGAGGTCACGCGTTCCAAGGTGCGTCGTGAGCGCATGGGCCATATCGAGTTGGCGGCACCGGCCGTTCACATCTGGTATCTCCGTGGGACTAGGTCTTGGTTGGCGTACCTACTCATGGGAACAGAGCCCCGCGAGGAACTCAAGGCCAAACAGTTGGAGAAGGTCATCTACTTCGCTGCCAGCCTTGTGGTCTGGGTTGACGAGGACAAGCGTCACGAAGACCTACCCCAGCTTGAGGAGGAGTTGGTTGAGGAGCGCACCGCTATCGAGGAGGAGCGCGACCGGGAGCTTGATCGCCGTCAGGAGGACCTTGAGGCAGAACTAGCTGAACTGGAGGCTGAAGGGGCCAAGGACACGGATCTGCGTGCCCGCCAGCGCGCAGCCGATAAAGACCTGGCCTTCATTCGCGAGCAGTATGAGACTGAGCTGGACGTTCTGAACAGAGCGTGGGATGAGTTCAGCACTTTGTTCGCACGACAGATCATTGATGACGACTTGCTCTGGCGCGAACTGGTCGACCGCTGGGGCGACTACTTCGAGGGTGGAATGGGTGCTGATGCACTTGCGCAGCTCATTGACAAGATCGACTTTGATGACGAAGAGGTCAAGCTCCGGACGATGATCGATCCTCCTGAGGGTCAGAAGCCGCTTTCGGCTCAGCGCAAGCAAAAGGCCATCAAGCGCCTCAAGATCGTTGCTGCGTTCAACCGGCGCGATAAGTACGGACGGCGTGCTAATGAGCCCAGAGCGATGATCCTCGATGTGGTTCCGGTAATTCCCCCCGAGTTGCGGCCAATGGTCCAGTTGGATGGTGGCCGGTTTGCAACGTCTGACTTGAACGACCTTTATAGGCGAGTCATCAACCGCAACAATCGTCTCAAGAGGCTCCTTGACCTAGGTGCGCCCGAAATCATCGTGAATAACGAGAAGCGCATGCTCCAAGAGGCCGTAGATGCGCTCTTCGACAATGGCCGCCGTGGGCGACCTGTCACCGGGCCAGGCAACCGTCCGTTGAAGTCACTGTCGGACATGCTCAAGGGCAAGCAGGGTCGTTTTCGCCAGAACCTGCTTGGCAAGCGCGTTGACTACTCGGCTCGATCGGTCATTGTGGCTGGCCCGACCCTCAAGTTTCACCAGTGTGGGCTCCCCAAGATCATGGCACTGGAACTCTTTAAGCCCTTCGTGATGAAGAAGTTGGTCGACGAGGAGTTGGCCCAGAACATTAAGTCTGCCAAGCGCATGGTCGAGCGACGTAAGCCCCAGGTCTGGAACGTCCTCGACGACGTGATCAGGGAACACCCCGTGCTTTTGAATCGTGCCCCGACCCTGCACCGCTTGGGTATTCAGGCCTTCGAGCCGGTGCTCGTTGAGGGCAAGGCCGTCCAGATCCATCCGCTGGTCTGCACAGCCTTCAATGCTGACTTTGACGGTGACCAAATGGCTGTTCACCTGCCACTCTCTGCTGAGGCCCAAGCCGAAGCACGGGTACTGATGCTGTCAGCCAACAACGTCTTGAGTCCGGCACACGGTCGACCCCTCGTAACGCCTACCCAGGACATGATCATCGGTGCCTACTACCTGACTATCGAGGTTGATGGAGCCGTCGGTGAGGGCATGGCTTTCCGTCGGATTGATGACCTGGAGCACGCGCTCGAGGCCGGGTCGGTACACCTGCATGCGAAAATCCAGTACCGCTCAGACGAGTACCCCGACTTGGTGGAGACTGCTGCCAACGGCTCACCCGCTGTTTGGAAGACCACCACACCAGGGCGGGTACTGCTGAACGAGGCGTTTCCGGCTGGTTTTGGCTACGTGAACCGTCAGGTCGACAAGAAGGAAATGGGTGTAGTTGTTGACGACTTGGCCCGTCACTATCCGAAGAAGGACGTAGCAGTGAGCCTTGACCTGCTCAAAGACGTCTGCTTCAAGTACGCAACCATGTCAGGTCTCACCGTTTCAATCGATGATGTACGCACACCGGTTGAGAAGCAGTCAATCCTGGACCGCCACGAGAAGGACGCGGAGAAGGTCGACGCGCAGTTCCGCCGCGGCATCATCACCGACGGTGAGCGACGCCAGAAAGAGGTGGAGATCTGGAACAAGGCCACCGCCGAGGTGACGGAGCGCATGATCGAGTCACTTGAGGCTCAGGAGTTCAATCCGATCGACATGATGGTCAAATCAGGTGCTCGTGGGAACATGATGCAGGTTCGCCAGATCGCCGGAATGCGTGGACTGGTGGCCAACCCTCGTGGAGACATGATCCCCCGTCCGATCAAGTCCAACTTCCGCGAAGGGCTGACGATGCTCGAGTACTTCATCGCCACACCTGGGGCCAGGAAGGGCCTTGTCGACACAGCTCTCCGTACTGCCGACTCTGGCTACCTGACCCGTCGCCTGGTTGACGTCTCCCAGGAACTGATCATCAACGAGTACGACCCGTTCGAGGCCGATGGTCCGGTGCGTGGGGTGTGGATCGATGGTGTCCGCGACGACGAGCCTGGAAAGCGTTACTACATCGAGAACAGGTTGTTCAGTCGCACTCTGGCCGACGACGTGGAGTTGTCTGACGGTTCAACCATGCCCGCTGGCACGATCGTTGGCGAAGTAGAACTCGTGACCCTACGCGATGATCCATCTGTCGAGCGCGTGAGGGTGCTCTCCCCTCTTACAGACGACTCAGCCATTGGTGTCTCGGCTGCCTGCTATGGCATGTCACTGGCCACCGGAAAACCTATTGAGATTGGCGAAGCAGTTGGTGTCATCGCTGCCCAATCAATCGGTGAGCCTGGTACGCAGCTCACCATGCGTACCTTCCACACCGGCGGTGTCGTTGGTAAGGACATCGCTGGTGGTTTGCCGAGGGTTGTAGAACTGTTTGAAGCCCGTGCCCCTAAGGGCAAGGCGACCCTTTGTCGTATCTCCGGAGTTGTCCGAATCGGCGAGGACGAGGGCAGGGGCCGCGAGGTCGCCGTTGTGGCCGACGATGGGACCGAGGAGGTTTACACCATCCAGGGTGCCGCCAGGCTGGAGGTGACCGACGGTCAGGAGGTTAGAGCTGGTGATCCGATAGTCGAAGGTCCACGTGACCCCAAGGAACTACTAGAGATTAAGGGTGTCCGTGAGACCCAGCAATACCTCGTCGAAGAGGTCCAGAAGGTGTACCGCGACCAGGGAGTCTCGATCCACGACAAACACATCGAGTTGATCGTCCGTCAGATGACCCGTCGGGTGAAGATCAATGACCCCGGTGAGTCCGACTTCCTTCCGGGTGAACAGGTTGACCAGCGGGTGTTCGCTGAAACCAACAGGCAACTCGTGACCGAGAGCAAGCGCCCCGCTGAGGGTCGCCCGGAGTTGATGGGAATCACGAAGGCCTCCTTGGCTACTGACTCGTGGCTTTCGGCAGCCTCCTTCCAGGAGACCACGCGGGTTCTGACCGAGGCGGCCATCGAGTGCAAGAGCGACAAACTCATTGGTCTGAAGGAGAACATCATCATCGGCAAGTTGGTGCCGGCAGGTACCGGCATGGAGATGTACCGCCGTGTGGCCACCCACGCCCCCGACTACAAGCCAATGGACTTCTACTCATCTGCCGACGAGGAACAGGACCTGGCACAGTGGCTGGCAGGCCAAACCGACCAATTGGGTGTAGGCGAGGTGATTTCGAACGATGAGTTCGACGGTGCTTATGAAGCTGATGTCATCGATCTGGCTTCTGCGGCACCAGAAGAGTCCCCCGAAGTTAGCTGAGTGCAGGTCTTACGAGCATGTCCTCTGATCGCGCTTGTGAGTAGCGAATTTCCACCCGTAGACTCGTCCGCTGGCCGCGGTACGACCCCTGCGTCGTTACCGCGATGTTTAGAGGTGTTCCATCCGGGAATCTTTACAGGTTCTACAAAGAGGTAAATAAGTGCCCACCATCCAGCAGTTGGTCCGCAAGGGCCGCACATCAAAGCGCCGTAAGGAGGCCACGCCAGCCCTCAAGGGCGCGCCCCAGCGTCGCGGGGTTTGCACGAGGGTGTACACAACCACTCCCAAGAAGCCGAACTCCGCGCTGCGCAAGGTGGCTCGTGTCAGGTTGACCAGTGGTGCGGAAATCACTGCCTATATTCCGGGTGAGGGGCACAACCTCCAGGAGCACTCGATCGTATTGGTTCGTGGTGGTCGTGTGAAGGACCTTCCCGGAGTCCGATACAAGGTAGTTCGCGGCACCCTCGACACCTCTGGAGTGAGCCAGCGCCGTCAGGCCCGTAGTCGCTACGGCGCCAAGAAAGAAGGCTGATCGTGCCACGCAAGGGCCCCGCAGTACGCCGCGAATTGACACCTGATCCGGTTTATCGGTCGGTTGTCGTGACCCAGTTGGTCAACAAGGTTCTACAGAGGGGAAAGCGTTCCACAGCGGAGCGGATCGTCTATTCGTCGATGACGATGGTCGAGTCCAAGACGGGTAGTGAACCGGTTGGCACACTGAAGCGGGCTATCGACAACGTCCGGCCCCAACTCGAGGTCCGTAGTCGGCGTGTTGGTGGCGCCACCTACCAAGTACCCGTTGAGGTTCGCCCCCGCCGTGCGAACACCCTGGCCGTCCGCTGGTTGGTGAACTACTCGCGCGACCGGCGTGAACCCACTATGGCTGAGCGCCTCGCCAACGAGATCATGGATGCTTCAAACGGCATCGGTGCCTCGGTAAAGCGCCGCGAGGACCTGCACAAGATGGCCGAGGCCAACAAGGCATTTGCCCACTACCGTTGGTGAGCTATCTCCGAGGGCGTTACGTGGTCTGAGTCCGTTCTGTTGCAGGGGGCCGCGAGGTGCCTGCAACCGAGGGTGTGTCATAAACACCACAGGCTCCACGCGGACCCGGACAACAAATCTGAACAACCAACTACCGAGACACTGACATGGCCGAGCGACACCCATTAGCAAAGACCCGCAACATCGGGATCATGGCCCATATTGACGCGGGCAAGACCACGACTACCGAACGCATCCTCTACTACACCGGTGTCAACTACAAGATCGGTGAGGTCCACGATGGCGCTGCCACTATGGACTGGATGGAACAGGAACAGGAGCGGGGGATCACAATTACCTCGGCCGCCACGAGTTGTTTCTGGAACGATCACAGGGTCAACATCATCGACACCCCCGGCCACGTGGATTTCACCGTCGAAGTGGAGCGTTCATTGCGTGTGCTGGATGGTGCCGTCGCTGTGTTCGATGGAGTCGCTGGTGTAGAACCCCAGACCGAAACCGTTTGGCGGCAGGCTGATAAGTACGCCGTTCCACGCATGTGTTTCATCAACAAGATGGACCGGACGGGTGCCGACTTCTACTTCGTGCTGGGGACTATCCGTGAGCGCTTGGGTTGCAACGTGGCGGTCATTCAGCTGCCGATTGGGGCCGAGGCCGGTTTCGCTGGGGTGGTCGACCTGGTTGAGATGAAGGCTCTTGTGTGGCAGAGCGAGGACCTGGGTGCTTCGTGGGAAGTAGTGGACATTCCAGAGGACATGGTTGATCAGGCCCAGGAGTACCACAGTGATCTGATCGATTCCCTTTCCGAGTTCGACGAAACAATTCTTGAGAAATTCGTTTCGGAAGATGAGATAACTCCTGACGATTTGCGCTCGGCTCTCCGCGCCGGGACGATCTCAGGTGACTGTGTGCCGATCCTCACTGGTTCGGCATTTAAGAACAAAGGGGTACAGCCGCTGCTGGATGCTGTGGTTGAGTATCTCCCGTCGCCTCTAGATCTTCCACCGGTTGAAGGTGTCCACCCCCGGACCGGCGACACCGTCGAGCGCGTCGCAGATGACGATGAACCGTTTGCTGCTCTGGCATTCAAGATCATGACCGATCCCCACGTGGGGAAGTTGATCTACTTCCGAGCGTACAGTGGAACCCTCGACAAGGGGTCGGCGGTACTAAACGCCCGAACCGGTTCCAAGGAACGAATTGGCCGAATCCTCGAGATGCACGCCAATGACCGAGAGGACCGCGATGACGTTCGGGCCGGCGACATCGTCGCTGGCATCGGCCTCAAGAACACCCGAACCGGCGACACACTCTGTGTTCCGGATCACCCGATCGTGCTGGAGCAACTGGAGTTCCCGTTGCCCGTGATCCACGTCGCCGTAGAGCCACGCTCCAAGGCTGACCAAGACAAGATGAGCAAGGCTCTTGGAGCACTTGCTGAAGAGGATCCCACCTTCACGGTCAAGAGCGATGAGGAAACTGGACAGACGGTCATCGGTGGAATGGGAGAGTTGCACCTTGAGGTGCTGGTCGACCGGATGAAGCGTGAGTTCAGAGTCGATGCCAATGTCGGTAAGCCGCAGGTGGCTTATAGGGAGACGATCACTAGGGAGGTCGCTGACCACCGATATACGCACAAGAAACAAACCGGTGGGTCCGGACAGTTTGCAGAGATCGTCGCCACCATTGAGCCATGGAGCGAAGATGACGAGACCTACATGTTTGAGGACAATATCCGGGGCGGCCGTGTTCCAAAGGAGTACATCCCCGCCGTCAACGCTGGAATCCAGTTGGCAATGACTGGTGGCGTACTTGCCGGATTCCCGTTGCTGGGCATGAAGGTGAGTCTTAACGATGGAAAGTCGCACGACGTCGATTCTTCCGAAATGGCCTTCAAGATTGCAGCCCAGGCATGGTTCCGTGAGGTCGTTCGACTTGCCAAGCCCGTTTTACTTGAGCCCGTTATGGGTGTTGAGGTCGTAACACCTGAGGAGTACATGGGTGACGTCGTCGGTGACCTTAACTCAAGGCGTGGAAGGGTTGGTCAGATGGAGGTAAGGGGTGGAAATCAGGTGGTGAGTGCACAGGTACCGTTGTCCGAGATGTTCGGGTACGCTACCGATCTGCGTTCGCGCACCCAGGGGCGCGCGACCTACACCATGCAGTTCGACTCGTATCAGCAGACACCCGGGTCGGTGCAGGAGGAGATCGTTCGTCGCATACATGGTGAATGACCACTGAGCAGTAGAACCAGCAACATAGATCCAAGGAAGAGTTATGGCCAAGGCCCAGTTTGAACGTAACAAGCCGCACGTAAATGTCGGCACTATGGGACATATCGATCACGGTAAGACAACCCTTACCGCGGCAATCACAAAGGTCCTGTCGGACCGCGATCCCGACTCCACGGCATTCACGGAGTTTGACAACATTGACAAGGCGCCCGAAGAACGCGAGCGCGGTATCACGATCAATGTCTCGCACGTCGAGTACGAGACCGAAAACCGCCACTATGCGCACGTCGACATGCCCGGTCACGCCGATTACATCAAGAACATGATCACCGGCGCGGCTCAGGTTGACGGGGCGATTCTCGTTGTGTCAGCTGCTGACGGTCCTATGCCCCAGACACGTGAGCACGTGTTGCTGGCCCGTCAGGTGGGTGTACCCAAGATCATTGTTGCCCTTAACAAGTGCGACATGGTCGACGACGAGGAACTCCTTGAGCTGGTCGAGATGGAAGTTCGCGAGTTGCTCGACGAGTACGAGTTCCCGGGCGACGACACTCCGGTGGTCCGGGTATCGGCTCTGAACGCCCTGGAGGGCGATGAGGCTGCAGCCGGTCAGATCGTGGAGCTCATGAGCCAAGTTGACGATTTCATCCCCCAGCCGGACCGTGACGTCGACAAGCCGTTCCTCATGCCCATTGAAGACGTGTTCTCGATCACCGGCCGCGGCACCGTCGTTACTGGTCGTGTCGAGCAGGGCAAGGTGAACACGAGTGACAATATTGAGATCGTTGGTCTCAAGGACACACAGACAACGGTATGCACCGGTGTCGAGATGTTCCGCAAGTTGCTCGACGAAGGGATTGCTGGTGACAACATCGGTGCTCTCCTGCGAGGTATCGACAAGGACGAGGTGCAGCGCGGACAGGTTCTTGCCAAGCCTGGTTCGATCACGCCACACACCGACTTCGAGGCCGAGGTATACGTTCTGACGACCAAGGAGGGTGGACGCCACAAGCCGTTCTTTTCCAACTACAGGCCGCAGTTCTACTTTAGGACTACTGACGTGACCGGGAACATCGCTCTTGCTGAGGGTGTCGAAATGTGTATGCCCGGTGATAACACCACCATGACGGTTGAGCTCATTGCTCCGATCGCCATGGATGTCGGCCTTCGGTTTGCCATCCGCGAGGGTGGTAGAACCGTTGGTGCTGGCGCAGTAACCAAGATCCTTAAGTAGTCAGGTTCCACGGATGCCAGCTGGTCAGAAGATTCGGATACGGCTAAAGGCCTACGACCACGAGGTGATTGACCAGTCAACGAGGAAGATCGTTGAGACAGTCCGTCGCACCCAGGCAGATATCAGAGGCCCAGTACCGCTTCCTACCGAAAAGCACCGGTACACGGTCATCCGAGGACCCTTTAAGGACAAGGACTCGCGGGAGCATTTCGAAATGCGCATCCACAAGCGCCTCCTGGACATCATGCAACCTTCTCCCAAGACGATCGATTCACTGCAGAGACTGGACCTGCCGGCAGGAGTCGATGTCGAAATAAAGATCCAGCAGTCCTGATTTCAAGGCCTTGCAGAGGCCGGATCCAGATTCCACGGAGCGAGTCGGAGGACTCCCTCAGTGGGTGGATTACTGGTTTTGCCAGTGACCGGCTCAGGACTCGTAGTCTTCCTTGGCGGTGTCGGCGATCTGGCGTCTTGCCGGGCGCAACTGGCGACTCCGTCGCTCTTGGCTCATTGACAACAGGTCCTCGGAGACCTCATGGCGAGGTGCGGTGGACGACAGGACCGCTTGGATCGTCGCTGCAGCTGGTAGGGCGAGCAACGCACCGATGACCCCCAGCACTGCGGCACCGGCTATCACGGATCCAAAGGCGACTGCAGCGTGTAGTTGCATGGTCTGTGAGGTGATCCGGGGTGCGAACAGGTAATTCTCAATCTGCTGGTAGACGGCTATGACTACAAGTGCCCATAGGCCATGTATAGGTTCTTCAAGTAGCCCGATCACGATCGGGATTGAACCCGCGATGTAGGTGCCTACTACCGGGACGAATTGGGACATGACACCCACCCAGAGGGCTAGTGCAAGGGGGGAGGGGAGGCTGATCACCTCAAAGGCAACCCAGTGGACGACCGTGGAGGCCAGCGCTAGGACAGTGCGGGAGAGGATGTAGCCACCCGTCTTAGAGATTGCCAGGTCCCATATTTCAAGGACTGCCTTCTGTCGCTGTTGTGGTAGTAGGGAACACACGGTCCTTCTGAGTCTTGGCCCCTCGGCCAACATGTAGAAGGCGAACAAGCCCACCGTGAAGATTTGGAACAACACGTTGACGATGGTGGTTCCAAATCGGGCCAGGTCATCGGCGACCGAACCGAGTCTGCGCGCCAAGCCTTCGTCGTATTCGGCCCTCAGGTCGGCAGTTGCTCCTGAGATGCCGAAAGCATCCTCTAGGAACGAATCGATATCTCTCAGATAAGAGGGGACATTTTCGCTGAAAGCGGTTACTTGTTCAGCGAGCATCGTTCCAACCAGCGTCCCAAAGCCTCCGAGGGCACCCATGCCGAGGAGGAAGACAAGAGCCGTTGCGATGCCCCGCCGCAGACCTATCCGTTCAAGACGGTTCACTGCCGGTTCGAGGGCGAACGAGAGGAACACCGCCACTAGGAGAATGAGGAAAAGGGAGCGCAATGATGCAAGGATCCCTCGCAGGTACCAAAGTGCAGCAAACCCCCCAAGAAGCATTAGGAGGGTCTTGCCCAGCCATACTGGCGGCATTGCCAAGGGGCTGGAAAACATACGTTGACCTGTGGGTTCGTTTGTTGTGCCCTCATTCGGGTGATTCACCGAAGCGTGCTCCTGATCGCCACTGGTTCGAACCCCGACGCTACCGGTAGACCCACGACGCAGGAGGGATGGCTGTTCGGTTGTGGGCTGGCTGGTTCGGCCGTATCGTTACCCCCTCAAGCGCTCTGGTGGACCCAGAGTTGCAAAACCGACGTCCGTATAGGCCTTTTGTTGTACTGCTTGAAACCGGTGCAACGGAGTGGAACCGTGCGGCACAACCAAAGTATCGCTCCGCCGGGTTTTCCGTGCGGAGCGTTCGCGTGAGCGGCCGCCAAAGGTCGTTTCCGGCGGGAAGCACCCGTCGGTTCCAGTCGCAGGAGCCATCATGGCAAGCAAGGCAATAGTCGGCGAGAAGGTCGGCATGACCCAGGTGTGGGATGACGAGAACCGTGTCGTTCCGGTCACCGTGTTGCGTGTGCTCCCGAACCGTGTGGTCCAGATAAAGACCATTGCCAGCGATGGCTATAGCGCCCTCCAGGTCACTTTTGGTGAGCGAGAGTTGGCCAAGTTAACTCGTCCCGAGGCAGGCCATTTCGAAGGTGCTGGCGTGGAAGCCGGTGTGAACCTGGTTGAACTCAGGGTTGATGATGTTGATGGGTACGAACTGGGTCAGGAAATCACCGTTGATTCACTAGCTGATGAGGTCCGGGTAGACGTCACCTCTGTTAGCAAAGGTAAGGGCTTCGCTGGTGTCATGAAGCGTCACGGTTTCGCTGGCCAGCGCGCGTCACACGGCGCCCACAAGGTGCACCGTAAGCCTGGGGCCGTGGGCCAGTGCGCTACACCATCTCGCGTCTTTAAGGGCAAGAAGATGCCCGGCCGTCTGGGCAACCAGCGTACGACGACCCTAAACCTGAAGGTTGTCGAGGCTGATTCTGAGCGCAGTTTGCTGCTTGTAAGGGGCTCGGTGCCTGGACCCAGCGGGGCCACAGTACTGATTCGCAACGCCGTGAAGGGTGCTTGACGATGGCTGAGGTAATCATTCGTACCAGGACTGGCTCCGACAGTGGTTCGCTCAACCTTGACGATTCGGTTTTTGGGATTACACCGAATGCAGCCGTCTTGCACCAAGTAGTGACAGCCCAGTTGGCAGCACGCCGCAGTGGGACCCAAAGCACCAGGACCCGAGCCGAGGTTCGCGGTGGTGGGGCTAAGCCATGGCGTCAGAAGGGAACCGGTCGTGCCCGACACGGCTCAAGCAGGTCTCCAATCTGGAGAGGTGGAGGTGTGGCACTCGGCCCCAAGCCCCGAAGCTACGCGCAGAAGACCCCCAAGAAGATGATCCGCCTCGCACTCAACTCGGCACTTTCGGACCGGGCGGCCGAAGGTCGGGTGGCTGTTGTGGATGCCTGGAACTTTGAGGTTCCACGCACCCGTGACGCTGTAACTGCTCTAGAGGTCCTCAACATCGACGGACGTGTGTTGGTAGTGGCCGATCGTGGCGATGTCAACACTTGGAAGAGTTTCTCTAACCTCGGTCACGTTCACGTGCTTTCACCTGGCGAGTTGAATGCATACGACGTACTGGTCAGTGACTGGGTTGTGTTTACCCAAGAGACATTGCCAGTCGGTTCGGCACCGACGGGGCCAACGGCTCCCATCGACTCTGAGCCGACAACCGATGAGGGGGAAGAGGAGTGAAGGACGCACGTGACGTGATCCGTCGCCCAATCGTCTCTGAGAAGTCCTACGGACTCCTTGAGGACCACGTCTACACCTTTGAGGTCGCCAACTCAGCGTCCAAGCCCGAGATTCGCGATGCGGTCGAGGCCATCTTCGATGTCACTGTTAAGAAGGTGAACACACTCAACCGAGACGGGAAGCGCAAGCGCAACCGTCGCACTATGTCTTACAGCTCCCGTCCTGACGTCAAGCGGGCGTATGTCACCCTCGTTGAGGGTGACTCGATCGAGTTGTTCGAGGTATAGAGACATGCCACAACGCAAGCGCAAGCCAACTAGTCCCGGCCGACGGTTCCAGACCGTCGCCGACTTTTCAGACATCACGAGTACATCCCCCGAGAGGTCACTTCTTGATAAGCAGACCTCAACTGGTGGCCGCAACAACTATGGACGCAAGACCTCACGCCATCGCGGTGGTGGTCACAAGCAGCGCTACAGGGTCATTGACTTTCGACGTAACAAGGACGGCGTGCCTGCCAAGGTGGCCGCCCTTGAGTACGACCCGAACCGCAGTTGCCGGATTCTCCTGTTGCACTATCACGATGGTGAGAAGCGTTACATTCTCGCTCCCAAGGGGGTCCAAGTGGGCGACACTCTCCAGTCTGGCCAAGGCAGTGAAATTCGTCCCGGGAATGCCCTGCCGCTCCGCTACATTCCGGTCGGTACCGTTGTCCACAACGTCGAACTGCAGCCCGAGGGTGGTGGCAAGTTGGCTCGCAGTGCCGGTTCCAGCGTGCAGTTGGTCGCCAAGGAAGGCGACTTCGCGACACTCCGCCTTCCCAGTAGCGAGATGCGTAGGGTCCGGATCGACTGTAGGGCGACTGTCGGTGAGGTCGGCAATCAGGAACACGAGTTGATCAAGATCGGCAAGGCTGGTCGCAACCGTTGGAAAGGTAAGCGCCCTCAGTCTCGAGGCGTGGCGATGAACCCGGTAGATCACCCACTGGGTGGTGGTGAGGGTAAGTCTTCAGGTGGTCGGCACCCGGTTTCTCCATGGGGAAAACCCGAGGGTCGCACCAGGAAACTAGACAAGCAATCCGACAAGATGATCGTGCGCCGGCGCCGCCGCCGCGGATCGCGGAGGTAGGCAGAAATGCCACGGAGTCTCAGTAAGGGACCGTTCGTAGACGACCATCTCCTCAAGAAGATTGATGCGTTGAACGAGTCCGGTGAAAAGAAGGTAATAAGGACCTGGTCAAGACGATCGACGATTGTCCCTGACATGGTCGGTCACACGATCGCGGTCCACGATGGCCGTAAGCACGTACCGGTGTATGTCACCGAGTCGATGGTCGGACACAAGTTGGGCGAGTTTGCACCGACACGTACGTTCAGGTCGCATTCGACCCAGGAAAAGGCGGTCAACCGCTGATGGGTGCCACCAAGACCAACGAACGACCGGGCACCCGCGCCGTGGCACGACACATCCGTGTGTCCGCGTCAAAGACGCGTGCTGTGCTTGACCTGATCAGGGGAGAGTCCTATGGGAGGGCCACTGAGATCCTGGAGTTCTCTGAGCGGTCTGTGTCCGAGGTGGTTTCCAAGTGCCTTGACTCGGCTGTAGCTAATGCAGAGCACAATGACGAGATAAGTGCCGAGGAGCTCTATGTGTCAGCCTGCTTCGCAGACGAGGGGCCGACGCTCAAGCGTTGGCGTCCAAGGGCACGAGGCCGTGCTACGCGCATCAACAAGAGGACCTGTCACATCACGATCATCGTTAGTCGATACAGCGTCGATGAGCTCGAGGCGATGCGTGAGCGTGCAGAGTCACGAGGCAGGGTGGATTCCAGTGAGCAGGCAGCGGAATCACGCCGTCAGCGGGTCCAAAAAAGTCGTGCTGTCGAGGCTGAGGCTGAGGCTGCAGAGGAGGCCGAAGCCGCTGCCGACGGTCGAGACACCGAGGAAGCATTAGGCGAAGCAGCTGAGATTTTGCCTGAAGAGGTCACAGGCGAGGCCATCGATGAAGCGGAAAGGGCTAGTGACGAAGTCACAGATGAGGTAGCCAAAGATGCAGTCGACGAAGCCGAAGAAGATGTCGTCGATGAAGACGAGTCTGCCAAGTCCACAGAGGAGCAGGGCTGATGGGCCAAAAGGTAAACCCGTATGGGTTCCGTCTCGGTGTAACCACCGACTGGAAGTCGCGCTGGTTTGCGACCCGCCAGGAATATGCCGACAACATCATCGAGGACTGGAAGGTGCGTGAGTACCTGATGACCGAGTTGCCGCATGCGGCAATCAGTCGTGTCGAGGTGGAGCGTACCCGCGACCGCCTCCGCGTGGATGTACACACGGCGAGACCTGGAATTGTCATAGGTCGTAAGGGCACCGAAGCTGATCGCTTGAGGACCGGTTTGGGTGATATAACCGGGAACAACAGGGTCCAGCTCAACATTCAGGAGATCAAGGAGCCCGAGTTGGACGCCGCCCTAATCGCACAGGGCGTTGCTGATCAACTGGCTGGTCGGATTGCCTTTCGACGGGCCATGAAGCGAGCGGTCCAGAACGCACAGAAAGCAGGTGCGCTCGGAATCAGGGTGCAGTGTTCAGGTCGCCTCGGTGGCGCGGAGATGTCGCGTACTGAGTGGTATCGCGAAGGCCGTGTTCCACTACACACCTTGCGCGCCGACGTTGACTACGGATTCCGTGAAGCCCGTACAACCTATGGGCGCATCGGCGTGAAGGTCTGGATCTACAAGGGTGACATCCTCCCCTACAAGAGCCAATTGGAGGACAAGATCACCAAAGAGGCGGCCATGGCCGTTGGCGGGACCTCCGGCCAGACCAAGCCTGGCAAGGTAGTTTCCTCGTCCGCAGCTGTCCATCGTCGTTCGACTGAAGAGGTCGTCTCTGAAAAGCAGCCGGTGGTGTCAGAAGCGCCTGATGAGGAAGTTGACACATCTGTGGAGCCGCTTCCACTTGTCAAGGAAGGTGATGCAGAGTTTGAAAAGTTGCTTGCTGAAGAGGAAGCTATCGAGGCATCCACAAGGGAGCAGCACGAAACCCCCCACTTCCGGTCCGGGGACGGTGACTGATCGTGTTGATGCCCAAGAAGGTCAAACACCGTAAGCAACACCGTGGGAGGATGCGTGGTAACTCCAAGGGGATGACCGACGTCACCTTCGGTGAGTACGGAATCCAGGCATTGGAACCCGGGTGGATTACCGCCCGTCAGATCGAGGCTGCTCGTATAGCCATGACCCGCCACATCAAGCGCGGTGGCAAGGTCTGGATCAACGTTTTCCCGGACAAGCCGGTTACTGAGAAGCCTGCTGAGACCCGTATGGGTTCCGGCAAGGGAAACCCCGAGACATGGGTTGCCGTAGTGAAGCCCGGACGGATCTTGTTTGAACTCTCCTACAGCGACGTCGTGGTTGCACGCGAGGCAATTGATCGGGCCATCCAGAAGCTTCCGATCAGGGCTCGATTCGTCGAGCGAGAGGAGGGTTTCTAGCAATGGTGAAGAAAAAGACGCTTGTCGAGGTAGGTGACACTGAACTGCTGGAGCGGTTGAGCGAGTCGAAAGAGGAGTTCTTTAATTTGCGATTCCAGCTGGTTACCGGAGAGTTGGAGAACCATGCGCGCATCGGTGAGGTCAAGAAGACTATTGCTCGCCTCCTGACAGAGTTGCGTGCACGTGAGATCGAAGCAGCAGAAGCTCTGGCTACTGCTGGTGAGGAGGTGGACGGCTAATGGCAGAGACCGAAGCAACTAGCAACGAGGGCCCAGAGGCCAGGCCGAATCGGCGCAAGGTGCGCGAAGGCGTGGTCGTGTCAGATCTTCAGGATAAGACAGCGGTTGTCCTCGTGGTCGACCGTGTGCGGCATCGCCGTTATGGCAAGACCATCCAGCGGTCAAAGCGCATCCACGTCCACGACGAGGCCAACGACGTGAAGATCGGCGACCGCGTGAGAGTTCAGGAGACCCGCCCGCTTTCCAAGTTGAAGCGCTGGCGCCTCGTCGAGATCCTTGAGAGGGCCAGGTAGATGATTCAACAAGAGACCCGCCTCAGGGTGGCAGACAACTCGGGTGCCCGTGAGGTGCTCTGTATCAAGGTATTGGGCGGCTCAAAGCGACGTTACGCGTCTATCGGTGACGTGTTCACCGCCACGGTAAAAGATGCCACGCCGGGTGCAGCGGTGAAGAAGGGCGAGGTCGTCAGGTGTGTCGTCGTGCGTACGAAGAAGGAATGCCGGCGCCCAGACGGCTCATACATCAGGTTCGATGAAAATGCTGCTGTCTTGCTCAACGAGTTGGATCAGCCGCGTGGTACCCGCATCTTCGGCCCCGTGGGTCGCGAATTGCGTGACCGGAAGTTCATGCGAATTGTCTCTTTGGCGCCGGAGGTGCTCTGAGATGAAGATCAAGAAGGGCGACACCGTTCGGATCTTGGCCGGCAAGGACAGGGGTCGTGAGGGAGAAGTGACCCGTGCACTTCCCTCCGAGGGAAAGGTGATCGTCGAGGGCATCAACATAGCTAAGCGTCACCAGAAGCCCACTAGCGCAACCATGCAGGGAGGAATTATTGACAAGGCGATGGCGCTTCACGTATCGAACGTGGCGGTCATCAGCCCGAGTGACGGTAAGCCGACCAGGGTTGGCTATCGCTTTGACACCGATGGTGTGAAGGTGCGGATCTGTCAGAGGACGGGGGTGGAGCTCGATGGTTGAGACAACGACCACAACTGCTGTCCGCCTCCGGGACCTGTATGTCGACGAGGTCCAGTCGGGCCTTCAGGCCGAGTTGGGCTTTTCCAATATTATGCAGGTGCCGAAACTCAAGAAAATTGTTGTCAATATGGGCGTCGGTGATGCTGCTCAACAGGCCAAGTTGCTCGATGGAGCCCTTGTCGATCTCGAGTCGATCACCGGCCAGAAGCCTTTGGTGACTAAGGCCAGGACCTCAATCTCCAACTTCAAGTTGCGTGAGGGGCAGGCGATCGGGGCAAAGGTCACCCTCCGGGGCCCGCGGATGTACGAGTTTCTGGATCGCCTAATCAGTCTCGCAATTCCCCGTATCCGGGACTTCCGTGGTCTCAACCCGCGGTCGTTTGACGGCAACGGGAACTACACATTCGGTGTGACAGAGCAACTCATCTTCCCGGAGATCGACTACGACACTGTTGACCGCACCAGAGGTATGGACATAACGATCGTGACATCCGCATCCGATGACGCTGGGGGTCGTGCACTCCTAACCGCATTTGGATTTCCGTTCCGCAAGGAGGGGCAGTAGTGGCAAAGAAAGCACTCGTCAACAAGCAGCAGAAGACGCCCAAGTTCAAGGTCCGTGCCTATACGCGGTGTCGCCGCTGTGGGCGTCCGCGCTCCGTGTACCGGGCCTTCAACCTGTGTCGCGTCTGCCTGCGATCGATGGCCCATGCAGGTGAGATTCCAGGCCTCACGAAGGCCAGTTGGTAGGGGGTGATCTGAGATGACAATGACTGATCCAGTGGCCGACATGCTCACCCGCATCCGCAACGCCAACCAGGCAATGCACGACGGGTTGGACATGCCGTCCTCTAACCAGAAGGTTGCCCTCGCCGGAGTGCTCAAGAGCGAGGGCTACATCACCGACTTCGACGTCGCCGATGCCTCCAACGGGCCGGGGAAGGTGCTGACCATCCAGATGAAGTATTCACCTGAACGGGAGAGAGTGATTAGCGGCGTCCAGCGCGTATCAAAGCCGGGTCTGCGCGTCTACACCAACTCCACCACAATCCCCCGCGTCTTGGGTGGTCTCGGCGTAGCCGTGATCAGCACCAGCAAGGGCCTGATGAGCGATCGCGAGGCACGTCGCCGCCACATGGGCGGCGAGGTGCTCTGTTACGTCTGGTAGGGGAGGAACGATATGTCCAGAGTTGGCAAAGCTCCCATAGTTGTTCCATCCGGCGTTGAAGTGACTCTCAAAGGCCAGCACGTGGAGGTGACTGGTCCCAAGGGAACAATTGACTTGACCGTCCCGGGCGATATCAGTGTCCGCCAAGATGGCGACACGATCGTGGTCGAACGCCCCGATGATGAGAGGAAGAACCGGGCACTGCACGGTTTGGCCAGGTCCCTAGTGAACAACATGGTCTTGGGTGTTTCCGAAGGATTCACGCGTGAACTCGAGATAATCGGGGTCGGCTATCGGGCCGTGGCGAAGGGTACCGATGCTCTCGAGCTGCAGTTGGGTTTCAGCCACCCAGTCAACGTGAAGGCTCCCGAGGGCATCACGTTTGATGTTCCGGAGCCCACAAGGATCATTGTTTCGGGCATCGACAAGCAGGCGGTTGGTCAAACAGCTGCCGTTATCCGTTCCTACCGTAAGCCGGAGCCTTACAAAGGCAAGGGAATCAGGTATCTCGGCGAGCATGTGGCTCGCAAGGCCGGAAAGGCTGCCAAGTGAGTACCACCAATCGACGTACGGGCCGTATCCGCCGACACCGTCGGGTACGTAAGGTCGTCCGCGGCACCGCTATCCGGCCACGCTTGGCCGTATTTAGGTCGAGCCGGAACATCTCGGCACAGGTCATCGATGACCATACAGGCACCACTTTGGTCTCGGCTTCCAGCCAGCAAGCTGGAGTCGCTGACGGTTCTACTGGGATCGCAGCGGCGACCGAGGTGGGAAAGGTGGTTGCCGAAAGGGCACGTACGGCCGGCGTCGAGAGGGTCGTATTCGATCGAGGCGGTTATCGCTATCACGGGCGGGTGGCAGCCCTTGCCGACGCTGCCCGTGATGCAGGACTGGAGTTCTAGTGGCACAGCAGAGACAGAAGACCGATGACTCCCAGCTGCGGGAGTCACGGGTCATCCACATCAACCGGGTAGCCAAGGTGGTTAAGGGTGGGCGAAGGTTCTCGTTCACTGCCCTCGTTGTGGTTGGCGACGGAGCTGGTCGGGTCGGCCTCGGGTATGGCAAGGCTAAGGAAGTGCCCCTCGCGATTCAAAAGGGAACTGAAGAGGCCAAACGGAACCTGTTCGACGTGGCACTTACTGGTT
Source organism: Acidimicrobiaceae bacterium (assembly GCA_002726315.1). Lineage (GTDB taxonomy): Bacteria > Actinomycetota > Acidimicrobiia > Acidimicrobiales > MedAcidi-G1 > UBA3125. The sequence goes on from PBSS01000007.1 coordinate 27,411, forward strand.
CCACAATCATCCACCCGGTCGTGGGCACTATGGGTGGTGGACGTGTAATGCTCAAGCCGGCTGCTCCTGGTACCGGTGTGATCGCCGGCGGTGCTGCTAGGGCCATCCTGGAGGAAGCTGGGGTTCATGACGTTCTCTGCAAGTCGATGGGTTCGTCCAACCACATCAACGTGGCACGGGCCACAATCAACGGCCTCAAGTCACTGCGTAGGCCCGACGAGATTGCACGCCTGCGGGGCTTGGACCCCGAGGAGTTCGTACCTATGGCACTGCTTACCGCCTATCGCAGGACAGAGGCAGGGGTGGCCAGCCCTGAGGTCGGTGGGAGTGAAGAGGAGGTGTCGACATGAGTACGCCAAACTCCGGAAACCTCAAGGTGACCCAGGTCCGTTCCACGATCGGCACTAAACCCAAGCAGAGGGGAACGCTGCGTGCCCTGGGGCTCGGCCGGATTGGCCGAAGCAACGTCTTGCCGAATCGGGGAGAGATCCGGGGCATGATTGCCCGGGTCCCACACCTGATCAAGGTAGAGGAGGTCGAGTGAGATGAAGGTCCATGATCTGACGCCCCCGCCGGGGTCCCGCACGCGGGGGAAGCGCGTGGCCCGTGGAATCGGTGGCAAGGGTGGCAAGACCGCTGGTCGCGGGATGAAGGGCCAGCGGGCCCGCAACACGGTCCGTCACGGATTCGAAGGTGGGCAGATGCCCTTGAACCAACGGATTCCCAAGCTACGTGGTTTCAAGAATCCTTTTCGGGTTGAGTACCAGGCCGTAAACTTGGACACCATCGAGGAGTCGGGCTTGACCGATGTGAGCCCTGAGACGCTACTCACCAAGGGCCTGGTTGGTAAGAACTCACTTATCAAGGTTCTGGGTCGGGGTGAGATCACACGGGCGGTTACCGTGAAGGCACATGCCTTCTCGAAGTCTGCCGAGGTGGCGATCCTGGCTGCTGATGGGACCATCGAAAAACTATCTCTGCCCTTTGCTGTGAGGCCTCCGGCCAGCGGCAACGCGCTGATGAACCGCTGACCACATCCATTTTCTCCGGGTCGAACCGGGGGACACCCGACAACGGGGAGCAAACGTGATTTCCAGCATGCTGAACATGTTCAGGGTCGCAGATCTGCGCAAGCGGATCCTGTTCACACTGCTCATGATCCTGCTTTACAGGATCGGTGCCTTCATGCCGGCTCCGGGAATCGACGTCGAACAGGTCCAGTTGCTGCGCGACAGGGCCAACCAGGGTGGCGTGCTGGCCTTCCTCCAGTTGTTCTCGGGTGGAGCGCTCACCACATTCGCCGTATTCGCTTTGGGCGTCATGCCTTACATCACCTCGTCGATCATCATGCAGGTTCTGGGGGTAGTCGTTCCCAAAATCGAGCAGTGGCAGCAACAGGGGGCTGTGGGCCAGCGCAAGATTACCCAATGGACCCGTTACCTGACCGTGGTCATCGCAGTCATCCAGTCCACAAGTTTCGCCTTTCTTTTCAACAGTGGAGGAAACTCCATCAGTGGATCTTCAGGCTCGAATCTGTTACCCAACTTCCACATCGGAACGGTCAGCGTGGTGGTGCTCACTCTTACCGCTGGCACCGCACTGCTCATGTGGATGGGTGAGCTGATAACCCAGAAGGGAATTGGCAACGGCATGTCACTCCTGATCATGATCTCGATCGTGAGTGCATTCCCGGCACAGGGATCCCTGATACATGCGGAGAACGGTCCCGCAGCGCTCGGTGTTGTCCTGCTTGTCCTAGTCGGTCTCGTAGCTACGATCGTCTTTGTTGAACAGGGCCAGCGTCGGATTCCGGTGCAGTTTGCCAAGCGGGTGGTTGGGCGACGCATGTACGGGGGTCAGAACACCTACATCCCCCTGAAGGTCAACCAATCGGGTGTAATCCCGATCATTTTCGCATCTTCAGTCCTGTACCTGCCCGTGCTGTTGGCCGCCGCCCTTCCATGGGACGGCTTTCGTGGTTGGATCGACGACAATCTGGCCCAGCCGGACAACGTGTTCTACTTCAGCATCACCGGTCTCTTGGTGGTGGGTTTTGCCTACTTCTATACGGCCATCACCTTCGATCCGGTCAAACAGGCCGACACGATCCGCAAGCAAGGTGGCTTTGTCCCCGGAATCCGCCCCGGTTACCAGACTGAGAGATATCTGGCCAAGATCCTCTCCCGGATAACACTCCCGGGTGCACTTTTCCTGGCAGCGGTTGCACTGATCCCCTCGATCCTCATCAACGTGTTTCTCGACACCAGTTCCGGGATCGGCAGTTCCTCTGGCGCAGGAGCAGCCGGTTTTGGATTTGTGGGGATCTCAATTCTGATTGCCGCTGGTGTATCTCTTGAGACCATGAAGCAGGTCGATTCACAGTTGACTATGCGTAACTATGAAGGCTTCCTCAAGTAGTCCTGCTGCTTGCGCGACTTGATGTCATGACTTCAGCTCACCTGGTGATCCTGGGTCGTCAGGGTTCCGGAAAGGGCACCCAATGTGAGCGCCTGGTTGAGGCATACGGCATGATCCATGTTTCCACTGGTGTCATGTTGAGGTCTGCTGTGGCGGCCGGTACCGAATTGGGCCGCGAGGCCCAGGCGATCATGGACACGGGAAACCTTGTGCCCGATGAGGTAATCAACGGAATTGTTGCTGAGAGGCTCGCAATGCCCGACGTGGTCGAGCACGGTGCGGTTCTTGACGGATTCCCCCGCACACCTGTTCAAGCTCAGGTGCTTGAGGACATGTTGGATTTGGCAGGGACCCCCCTGGTCGGCGCTCTCAACCTAGACGTACCTGTCGGCGTGGTGATCCATCGCATGTTGGATCGTGGTCGTGTTGACGACACCGAAGAGGCGATTCGCCGCCGCCTGGACCTCTACGAGTCTGAGACCGAGCCCTTGCTCTCGTGGTTTGAGGACAGAGGTCTATTGAAGGTGGTTGACGGCCTCGGCAGTGAGGAAGAGGTGTTTTTGCGACTCTGCACCACTGTCGACGAGATCCTGGGATGAACGGTACTTCGCGGATGGACCCGCAGGCGGGTTGGACCCTTCTGGGGCCTGCGATAGCGTTGTTCCTCGGCCTCGGCCGGGCTGCAGCCCGTGTCGCTGGTGGGTATCCGGCTAGGTATGCCCATGATCGTCAGGTACGCCAACGGTGTGTCCAGGGCGCTCAGAGTTGAAATATTTGACCAATAATGTACAACCGGGAGTATGACCCTGACGAAGTCCAAGGAAGACGCGATTGTGATGGAGGGCACGGTGTTGGAGCCTTTGCCCAATGCCATGTTCCGTGTCGAACTGGAAAATGGCCACAACGTACTGGCTCATATCTCCGGCAAGATGCGGATGCACTACATCCGGATCCTTCCAGGTGATCGGGTCCAGGTTGAGTTGACTCCCTACGACCTCCAGAGGGGCCGTATTACCTACCGCTACAAATAGCCGAAAAGACTGGTCGACTCGACCAGCGAACATGAAGATCGAATGAGCAGATTATGAAGGTCCGAACAAGCGTCAAGCGGATGTGTGAAAGGTGCCGGGTCATCCGGCGGCACGGTCGCGTACAGGTGATCTGCAGCAACCCGCGGCACAAACAACGTCAGGGCTAGGGGCACATACCACATGGCACGAATATCAGGCGTCGACGTACCCCGTGAGAAGCGGGTGTTGATAGCACTCACCTACATCCATGGAATTGGCCGCACCACAGCTGGACTGGTGTGTGAGGGTGCTGGTGTCAACCCAGCGACACGCGTCAGGGACCTCACTGACGAAGAGGTCACACAAATCAGGGCGTTCGTTGACCAGCAGTTGAAAGTTGAAGGAGACCTTAGGCGTGAGGTCTCCCAGAACATCAAGCGAAAGATGGATATCGGGTGTTATCAGGGCCTACGTCACCGCCGCAGCCTCCCGGTTCGTGGACAGCGCACCCATACGAACGCTCGAACACGTAAGGGTCCGCGTAAGACCGTTGCAAACAAGAAGCAGGCAGTGAAGTAATGGCGAAACCATCAGCAGGGGGCCGTCGTCCTCGTAAGAAGGAACGCAAGAATGTTCCGCACGGTGTGGCGCATATCAAGAGTTCCTTCAACAACACGATCATTACGATTACCGACCAGGGTGGTAATACTCTCGCCTGGGCTACGGCTGGGAACGTGGGCTTCAAAGGCTCCCGTAAGTCGACGCCGTTCGCTGCCCAGATGGCTGCAGAACAGTGTGCTCGCCAGGCAATGGAACACGGAGTCCGCAAGGTGGATGTTGTCGTCAAGGGGCCCGGGTCGGGTCGTGAGACCGCTATTCGCACTATTCAGAACACGGGCATCGAGGTGACCGGCATCAAAGACGTCACCCCAATTCCACACAACGGTTGTCGCCCACCTAAGCGGCGGAGGGTCTGATGTCGCGCTATACGGGCCCCAGGGCTCGCGTCTCGCGTCGTCTGGGTACGAACATCTTCGGTACCAAGGGTGAAACTACCGCCCTCGACAAGCGTCCCTATCCGCCTGGCGATCATGGTCGCACTCGCCGTAGGGGCAATCCGTCCGAGTACTTGGCCCAACTTCAGGAAAAGCAGAAGGCCAGGTTCTCCTACGGCCTGACAGAGNGGCAGTTCAGGCGCCTCTATGACGAGGCCAACCGTCGTGACGGTGTTACCGGTGACAACCTGCTCCGATTCCTCGAATTNCGCCTGGACAACGTGGTNTATAGGGCNGGCATGGCTGCGACACGCCCCCAGGCCCGTCAGATGGTCAACCACGGCCATGTCGACGTTGACGGACGCCGCGTCGACATTCCCAGCTTTCGCGTTAAGAAGGGTCAGGTGGTAACCCTTCGTCGAAAGGCCAGGAACATGGTTGTTGTGCAGTGGAACATCGATGTGCTTGACCGTCAGGCTCCGGCCTGGCTTGAGGTCGCCGACGGTGGCCATGAGGTCACCGTGAGGGAACTCCCTCTTCGTGATCAGATCGACATCCCGCTCCGAGAACAACTCGTAGTAGAGCTCTACAGCAAGTAACCAAAAGGAGTCCCCGGTGAGGCGTCCCCCGTCAAACCAGGGATCCGAATAACACACGATTAGAACAACACAGACAGGTGGTCAGGCTCCCTCCGGGAGCCGAGACCAAGAAGCGCTGCGATTGCAGCGAGAAGGTGGACAACCATGCTGGTCATTCAGCGCCCGACCGTAGAGGTCGAATCCGAACTAGATGGAAACCGCCAGCAGTTTGCTGTGGGTCCGCTCGAGCGGGGCTTCGGCCACACCTTGGGCAACTCTCTGCGTCGCACACTTCTGTCATCCATCCCGGGTGCTGCTGTGACTCAGGTGCGCTTTGACGATGCGCTCCACGAGTTTGGCACCATCGATGGTGTCGTTGAGGACATCACTGACATCGTTTTGAATCTGAAGGATTTAGAGGTCTGCTGTTATAGCGATGAACCCGTGACCCTTCGCGTCGACATTCGTGGTGCTGCTGACGTCACAGCTGAGGTGCTTGCCACGAACGACGAGGTCGAGATCGTCAACCCCGATCTACACCTTGCGACAGTTAATGCAAAGGCTCGCCTGGCCTTTGAGTTGACCATTGAGCGGGGCCGTGGCTTCCAGCCTTCTGATCGCATCGTTGAGGAACCAGTTATCGGGGTCATCCCAGTCGATGCCCTGTTCTCACCGGTACGACGTGTCGCTTTCGACGTCTCACCCATCAGGGTGGAGCAATCCAGTGACTTCGACAGGCTTGTGATGGACATTGAGACCGATGGAACAATCACTCCTCGTGAGGCTCTGGCTTCGGCTGGTGCAACATTGCGCTCCCTCATCCAATTGGTCGAGGAGATGAGCGACGAGCCACAGGGTCTTGAATTGGGGGAGGCGGAATCGGCGATCGTGGGTTCCCCCGACATGGCTCTTCCCATAGAGGACCTTGACCTCTCCGAGCGTCCCCGCAATTGCCTCAAGCGTGCTCAGGTTGACACCATTGGCCAGTTGCTCGAAAAGACCGAGGATGACCTTCTCGCCGTAACTAATTTCGGCCAGAAGTCGCTCGACGAGGTGATCGAGAAGTTGGACGAGCGAGGTCTGTCGCTCCGGGTTCGGGGCTGAGACAATGCCTGCAACCCCTAGGAAGGGGCGTCGCTTCGGTGGCAGTTCCGCGCACCAGAAGTCGATGATGGCCAACCTGGTCGCTTCATTGATTGCTGCCGAGGTGATTACGACGACCGAGGCCAAAGCCAAGGCCATGCGTCCAATAGCCGAGAAGTTGATTACCAAGGCCCGTAAAGGTGGATTGCACAACCACCGTCAGGTGGTTTCATTCCTGCGTGATAGGGAGATGACAGCGAAGCTCTTTGACGAGATCGGTCCTCGTTATGAGGATCGGTCGGGTGGTTATACGCGGATCCTCAAGGTTGGACCTCGCCATGGTGACAATGCGCCGATGGCCCGCATCGAACTGGTCTGACCTTCAGTAGTTATTTCGGGTAGCCCGGGCAGGTAGTCATGCGGGTTCGGACAGAGATCGCATATGACGGGGCACCGTTTCACGGGTTTGCCGTGAATGATGGCGTGCGTACCGTTGCCGGAGACTTGGAAGCAGTTCTGTCAAGGGTTACCAGTTATGACGTGGTCGTCACCTGTGCTGGTCGTACGGATAGCGGAGTTCACGCCGTGGGTCAGGTGCTCAGTTTCGATGTTCCGGACGACATTGACCTAGAGAAGCTGCGCCGGTCTGTCAACCGCCTATGTGCACCATCGATTGTCATGTCGAGAATCGAACCCGCCGAAGCCGACTTCGATGCCCGTTTCGACGCGACTGGACGTACCTACCGTTATCGGATCTTGAACCGCCCCGATCCGGATCCCTTCCTGTTGCCGACAACGTGGCACGTGGTTGGCCCCTTGGACGTGTCTGCGATGAACAGGGCATGTGGTGATCTGATTGGTGAACACGACTTCACCTCTTTTTGTCGCCGGCGAAAGAACCCTCTCAGCGAGAGCGCCAATGTTCTTGTTAGGCGGGTTGAAACCGCCAAATGGAGCGGTCCGGATGACGACGACATTTTGACCTTTGAGATAACTGCATCGGCGTTTTGTCATCAGATGGTGAGGTCCATCGTTGGCGTCTTGGTAGCGATCGGATCTGGAAGCCTCCCCGTAAGCGGCGTGTCCACGGTGTTGGCTGCTCATGACAGACAGGCTGCCGGTAAGCCGGCTCCACCCCAGGGCCTCTCTCTTTGGTCCGTGAGGTATTCGACTGGCTGAGTTTCGCCAGTGCAAGGTCTGACGGGTTGCTGGGTGCGGGTGTCGGGCATAGCCTCTACCCGCGGGTTCGTGTGGTATCTGGGGCCTACCCGGGTATCCCACCTGGACCGGGGCGGTGCCCCGGAGCCGGGTTCCACGGCTACGCATTCGAGAGGAACTCCTGTGTCCACCTATACACCGAAGGCAGACGAGATTGAGCGTGCATGGCACGTCGTTGACGCCGACGGCCTCGTACTTGGTCGCCTTGCCTCCGAGGTGGCTTCGGTCCTGCGTGGTAAGCACAAGCCCACCTTTACTCCCCATATCGACACTGGCGACCATGTTGTCATCGTGAATGCGGCGAAGGTGGTTCTGACCGGAGCGAAGGAGTCCAGCAAGAACGTCTACGACCACTCGGGATACCCAGGTGGTCTTCGTACCCGTACCTACGGAAAGTTCTTGGCCGACAAGCCTGAAGAGGCGCTCCGTCGTACCATCCGGGGCATGCTTCCCCGAAACCGGCTGGGTCGCCAGATGCTCAAGAAACTGAAGGTGTACAGCGGTGCAGAGCATCCTCATGAGGCACAGCAACCGCAGTCGTTGGCTCTTGAGCACACCAGGGCCCGTACGGCCTGAACGGAGAACAACTGATGTCAAAGCCGCTTATCCAGACCACAGGCCGCCGTAAGCGGTCGGTCGCACGTGTGCGTCTGCGTCCTGGAACTGGAACGGTTACCGTCAACGGACGGCCGGTCCTTGACTATTTTCCCTCTGAGAGCCACCGCCTCGTGTTCATGGAGCCCCTTCGGGTTACGGCCACGGAGGGTACTTATGACATTGATGCGACTCTTCGCGGCGGTGGGATCAGTGGTCAGGCTGGGGCCCTTCGCCTTGGAATAGCGCGGGCTCTTGAGGCCCTTGAAGCTGAGAGGCGCCCTGCGCTGAAAGAGGCTGGATTCCTGTCTCGT
>PBSS01000008.1 GCA_002726315.1 Acidimicrobiaceae bacterium
CAACCGGTTGCAGAATTTTTCGGAAACATTTTCGATGCGTCTCATGTTATCAATAACTTGAATCAGGCACTGTTGTATTCTGATGAGGACGGTTTTGAGGATCGATACTCTCAACTATGTGTCGAAGGTAAATTTAGTACTACATCTTACGATGTCGCCCATGACATCGTCTTGTCAAAGGTTGAAAATACAGAACAACCAGAAGGAGGCACTGAATCCAAACCGAAAACCGATCGAACTCCGATTATTCGTCAACCGACGACAGATACTAGTGACGAAGAGGAAGATGAAGGCAAGGACAAATCCACATCACTTAGAAAAAAGAAAAGTGATGTAAAGAAAAAGGCGGCCAAGAAACTCAAAGTCAGAAAGAGAAGAAGGGGCACTTCAACACAAGAAATAGGTGATGCTGGAGAGGAGATTGTCAAAGAATATCTGGAAATAAATGGATGGAATGTAATCAACAGAAACGAGTTCTATGGGAAAGCTGTAGAGGGTAAGGATCTTGTCGCAGAGAAAGACGGAAAGAAAAGGATCATCGAAGTTAAAGGTACAGAAAGTGATTGGACGGGGTCGAGAAGTATTAGTTGGAAACAAGCGGTACATGCACTGCAACATCATGACCCGGACAATCTGTATGGTCGTGGGCACGTTACTTGTTGGCTATATGTGGTAGAACGTGTTTTTGATGAAGAACCAAAGGTGGCAGAAATTGACTGGTGCCGGCTTGAACCCGAATTTGATTTTCCACTTGAATGGAAAGAATCTATTCCAGGTGAAGAAGAATAATTCCACTATCTTTGCTAAGCCCTTGAAATAGATGCTAGTAGATGTTTGATCTTACTAGGTTGACCTAAGTGCTACGATACAGAGGCTAGTGACTGTTTGGTTATTTTTTATCACTGTGAATTGACCACACAAGCAAGTTCGTCTGCTAATATACTCCGGCTAACCATGCCACTACCATGACTGAGTGCACTGGGTGCGGAGAGGAGCACGATGCGGATGAGGTCTGCTGTGACGTCTGCGAGGTTCTGATTCCTCATATCACCGGCCAGAGGGCCTCCAACATTGCCGATGATGGCCTCGTTCGGGAGGTCAGGGAGTCGCTGGGGCACCCCAACACCACGCCCTACCAGATCTGGAGGAGGATCAGGGGGCTGCAGGGTGAGGAGGGGGATTGGATCCTCGACGCCGAGCCGGCGGACGAGTGGACGTGGATCACCCAGAGGCCCGAGCCCTGGCAGATAGACCCCGACGAGATGGACCTGTTGAACCACGACGAGGGGCACGTCCCCTCGATTGAGGATCTGCGAGAGCTACACAGGGGGGGAGCGCTGCCAGACGGCAGTCACCTGTCGTGGAACTCCGGCACCTTCTATCTGGAAGGAATGCCGATCAGGCTGCCCTACCGGGGGCTCTCGAAGATGCTGGCCAGACACCGGGCCAGGGACGACATCGACTGGCGGAATCTGCTTCTGTCGGTGGACTTGGCAGTCAGGGCGCGCAGGCACGCACCGTGGAACGAGTTCGACGGGATCATTCACCCGGTCTACGCGTTCATGAACGGGGGTGACGAGGCCACCTCCGACGAACGGCTTCGCCAATACGTCAGGAGCGGTCGGGAGGGGGCGCGGCAGGAGATTCATCAGTACCAGATCAAGAGGGGCGTGTTCAAGGGGACGGAGTGGATGCGGAGATGGCATCAGGGAGTCCCGATTGGCGAGTGGATGGCGATGGCCCCCGATTACCGCTTTCGGGAGAGGGGTTTCTTCAATGTCCCGGTCACGCTGTCCGTGAGGAGGGGCAGGCTCCAGCTGAGGGTCAGGAGGAATTCCGCATGGAGGCGAATCGAGCTGGACAGCGATCCCATGCTCTGGGCGAGGGTGGTGACCTGGGCCCTGTCCCCGCCGGACCACGAGGACCGGAAGAGGCTGCACTGCATCCAGCAGCACATCTTCGTGGACGAGGACAAGCCGCTCATCTGCGGTAGTGACCTGAGGGGAGTCAACTTCCTCAGGAAGGTGGTCGAGAGCAGTGACAGGGTCGAGGTCGAGCGGGAGAAGAGGGCCATCAAGGTGAGGGGGACGTCCGGCCTTGGCTACCGGGTGACTCCCGGCGGGGGGAACCACGGCACCAGGTTCACGGTATTGCCGTTCTACCTCAACGGGGGTCAGGAACGAGACCCGGACCCGATGGAGGTGCACCCGAGATGGAGGCACCACATGCATCAGTCAAGGCTGTGCATAGTCGAGCAGCCGGGGCTCAGGCGCCTGGTGATCGGGGACGCCATCTCCAGCATAGTGCTGGCGCTGCTGGATGACTTGAATTCACAGAGGGAGATCTACACCCTGCGATCTCACATCCAATCTAACGGGCCGAGGGATCCGCAAATTGAGGCCATCAACGAGGCCAGGTTCCTGAGGGACCGGCTCCGAGGCAATGACTTGGAACGCAGGGCTAGGAGATGCAGCAGGCTGTTCCCCCGGCTCTGGAGCGTCCTCCTGAGGAGTCCCTTGGGCGAGAGGATGGTTTTCACTGCCATGCGCGGTGGCAGGCCGAACGTCTCCTTCGACGACTGCGAAACCGAGTTCACCACCACCTCCATGGTCGATAGGAGGGTCATCTACGCAATGCTGGATGCAGCAGGATGGGTGCGGGACCAAGAGGAGGAGCGTGTCCGAGGCGCACGACGTAATTACATCCGGATCGGTACTGGCGACAGGGATCTCGGTAACGAGGTCGAAGGCTTCTGCGAGCTTCTGGAGCCCATGCTGGCCATTGGCGACAGGGGGGCCATGATACTCGCAGCCCCCCTCTGGACCTACTTCGAGAGGGCGAACCCGGGTACAGCCGAGTTGCTGCCCGGGACCAACCAGCCCATCAGGTGACCTAGGGCTGGCGAAACAGGTGCGCGCTCCTCTCCACGAAGTTGCCAACGCCGATGGTCGGTAGATTGCGGTAGAGCTCTCTGACAAGGCCCCTCTCCAGGCCCGATTCGGCCATTGCCATGACGGCAGCCATGAAGGCGGCCTTGGGGGTCGAGTGGGGGGCGAACCTGCCGACGCCGACCATTCCCTCATCCCCCTCTTCGAGAAGTTCGAGCTCACCCCTCAGAATCTTGATGGCGGTATCGTGGACGAGGTTGGCTGCATCGGCCCCGGCTAGTTGGATCAGGTATTCCCTTATCGTGCCAAGCTCCCGGAGCAGGTTCCTGGGCCTGTCGTTTGGAGTGGGGGCCTCGCCAGCCAGCCTCCTTCGATGGGAGTTGAGGAACCTGATGGCTCCGACCAGGTCCCTGAAGTCCAACCCCCAGTCTCGTGCGATGTGCCGCGAGGTGTTCTGCCGGCCGTCGTCATTCAGTATGTGCAGGGACGCTGCAGCATACACCCTGGTCCTGTACTGCTTGGCGTCATCGTATGCCATGCCAGCGCAACCCGCCATCTTCTTCCTCCTCTTGCCGATGTCCTTGGCCTGATTCACCCGGTCCAGCAGCCTGGTTGCATCCTCTGCGATCCTTGAGCTTCCACAGGAGCGCACGATCTCCCCCACTATCTCGTCCACGAAGCTCGGCCTGTCGCAAGTGGCGCGACCGTGGGTTCTGGCCAGTCTGCGGGCCCTGCGGTCTCCGCTGCCGCTGACAGAGATGGTGGTGCCGTTCCTGCTGCGGCCACTGGCCCGGGCCCTCAGCCCCCCCGGGTCGCTGTTGGCGGGGGCGAAGCCGGGGTCTGCGTCCAGTTGGTCGAGCTCCCAGCCGCAATCGCTGCAGTAGTGGTGAGAGTGGTCTGGCTGCCTGTTGGTGGACCCGCAGTTGGGGCAGCTCTCCTGTCGCTTGCATTCATCTTCATCGTCATTGCTGATTGTCAAATTGATCACGTCCCTTTGTTGCCTAATGGTGAGTTTCGCTCGTTCCCCGGAGGGGGAGTCCGAACGGCGGAATTGCGGCCCTTAACCATTGCCAGATTGGGATTCATCTCGGTGCCGGTTTCGCCATGGTCTCAGGCGTTTGCGTCACGCGTTCCCCTCTCGCCATGACTGGATTCCGAGGATTCCATTGGCAATCTCCCCCAGGGACATCGCGCCGGGGGACGACTCGAGGGCGGCCCTCACCAGAGCCTCTAGGTCATCGTCCGTGCCCGGGCCGAGGACGGCCTCGATGATGTCGGGTATGTCCATTCTCGACCGGGATTCTCCGGCGAGCTTCCTCAGTCGTTCCAGTGCCTGGTCCTTCTCGTGGCTCATTGGCCGCCTCCGGCCCCTGTGTCCGCCCCGTAGGGCAGGCAGGGCTCCGAGCTCCAATTCGACAGGGGCCCGCCCCCTGCGAGCGCCCCCGTGTCCGAGGCACCCAGCCTGCGGGCCCTCTTCATGTGGTCATGCCCCAGGACCAGGGCCGACTCGAGTATCCTCGAATAGGCAGCCAGCGTGCCCAGGTCGGTTTCGGACCAGTATGCATCCCAGGGGTGGGTGTGAACCCACAGCCTGAATGGGATCCTCGCCCCTTGGGGCGGTGCGAGCCTGACTTGGCCCGCTGTGCCCACATCGACCCAGATTCTGCCCTCTGAATCGAACAGCACGCTGACCTCTCTGGACATCGAGTGGGCGACGCGCCAGAGGTCCTCCCACGAGCCCCGCTGGGCGAGGCAGGCTATCGTCTCCTTGACGGCGGGCGACTCCAAGTGCCCTCCTGTGATGTCACCGCTCACCTCATCGGGATGGTGAAGCACAGGTGAGACCGAAGACCCCCTCATGTTATCGCCTCCTGCTCGAGGACCAGCCTTCCTAGGGTCCCGAAGGAGATGCTGGCAGACTGGGGAAGGGGTTGCATTGCCCCCCCCTCGCCTGCGAACTGCCTCAGCGATTGCAGGAGCCACTGGGCCCCGTGTGCGGCGGCAGCCAGGTATCCGAACTGAATGTTGCCATTGGTAGTGGAACCCCCCAACTGGCATGACTTGGGGGGTTGGTCCACGGTTAGCGACTCCACGGTGCCGCGGTCGACTCGGTGGTCGATGGCGATGTAGCCATCGCCCGAGCACCTCAGGTCCAGCCATCTCTCGGCCGTTGAGTGGACCACCCTGCGAGCGACCGGGGAGTCCACCGCGACGACGACCAAGTCAGATGAGGCTATGTCGCCGGGGACCCTCACGTCCGTGGGAACCGGTGTTACTCGCAGCCTGTCGCTCTCGAACTCCGTCAGGGCCGAGCAGGCGGCTTCGACCTTGTGTCTGCCGACCTGCGAAGGCAGGAATCGCTGGTGAGCGAGGTTGTCCTCGCTGACCCGGTCCGAGTCGTGAACCCTAACCACGACCTCGCCGAGCCCCTCCACCAGACCGCCCCTGTGAATCGCTGGGACAAGGGCGCATAGGAGGTTGGACCCGATTCCGCCAGCACCGATTATTGTGATCGTTCTCGCCATCACTCATCCTCCATCCCGACTCTGGAACGACGCTCGCGTCGTCTCATCCTCCGAGTTCTCATTCCTTCCCTGAACGAGTCTCCGAAGAGGGCCGCGAAGGCATTGGAGACGTCCTCGAACTCATCTTGGGACTCGCAGTATGAGAGGTCCATCAAATGACCGACGTAAATGGAGACCTTATCGAAAGTCAGGCTGGGATCGGTCTGACCCGAGAACCAGGCGACGGGGTAGGACTCAACCAACTCCTTTCGCAACGTGTTCATGCTGATGTCGAGTGCGGTCCCCAGATCGTCGTTGAGGGCTTCCATGAGGGAGACTATCCTGTCGAACGGCCAGGCCTTGGAGTCCTTTCTGTTATTGGGAATCACGCAGAACCTCTCCCAATCCAGCTTCCTTGGGTCGTACCAGTAGACGTCGAAGTCCAACATCTTCTGGAAAGCCGGCAGCATCGCCCTGACCGACTCCTCGTCGCTCAGGTCGACCTCGCTGATCCTTCGAGACATCAGTTGGGCCATCNTCGGCCGGTAGTTGACCCTGATGCGGTAGTGTATCCCGGACTCGAGGCCGCTGAGCCTGATTTCGAAGGNGACCNNGTNCCACCTCGAGTCCNCGGGTTCGACCTCTATCCGGGCACCGAGCCTCTCGGCGGTATCCAGTAGCCATCGCAACGACCTGTTGTGCTCTTCGATGCCCTCGATCGAGTACTCCCTGAGCATCCGCTCGGATGTCGTTCCTACCTGTGCTTGTGTTTTATCTTGCATTTTGTTCGTTTTGTCTTGCATTTTGTTACCTCTATGTTACCTTTGATTTGATTGTCGCACCCTCCTCGGAGAGACCCCGAGGGGGGCTTACGTTAGTCTGTGCTCCTGCGAGCGTGCCTGCCTGCTGTGATCACAGGCCGCCTACCAGGCCGGGCACTATCCTAACGGTCCCCACAGTCTCCCAGTCAGCCCGAGCCAGTTGCTCGGGCTGTACCATCTGGTTGTCTGCGAAGACCCAGGAACCACCATTGTCAGCGACGCGGGACAGTGTCTCTGCCTTGGTCAGCTGAAGGGTGGTGTGTCCGGATTGGTCGGCGATCTCGACGGTTGTCGTTATCTTGTCCATTCCTTTTCCTCCTTGTCTTCCATTAAGTGATTGTGACAGTATTTGAACTCCCGAAGGGCGACCATTCTGGGTGGTTCGGAACTTGCCAGTTCCAATGCTCCCTCCCTCATTGCATCACCTCGCCACGCAGCATGGCGGACCTGAAATCCCGTGCGAACAACTCCGAGAGCGAGTCCCCGCCTTCGTCGGCCCTCTGCTCGGTCATCAGCTCTCGCCAGCCCATGTGGCCCAGCCTGATACGCTCGTCATTCCTGAGGGTCTTGAGCAACTCGGCCTCCCTGATCTCTGCGTCTCTCTTGAGCTTCTGCTCACGGAAAATCTTCCTTATGAGATCACACCTCCTCGTTTTCTCGGCCTTCTTCCTCTCGGCCTCTTCCGGGTCTTGGCAGTAGAGTATGGCGTCCCGGAGCGTCAAGGGCATTCTCGCGAAGCCCGAGTCCGCCCAGAGGACGAACGCGAAGCAGTTGTCCGTGGCGGGGATCCTCCCGTATGCTTCATTGGCGGCTACGCATGCCCGCTGCCTCACCTTCACCCCCGAGGCAGTGGAGCTCGCCCAGCAGTGGATGTGGCCGTCGTCCTGGAAGATGGTCTTCCTGACGTCCAAGCAGATGTCGGCCTCGGGGTGATTGGCCGTGATGACGCCATCCTCATCGATGATGCAGGCTTCGGAGGCCGCCACTGCCTCGGACAGGAGCGTGAGCCCCTTCCACTCTGCGTTCGAAATCTTGTAGAGCAAGTTGCCGAGGAGCTTTCGCTCGATGGTCATCTTGTGCTCTATGCTGCCTGCTTCGATGTTGTTGTCGTGCGTCTGAATCACGTAGTTGGCAAGTTACCCCCAGGGGTCCCTCGGGACAATGGCATTCCCCCCCTTCCTGCGCGGAGATGATTGCCAAGTGGGAGGGGATCGGGGCTTCATGCCCCTTCGAAGCCCCTCTGGTAGTTGTGCATCACCGACCAGATCCTGACGAGCGCGCGGTGGTAGTCGTCGTCATTCTCGCACTGGCTCTTGAAGCTCGTATAGCCCACCGACCGGATGATCTCGGTTATCACGGGAACCACCTCCTCCTTGGGGATGGTGATCCGGTACCTGTAGTCGGCCCATCCTATGGCCTCGATATCGTGCTCGGGCCAGAAGCGCTCCAGCGGTTCGGGCGTCCTAGCCTTGACTTGGAAGTGGGTTGGGATGCCCATGTGCTGAACTATGCTCAGGAAGCCCGCCGTGGTGAAGATCCACATCAGACCACCTCCACGCCGGGATTGTCCCCCTCGTCGTAGCGCTCTGGGCCCCTGTCCTCCGGCGGTGTGTAGGGCGTGACTATCGTGTATGGGTCGACCTCGAGACTCACCCCCCGGCGCTCGAAGGACGTCGAAACCAGAGCCAGAGTCAGGTAGCAGAAAGAATGGTCGACCACTGATACGCACCTCACGGTGCTGGCGTCCACCTTCTGCAGGATGATGCCGCCGTCCTCCATCGTCTGGAGTTGCCCCGGAACGTACCACGACATCCATTCCTCAACCCACTCCAACTTTTCCCGGGTGGTGGCGAACTCCTTGTCCTCCTTGTTCAGCTCCGGTAGCCTTGCTGAAACCGTAGCCTCGTTCGTTTGCTTTTCTCTGTGTCCTTCTGCATCTTCTTCTTCCTTCATATTCTCACAACCTAGTGATGGGAAGCCCTCTGTGAGGGCTCCTTCCCCTATTGGCGAGTTAGAAGATAGTTTCAAGAAAGGGATTCTGGCTCACGAATCGTGGCCCTCGACCCCCACGAGATAGAGCGCATCGGCTCCTACTCCTCCAGGAACTACGTGGAAGGGGAGGGGGGGGAAATTCCCAGCAGGAAAAACGAGGACTGGCTCGATTGGATGAAGAGACGGCTGCGAGAGGTCGGTTTCTACGGCCAAGATAGCATGAGGAAGGCCGATAAGACGGATGATGCACCACCGAGGATCTTCCTGAGGGGGGATGCGGGGCCGAAAGAGGAGGCCTCCATCGGATTCTCCGGGAGAAGCCTGTCTCCGAGCCACATGGAGTTCAAGGTCTGGCTGCAGCACAAGGTGGAGGCGTCGCGCTTAGGCGACGGTTCCATCATATTCCTCGCATTCGGCAACAAAAGGGATGAACAGGAGTGGGTGGAGTACGAGGAAACCCTGAAGAAGATTACAATATTCATTGAGGACCTTATCGAGGGTGAAATCGAGAAGGCCACTGGGACCAAGGAATGGCATCACCTGAGGGTGATGCGGAAGGTGATAGGCCGGGTCGATCCTGACATGGTTGGACATCATTACGATTCGGACTACTACAATGAGCACAATATGCTCTCTGGACTTTCGAACCGCCAACTAGAGCAGGTAATAGACAGGAAGAACGTCGTGACTATGATTAGTCAAGCGGTGGTGGAGTCGCTGATTTCGACATCGAAGACGAGTTTCCCCTCCGACCGCGATGTGTTCGAGTTGAGGGGTGCGGAAGACCCCAAGAGGTTCCGAGATTTCTCCTCGGACAAAGGAATCGTGGTGGGAGACGATGAGTTGCAGGATTGGATAGAGGCCAAGTTCAGCAGGAACGGCCAGTTCGGGAAGCGCATCGCGACGAGGTATCGCAAGAATGAGATGCGACGCTTGGGAATGATGAGCGACGATGAATACCGGGTGCATGCGAGGACCGGGATAATCGTTGACCGGCTGGTCGGGGCTGGGGAAAAGGCACCTGATGGGTGGAAGTGGGTCAAGATCGCCACCCCCGCAGTGGTGTTCCTCCCTAACTTGGCCCGCGGGCTGGAGCGCGAGATTTCTAGGTCGAGGAATCGGCTGACGGAGATTTGGGAGGGCAGCAGGCTGTTCCCCCGAAAACGCCTTCGGAAGGGGCTCTCCTCCGAGGAGATCGCAGCCGTTGACTGGATCATCGAGAAGGGTTTTGGAGACCTGCTAGGCGGCGGAGAGGCCGCCAAAGGACCGGATGAGGCGGTAGCGCAGAACTCCAGGAAGCTCTCGTACAACCTCATGACGATGCTGCAGAATCATGGGCTTTTGACAACTGACCCAATGAGTCGTGAGGAGCTCATCGAGTTGTTCCACGGAGGAGATGACTCGAAATGGAAGCATAGACGGGCGAAGAGGATGCCAAACTCCCTGGTATTCACTAAGGAGATGAAGAGGCAGGTCACCAAGGCCGATTTCGCCGACTTCAGGGACCACAACGAGAATGCCATCTTCAGATGGCTGCGAGGAGAAAGGGAACGGCCGATGTACTCGCCCCCCGAAGACCATCGAATACTTCCCTCTGGGGAGGTGGCGCCGGGCGGCTACCTGGAGGACGATCAGGGGGGGAGGGTCACGGCCAAGTACCAATTCAAGGGGGACTACGAGGGCTTCGTGGCAACCATAGTGGAGGACGGGGAAGAGCGCGAGGTTCCGACCAGAAGATGCCATCCGGATGCGGAGGCGATAAGCGCGCTCAACGCGCTGCAGCAGGTGCAGTGGGAGGTCAATCTGGACCTGTTGGAGAAGGTGTTCGAGATTGAGTTCTCCGACGGGACGACCGTGTCAGACCGAAAGTTCGAGGGGGGGGACGGGGGCGAGCCTAGTTCGCAGTGGCTGGCCTCGAGCGAGCAACGAATCAGGGATATCCACCCCAAGGGGGAATTCGAAGGCTACTTCCCCGAAGACCAGAACGAGAGCGAGGAAGTCCGCCTGTCGCTGGTATGGTCCAGGAAGATTATCAACCACAACGCCAACGTGTTCTGGCATCCCTGGAGCTGTGACTTCAGAGGAAGAATGAGCCCCCGGTGCACCAACCTCAGCCCCCAGGGGGATGACCTCAACAAGGCCCTGATCCGATTCAAGCACTGGAAGCCGATGGGACGCAGCAAGGACGACGTGTCCGGCTTCGAGTGGCTGCAGGTACATGTCCACAACCTGATGGAGGGCGTGGAGAGCGATCTCTGGGGAGATGACAAGGCCCAGAAGAGGCAGACCTTCGAGGAGAGGAGGGGGTGGGCTACGAGGAACGAGGAGCACCTCAGGGAGATAGCCAGGAACCCCGAGATGCACGTCGAGAGCCTGGGGCTCGATCACCACCGCCATGGCCGCAGAGAGGACCTGCAGAGGCTGGCGGCCCTTATCGAGCTCGACAGAGTCCTCGAGATCCACGAGAGGGAGTGCGACTGGTCCGCTGTGAAGAGCGGGTTTCCGATCCACCTAGACGCAACCTGCAACGGCTACCAGCACGTCTCAGCCCTGTTGAGGAATCCGAAACTGGCTAGATTTGTCAACGTCATTCCCAGCCAGAGGCCCAAAGACCTCTACAGAGAAGTGGCGCAAGTGGCTAGGGAGAAGCATTCCGACGATGTCCGGGAGTTCCTCGATGAGCATCTCGTACCGAGCCTGGCCGACAAGGCGTTCAAGAGGATCTTCGACAGGAAGCTCGCCAAGCAACCGACGATGACCAGGGTCTACGGGGCCGTGAGGCTGGAGAAGGGGTTCGCTGGCAAGAACGGTAGGGGGAGCCAGTACAGGTCGGCGCCCCTAGCAAGGAACTGGAGTGGTGCCGAACAGAAGAAAATCAACAAGATTCCCCTCAAATTCGTAAGTGCCAGACTAGAGTACCTGGACAATCTGGACTTAGGCAGGAAGCACTACCAGAAGCACGCGAAGAAGCCAAGAACGAGAGTCCAGATAGAAGAGATCCTGCGGAGGAAGGCTGTGAGTTTCAAGAAGGGACAGAGGCAGGATTACCTCGTGAGCCTGTGCAAGAAGAACGGGATCAGGGACTTCGAATACCAGAGCGATTCCACCGCAAACACTTGGATGAAGCTCCTGGACGAGGAAGAGGTCCTCAACCTGTGGAACTATGGCTCCGGGTTGTACTGGGCCATACTCGAGGATGATGAACTCAAGGACCTCTTCTGGTACGACAGAAGCGACGAGGGGAAGTGTGGGGAGCATTGGAAGAAGCAGCCTCGGCTGACGACGCTGACCACTAGGGCCTACAAGGGGGCGATAAAGGAGGTGACGGGCGATGCGTACGAGGACTTCGAGGCGGCCCTGGATGGGACAGTTGAGGCGAGCGGGGGACGCTACCCCGGAACGAGGTGGAGGACCTCGAAGGGCGATAAGTCTGGCAGCAGCGGGTTCGAAGTCTGCAATTACTACATGCAGACCCAGTCTGGCGAGACGACCAGCGGGGGCTGGCCCAGCTCACCGGAATCCTGCTACAGCGACCTATCCAGCCTACCTCAGTGGTACGGCGAGTCGAAGGGAAAGCAGAATTGGCACCAAGGCTCTGCCGCCAAGAGCACCGCACGAATCAAACGGAGGCTGGAGCACCTCCTAGCCCAGTGTGGCAAGAAGCTGCCTAAGCCCCAACGCTCGGCTGTGGAAGGCAGTGGGAGGCGCAAGATTATCTCGGTATTGGATTGGGTCGAAGAGGAACTTCACGACTCCCCCGAGGCCATCGAACTGGTCGATGAGATCAGGCCGCTCCTGAACCACGTCAAGGTGTCAATACCCCGATTCTCGGACAAGGAGGAGGATCGCATTGCCGTGGATCGGGCCAGCAGCGGGATCTACGCCAACTTCGTCCAGTCACTAGACGCCTGCCACATGAGGTCTGTCGTCAACACGATGAGCCAGAGCAGGGGAAACTTGGGCTTCTGGGCGGTGCACGACTCGTTCGGAACCCACTCATCAGACATGGAGGATCTCATCGAGGTGGTCATAGGCACGTTCTGGGAGATGCATCAGGGCCGGGACATGGACAAGTGGCTGGAGACCATGGAGGGCCCCGATGGGCCCTTGGAGAAGGCGGGCGGCCGGAGTCTGGTAGTCAAGGGCGGCCCCCAGGAGTTCGCCAAGCACTGGGGAGAGTCCACCTACCTGATCGGATGACCACCGGCAAACTTGCCAATACCCATGTTTATGCGCACAATAATCGCAATGACCGTGGGCGGCTTGGCAGGCGGGCCGCTCGGCGCGGTCGCTGGAGCCCTGATAGCGAACGACCCTACTGTGGAACAAGGCAGGTTCCAGCACGATGAGTGAGGCGAGAAGATGGGGCTACTGAGAGGGATTTTCTGGGTCGCAGCAGCAGCGGCCACGGG
>PBSS01000009.1 GCA_002726315.1 Acidimicrobiaceae bacterium
ATACAGAACATCGACGTCAACGACTACGAGGCTTCAACAGCCAACGTCGTCTACGAATACGCACCCCTGGGCTCCAGCCAGGTAGGCGACATCGCCGCCGCGCCTGAGCCTGAGCCACTGGTTGGTTCAGTAATCAGGATGGCTCTGGAGGCGGATGGAGATGGTCTAAACCCGACTGTCAACCGCTTTGCAGTATCTGCCTACCAGATGGGCCGTGCCGTTTATGAACCGTTGGTCTACCTGACCGACGATCCTTGCGGTTGCGTGTACTCACCTGGCCTTGCTGAATCGTGGACCCACAACGATGACCTCTCGGTTTGGGATTTCAAGATCCGTGAGAACGTGATGTTCCACGACGGGACCATGCTGACTGGCGAAACGGTGGAGTACGCCATCAACCAGCAACTAAAGGACCAACTCATCTCCTTGGCATTCAGGCCCATCTTCATCCCCCAGGGGGCCGTAGAGCTTGTCGATGACATGACGGTCAGGTTCAACCTTCAGCGACCACACGTTTCCTTCCCTCTCTACCTGACCAGTCAACTCGGCTACATACCGTCACTGGAATACATGAAGGCAACCATTTCAGACGGTTCCCTGAACCAGGCCCCGGTGGGCACTGGGCCGTTCCGGTTCGACAGTCGAGAACAGGACTACATGACCAGGTTCGTGCGCAATGAAGACTGGTGGCAAGGTGAGGTCGTTCCGGCCGCAGTGGAGTTCTACATCTACACCGACACGGTCCTGGCCGCCGATGCCATGGCTGTGGGTGACATAGACATCATGCACACCTCCAACGTGGATGCCATCTTGGCCCTCCGGGACCTAGAGGCCACCGGTGGTGGTCTGCAACTCTTCGAAGAGGACATTGGTGAGGAGGGCTTTGGCATGCTCAACAGTGCCAAAGCACCATTCAATGACATCAGGGCTAGGAAAGCTCTGGCGTATGCCGCCCCACTTGACAACTACATAGAGTTCATCGGCCAAGGAGTCTTGAGGCCAGCCGAAACGTGGTTCCCGCCAGAGTCCCCATACCACAACCCCGACGTGGTACAGGAACACGACATGCCCGAGATGGCTACACCGCTGGTCGAGTCATACTGCGCTGAACTCCCTGAGAACTGCACCGACGGACGCATCAACATGGAGTTCCAGTACTCCGGTCCATCGGTCATTCAGGAACGCATCTACGACATCCTCACCGACGGTTGGAGCGATCACTTTGAGATCACCAAGGACATGCAACTCCAGGATGACCACATAACCCAGGTGGCCCTCGGCCAGTACGACTGGGTGACCTGGCGTCAGATGGGCTTTGCTGACCCAGACGGGGATGTCACCTGGCTGAACTGCTCGGCAGTCGGATTCCTCTCGTTGAACTGGCCACGAACTTGTGACGAGGAACGAGATGAACTCATGTACCAGGCCAGGGGGAGCCAGGACCTCGATGAGCGGGTAGCTCTTTGGCAGCAGATAGCCCAGAAGATCAACCAGGACTACACCTACATCATCTACAACCACACCGTGTGGGCGCACGCGTATGGGCCTGACGTGACGGGGGTCTGTGGGTACATCCTGCCTGACGGCTCAACACCCCGGTGTAACTGGTCTGGCTATACCTCTATACCGTCAACCCTCGACAAGCCCGAATAGGGGATTGAAGTAGACCGATAGCAGCCAAGACGGTCACGGACAACTGAGAATCACCCGTGACCGTCTTGGTGCGCCGGTTGGCGCAACTCGTCGCTGTGGTTCTGGCCGTTACATTTTTGGCCTTTACCGCCATGAACACCCTTGGCGACCCGCTGTTCAACGTGGTCGGCTTCTACGCTTCGGTGGACTGCGATGCGGTCCTTGCAGGTGAGATAGAGGACGTCTCGGGCCAGGGCGGCACGGGTGTGGGTGACTGCCAGGTGGTGACCGAGGCCCGCGAGGAGTTCCACCTGGACGAACCCCTGCCGATCCGCTACGGGCGCTGGGTGGGAGACCTGCTGCACGGCGACTTCGGGACTTCATTCAAGAACCGCATGCCCGTCAACAAACTGCTGGCCGACCGGTTGCCAAAATCACTACTACTGATGGCGATGGCCGAAATCTTCGCCGTAGCGGTATCGATCCCATGGGCCGTGGCGGCCGCCTATCGGGCCAATCGGACCATGGACAGGGCCTCGACAGTGGGTGCCTTTGGAATGCTGGCACTACCCAACTTCGCCCTCGGGGTAATACTTTTCTACTTTTTCGTAGTGAGGTGGCAGATTTTTCCCAGCCGTTTCGAAGACGACAACCTCCTGATCAGGTTGAAATCCTTGGTGTTGCCGGCCCTGACGCTGGGTATGCCACTTGCAGCCACCTACTTCCGCCTCCTGCGCACCGACCTCATCACCACGCTCCAGGAGGACTTCGTGGTAATGGCAAAGGCCAAGGGCCTCTCCAACCGCTGGATCATGTTCAGACACGTCCTGCGCCCCTCTTTGTTCTCGGTTGTCACGGTGTTTGGGCTAAACACGGCTGCCCTGATGGGTGGGGCACTAATTGTTGAGCAGATCTTCTCCATCCCAGGGCTGGGCAGGGCACTCGTGGAGGCCTCCATCCGTGACGACTATCCGGTGGTCCTTGGTGCCGTGGTAGTTATCGCGACAGGCTTCGTGGTCATCAACTTCGCAGTGGACCTCGTCTACTCCTACCTTGACCCCAGGGTGCGTCGTGAGTCGTAACGCTGGTCAGCGGCCGGAGTTGATGGACGATCTCTTCGGGATGGAAGCCGCCCGTGGTTGGGAGTCGGATGAGCAGTTCGGATCGATCGTCATCCGCCGACTGGGCCCCGGGTTCTGGCTTGCAGCAGCTTGGATTGTGTTCATCGTCACAGCTGCGGCGCTGGCGCCCTGGCTACCCATTGCCGATCCGAACGAGACCGGGGTGGGTGGCCGGATGGAGGCTCCTGGTTGGAGCAACTGGTTCGGTACCGACAACAACGGTCGCGACATGTTCGCCCGGACCATCTGGGGGGCTCGGGTATCCCTTGTGGTTGGTTTCATGTCGATCCTCCTTGGAATATTCGTTGGTGGAACCCTCGGAATGATTTCCGGTTATTTCAGGGGAATGGTCGACCGTGTCATCTCCTTCGTTGTGTTCGTCTTGCTGGCCTACCCAGGCTTGGTCCTGGCGCTACTCATCGTGGGCCTGGCCGGACAGACCCTGCCCATCGTGGCTACGACCCTAGGAATCTTGGCTATAGCCCCCATTGCCCGCCTTTCCCGCGCAACCACCTTGGCCTACGCGGAGCGGGAGTTCGTAGCAGCCTCCAGGGTGCTGGGAGCTACTGACCAGCGAATCATGGTCCACGAACTGTTGCCAAACGTTCTCATCCCCATGGGTGCCCTCACCCTGCTCGGCATGGCCATCACCATCGTGGCCGAAGGGGGTCTGGCTTTCCTGGGGTTGTCTGTGGAAGAGGGCTTCTCTTGGGGGAAGATGATCGTCCTGGGCTCGGCCCCCCGCACCCTGAGAGAAGGTCCGTGGGTGGCGATGTTTCCGATTGGTGCCATGTTCGTGACGGTTCTCAGCCTCAACTACGCCGGGGACCGACTTCGCGAGTACTTCGATGTGCGCGAAATCGGGATTGGGCAAAGCTGACATGGCTGCACCCCTGCTATCCGTCTCCAATCTACATGTTGGCTTCGCGACCGAAAAGGGGCTGGTCCGCGCCGTCGACGGAGTCTCATTCGACCTGACCGAGGGCCAGACGCTGGGGATCGTGGGTGAGTCGGGATCTGGCAAGTCGGTTACGGCCAAGACACTAATGAACTTGCTTCCCTCGTATGCCCGGGTGGGGGGTTCGATCACTTTTGATGGCAGGGACGTCCGGGCCATGGCAACTGAGGGTGAGCGCCATTTCTGGGGTGTCGAGATGACCATGGTCTTCCAGGACCCAATGACTTCGCTGAACCCTGTCAAAAGGATCGGAGAGCAGATCGCTGAATCCCTAAGGGTCCATTTAAAGCGGACCCGCAGTGAAGCCAAGGATGAGGCTGGAGACCTGTTGCAGCAGGTAGGTGTTCCTGAACCGAGAAAGCGCCTTCGCCAGTACCCACACGAGTTGTCAGGTGGCCTGCGTCAACGGGTAGTCATCGCCATGTCTCTGGCCTGTAGCCCCCGCCTACTTATTGCAGACGAGCCAACCACTGCACTGGACGTGACCGTCCAAAAGCACATCTTGGATCTGTTGGACGAACTTCGCGAGGAGCGAGGCATGACCATGATCCTCATCACCCACGACCTCGGGGTCGTTAGAGGTCGTGCCGATCAGATAATGGTGATGTATGCCGGTAGGACTATGGAACAGGCTGACACGGCAACCCTGTTCTCACAGATGCGCCACCCCTACACCGAGGCGTTGCTTGAGACCATTCCCCGGATCGACATGGCCAGCCATACCCGTTTGATCCCGATTCCCGGCATGCCCCCTGAACTCGTAGATGTGCCCGACGGTTGCCTTTTTTCACAGCGCTGTCGCTCATGTTCGGACTCTTGCCTAACGGACCAGCCCCCCCTTGAAGTGTGCGGTCCCATGCATGTTTGTGCCTGCCACACCCCGGTTGGGACCGAGGCAGGGGCGGCGGCCCGTGCGGCCAACCGGGAGGCCGGCGTGACACCTGCCGGCCTGGACATGGGAACGTTCACAGCAGTGGAAGAGAGTGCCTGATGGCCGGGAGCGGAACGGCCCAGTTGAGGGAATCTGACAAGATGGTCTTGCGCGTGGAGAACCTGGTCATGGAGTTTCCCGCCGGGATTCACCAAGTGGTTCATGCTGTCTCCGACATCAGCTTCGACGTGCAACGTGGCGAAACCCTGGGAATAGTCGGTGAATCGGGTTGCGGGAAGTCCACAACTGCCAGAGCCATCGTGCAGCTGCCCAAGCCCACTTCAGGGACCGTCCTTTTGGACCCGGGGACTGACGCAGAGATCGAGTTGACTGCAAAGGAGGGGGAAGAACTCCGCGCCATCAGGCCACGCATTCAGATGATCTTCCAGGATCCCATCTCGTCACTGAATCCCCGGAGGCGAGTCAGGGACATCGTCGCAGAGGGTCTCTCGATCTGGCGCGAGGAATACCCGGATGTGGACGTGGAGGCCCAGGTTGACGAGGTTCTCACCGCCGTTGGCCTGGACCCCGAAGTGGCGGCTTCCCGACGACCGCACCAGTTCTCTGGCGGTCAGTGCCAGCGCATCTCCATCGCCAGGGCATTGGCACTCAACCCCGAAATCCTCATTTGCGACGAGCCCGTCTCCGCCCTAGATGTCTCAGTCCAGGCCCAGATCATCAACATCTTGGAGGAGATGAAGGAACGCTACGGCCTGACCTTGATCTTTATCAGCCATGACCTTTCCGTCGTGCGCAACGTGAGCGACAGGGTCGTCGTCATGTACCTGGGCAAGGTCTGTGAGGTAGGTGACTCCAACACCCTGTTCTCGGAACCAGCACACCCCTACACGCGTGTGCTCCTGGCCTCGGCTCCAGAACCCTCGGCGGTAGTCGACGAGTCCGAGTCCGCGATTGGAGACGAACTCCCGTCACCGATGGACCCACCATCGGGCTGCCGATTCAGGACTAGGTGCCCGAGGACAACTGGCCTGTGCGCATCCGAAGAGCCGGTTATGGCGAAGGTAGGTCTCGACCACTTCGTAGCCTGCCACTTTCCCGGTTCTCCTTGACAACAACTTGACCAGAGAGATGGTGTTCAGCAGGGGTCTTTGCTGTCGTCCAAATTCCGGGTGAAGTACCTGATGTCGGCTTGGTGCTCGTAGCCCAGTCGTTCCCAGAAGGCCAGGCCACCGACGTTGTCGGCCCAGACCTCGAGCCTCAGCTTTGTGATTCCACGAGCCAAGAAGCGCTTCTCTAATTCATCAGTCACCATGGCACCGAACCCGGAGCGGCGGTGGGCGCCAGCCACGGCTAGGCGCTTGATGCGGCCCCTGTGGCCGTCCCAGGTGCCCATTACGGTCGCAACCACCTTGCCTTCCAACTCGCCGACAAGGAAGAGATCAGGGTCGCGCCGCATCTTCGATGTGATCTCGTCTGCGACATCACCCGACGAGGGGTACAAGGCCATACCCGCCTCCTGCCAGAGTTCGTTGACAGCTGCCACGTCGTCGGTTGTGACTGAGCGGATGGACAGTTCCGTTGCCTCCATTTCCATCTCAGACTGTCTGTTCTGCCCGAACCAGGGTTTCCCACAAGTCAGCGTAGAGACCACCTGCCTTCCGCAGGTCCTGGTGGCCACCGCGTTCCACTATCCGCCCCTCGTCCAATACGACTACCTCGTCGGCCTTCACGATCGTCGACAACCTGTGGGCGATAACTATCGAGGTCCGCCCGGCCAGCGCATCAGACAAGGCAGCTTGGACCAGAGCCTCGCTTTCGGTGTCCAGATGGCTGGTGGCCTCATCGAGGATGACGATGCGAGGATCTTTCAACAACAACCTGGCGATCGCTAGACGCTGCTTCTCGCCACCGGACAGGCGGTAGCCACGTTCGCCCACGGTGGTGTCGTAGCCGTCAGGGAGTTGGTGGACCACATCTAGGATCCGGGCCGCCCGGCAGGCCTCGTCCATATTCGCGATGGTCGCCCCAGGTTGGGCGTACTGCAGGTTCTGACCCACGGTCTCGTGGAACAGGTGGGGGTCCTGGGTAACCACACCTATCTGTGAGCGCAACTCATCCACCTTGAGTGTCCGAACATCGTGCCCGTCAACGGTTATGGCTCCACCTGTCACGTCGTAGAGGCGAGGGATTAGGGATGCCAAGGTGCTCTTCCCGGAACCGGTTGGCCCAACGACGGCAAGCATCTGCCCGGGAGAGACCGCCAAGTCGATGCCGTGGAGGACCGTCCGGCCCGGCTCGTCCACCAAACTGCCTGCGTCCAGTGACGAGACCGAGGAGGCATCATCGGTCGGATAGGCAAATGATACACCTTCGAACCTGAGGGTGCCCTCAAGTGGCTTGAGAGACACCGCTCCGGGGGCATCGGTAATCGGGTTCCGGGTGTCGAGCACCTCGAAGACCCTCTCAAAAGACACGAACGCCGACATAACGTCCACACGAGCATTGGTGAGCTGGGTCAGTGGCAGGTAGAGCTGGGTCACCAACACCCCCATGGATGCCAGGGTCCCGATGGTGAGAGTGCCGCCGATGGCCAGTGACCCACCTACCCAGTAGACAGCTGCAGTGCCCAGAGCACCAAGCAGGGTCAAGGCGATGACGAAGGCACGGCCGTACATGGCATTCAGGATCCCGATGTCGCGGACTCGAGCCACCCTCAGCGAAAAGCCGGAGCGCTCCTCATCGTGGCGCCCGAACAACTTGACCAGTTGCGCCCCAGCCACGTTGAAACGTTCGGTCATCGTGGCGTTCATGGAGGCATTCAGGTCCATGCCTTCACGTGTGATCCTCGCAACCTTGTGCCCAACACGTCTGGCCGGCAGAACGAAGAGAGGAAGAAGCGTCATGGCCAGAATGGTTATGCGCCACTCCAGCACGAACATCGTCACCAAGGTTGTTACCGCCGTGATGGAGTTGGCCACGACCGTCCCCAGCGTCCCTGTAAGTGCTCGCTGCGCCCCGATTACATCGTTGTTGAGGCGGCTGACCAGCGCACCTGTCTGGGTTCGAGTGAAGAACGAGATCGGTAGGCGCTGAACATGGTCGAACAGAGCAATACGCAGGTCATAGATGAGGCCCTCACCGACGGTCGCTGAGAACCACCGTTCCACTAACGACAGAAGTGCCCGTGCGAATGCCGCCAATACCACAAGGAGGCCCAACTGGGTTAGGTAGCCCCGGTTGGCATCAGCGATTGCACCATCGATAATTTCCCTGAACAGGAGGGGCGGTACCACCCCCAACAACGATGAGGCCACCACCGTGATGAGGAATCCACCAACCATCGTGCGGTGAGGCCTGGCGTAACCCCAGACCCGCCGCCTGGTATCGGCGCCAATGGTTCCCTGGGGTGGTCGCTCGCGCGACATGGTGTGGAGTATCCCCATGGGGTGGACCATCACCTGAGCCTACGAAGAACCCTGGGTGTGTGTGCAGCTCACCGGTTGGTACCACCTCCGGTTGGAGACACACCTGTTGTAGATGCGATGCTCTACTGGTGGAACTTGTGTTGCATGCTTCGGACGTACTGTGGCACGCCTGACTTCGCTGAGTCGCTCGGTGGATGGGCATGTGGCCCTGGTGACCGGTGCCGGATCGGGGATCGGCCGGTCGACAGCACACCTCCTAGCCGATGAGGGGGTGTGGGTAGCGGTCACGGATATCTCGGCTGGGAAGGCCCTGGCGGTAGCTGACGAGATCATCGACACTGGAGGCAATTCTCGGGCCTGGGAACTTGACGTGTCTGACGCCGGGGCTGTCGGTGCCGTTGTCGATGAAGTGGCTGGCTGGGGTGGGCGGCTTGACATCCTTGTGAACAATGCCGGGATGGCAGCCGGAGGGTTCATTGACGACGAGGGATTCGAAGATAGTTGGCACAGAGCAATCGAGGTGATGCTGACAGCACAGACACTCATGATTCGCGCCTGCCTATCCAGCCTGCGTGAATCACCCGCGGCCAGGATAGTAAACGTGTCTTCCACCGAGGGCGTGGGTGGATCGGCTGGTATGTCTCCCTACACAGTCGCCAAGCACGGGGTCTTGGGCCTGACCCGCTCCCTAGCCGTCGAGTTGGGTGATGCCGGGATAACGGTCAACGCTGTGTGCCCCGGGCCGATCAACACTGATCTGACATCGCCAATCCCCGATGATGCCAAGGCCAGGTTCGCGCGCCGCCGGACTGCCGTCGGGCGCTACGGGGAACCAGAGGAGGTGGCCCACGCCATCGTCCACCTCACCCTTCCGGCGTCCAGTTACATCACGGGACATGCACTGATGGTCGATGGAGGCATGTCGGTTAGGAACAACTGAGGACCCGGCTAGATGCTCGCCCACTGACCGTGCCTCCGATGGGCCGGTCTAGGGTCGACGGCCGAAGCTACGGGAGGAGCGAGTTGGACCAGTATCTGTGGGAAGCCTGGGAGGAAATGACGGCACCGGGTGCCCCTTTCTCATGGTCTGTACTCAACGTGCGCGGGGTTCCGACGCGGGCCTACGATTCTGCACCACCCAACATGGCGGTTCTTTGGCAGTCATCCTTGGCCCACGCCGACAACGACTACATCGTCTTTGAGGACGAGAGGATCACCTACGCCGAGGCCCACACCAGGGTTGTGGCCCTGATCGCGCACCTTTCAGCCAACGGCATCGGACACGGTGACCGGGTCGCGATCGCCATGCGCAACTACCCCGAGTGGGTTCTGTCGTACTGGGCGATCATCTCGTTGGGTGCAGCGGTCGTCGGCATGAATGCATGGTGGACCGGTTCCGAGATGGAGTTCGGCCTCTCCGACTGTGGAGCCCGGGCACTGATTTGTGATGGTGAGCGCCTAGAGAGGGTGAGACCTGTCTTGACCGACCTGAGAGAGGAGGGACGCCTGCACGTGGTTGTGGTCAGGAGTGAAGGCATCCTTCCCGACGATGCAGTGCACTGGGACGACTCCCTGGCCAAAAGGGCTGATTTGCCGACACCGCCAGATGTCCAGATCAATCCCGAGGACGACGTCTGCATCTTCTACACCTCGGGCACGACTGGTCGTCCAAAGGGTGCCGCTCTGACGCACCGGGGGGCAGTCTCGAACCTGTTGAACATGGCCTTCTGGCAAGTTACGACTGAGGTCGCTGAGGCAAAGGCGATTGCTGCAGGAACACCGCCATCAGGTTCACACAAGGAACCCGGTGAGTCCGAGCCCGGGTCTCTTTTGGCCGTACCGCTATTTCACGTAACTGGCTGCAACTGCTGCCTGCACCCAGTCACAGCTTCCGGTGGGAAGCTCGTTTTAATGTACAGATGGTCGGCTGAGAAGGCTCTCGAGTTGATCGAGCGGGAGCGTGTGAGCAGCTTCACGGGCGTTCCGACCATGGCGCGCGAGTTGATCAACAGTCCTGACTTTGCCAAGCGTGATACCAGCAGCCTCGCCCACCTCGGTGGAGGTGGAGCAGCGGTACAGCCGGATTTGGTACACAAGATCGAAGAGCACCTCGAGGGTAGGCCTTCTACCGGCTACGGGCTGACCGAGGTCAATGGCGTCATCACCATCAACTCTGCTCACTGGTTCCTGGCTAAACCTGAGTCGGCCGGACCACCCTTACCGATAATGGAAGCCCACATCCGTGACGACGAGGGCACAACCCTCCCCGCGGGGAGCACAGGACAGCTCTGGGTCCGGGGCGCCAACGTGTTTCGTGGCTACTTGAACCGGCCCGAGGCGAATGCTGAGGTCCTCATTGACGGCTGGTTCGACACCGGTGACATCGGTTACCTCGACGATGACGGCTTTCTCTTCCTCGTTGACCGAGCGAAGGACATGGTTCTACGCGGTGGTGAGAACGTGTACTCGGCCGAGGTCGAGGCCGCCATTTATGAACACCCTGCGGTTGCCGAGGTGGCGGTTTTCGCCGTTCCCGACGAACGCCTCGGAGAGGCGGTTGGAGTGGCGATCGTCTTGTTGCCGGGGGTCGCTATGACAGTTGAGGATCTGCGGGCCCACACGGCAGAGTTGATTGCCTCATTCAAGGTTCCCGAGCACGTGTGGTTCCTAACTGACCCGATTCCTCGGAACGCCAATGGCAAGTTCGTGAAGCGGCAGTTGCGGGAGAGTTTGCTGGGGTCTACTGAAGGCTGACCACTCTGTCTGGAGGTCGTGTGAGACTGACACCATGAATGCACACATGAGAGGACAGAGGGTCTCGGACCCCAACAAGGTGAAGGCGCGTGCTCTGAAGTTCACAGCGACAATCCCTGAGGAATCAATGGATGTCTCCAGTGTGGGGAACCACCTTCCACAGTGGGAGCCTGTCGAGTTTCATGGAAGCTGGGTACCCGATTTCTCTGTTTTGCCAGCTACGTGAGTACTCAGAAATTGGATTCCCCAACAGAGTCAAGAGATTTTCAGGACAGGCGTGGCTGATCGTCGCAGAGCCACCCATGACGCCCTCGTTGTGTGTCCTCCGGGACTCGAAGAACTTGTAGCAGTCGAGTTAGGCGGGCTGGGTGTCCGGCGCTCCCGAGTACAAAAAGGCGGCGTTACCTGTGGGCTGACTACCCGCCAGTTGTATGCGGCGAACATGTTCCTCCGATGTGCCACCAGGGTGCTTGTCCGGGCTGCAACCTTCACGGTCCGTACTTTTGCCGATCTGGAACGGCGCCTCGGCGAGGTCGACTGGTCCGAATGGTTGGACGGAACTACCAACCTGCGGTTCAGAGTGACGACCAGAAGATCGGTGCTATGGCACGACTCTGCCATCGAGGAACGCTTCATGGCTGCACTGCCAGCCGGAGAAACCGACAGCCAAGGACAACTAGTCGTGGTCAGGGCAGTCAAGGACAGGTTCGTCGTGAGTATCGACTCCTCAGGTGTACCACTCCACCAGAGAGGATGGCGTCTAGACCAAGCCAAGGCACCCCTCCGCGAGTCAGTTGCCGCTGGCCTCCTAGCGGCTTGTGACTGGGACCCGGCCACCACACTGGTTGATCCGATGTGTGGATCCGGAACGATCGCCATAGAGGCGGCGACGATCGCCGCCGGGCGTGCACCGGGGGCGGAGAGGACCTTCTGTTTTCAAGACTGGCCAGGATTTCAACCCGGCACTTGGGCAAGTGTCACCGCTGATGCCTCCGTTTCCGATACCTGCGAGCTCCGTCAACCCATGATCATTGCCGCCGACCGGGATGCTGGAGCCATTGAGTCAGCAAAGGCAAATGCGGAGCGGGCTGGTGTCGCCAACATGATCGACTTCAGACAGGCTCCCATTTCGGCTCTCAGTTCCGTGGCAGACGTCGGGTCGCCGGGCCATCTTGTGACAAACCCGCCGTGGGGAGAGCGTCTCTCGCCGGGAGGCGACCTCAGGAACCTCTACGCCACACTCGGTCGCGTTGGCAACGAGCACCTAACCGGGTGGGGCCTGGGCCTGCTCGTAGCTGACAGAGATCTGGCTCGTCAGGTTCGCCCTGGACTCTCCGAGGTGCTGCATTTGGAACTAGGGGGTAGACATGCCTGGCTGTTGACTGGAAGGTTCGGCTGAGTCAGCCCAGAGCTGGCGGTGGCGCGATGCGGTAATCTGGATCGACACTTCTGGGTCCCTCACGTCTGGCCAGGGCCGCCTCAACCACCGGCACCAGGCGTTCTTCCTTCTGGCGAGTCAGGTCAGGATCCCTTTCGGCAAACTCGGGCATCACTTCGGTGGCGAACAGTTCCATCGACTCACAGATGTGTTCGTGTTTGTTGCGGCCTGCCTGGCTGACGAAGATGACCTCGTCGATTCCGGCCGCCTCGTACTGGCGAAGAAGTGCCCGAAGCTGTTCTGGCGTGCCGATGGCCCCACGCAGGGACAAGAGCCCTTCGCCGATCGTGGCTGGGGTGCCCGACAACCTTGTCCTTAGCTCAACGTTGGTCTGTGATGCAGTCTCGCGGTCGAAGCCGAAGGCGCTGCGGTTCTTCTCAAACTCGGCCCAAATGTCGGTGACACCCGGGCTGTGACTGCCAAATGCGTAATAGTGCCCCAGGGAGTAGCCAAAGAAGTGGGCGCCGTCGATGCCCCGGTCGATGGCGGTTACCTCATCTTCGTGGCACATCATTGGCAACACACTCGAGATGTTGGCGTTCACCGCGAAGCCAGCGGGGACGCACTCCTCGGATGCAATAGTGTCGTAGTACTCGGTGACCCAGTGCTCCGCTTCGCCCGGTTCGACGAATGCGAAGGTGAGGGCACCGATCCCCTTCCGGGCAGCCAACTGGATGGTCTCACGCTGGCTGCAAGCTACCCAGAGAGGAGGGTGGGGCTTTTGGTGGGGTTTTGGTATGACGTTTCGAGGAGGCATTTGAAGCCAGGGGCCGTCCCAGCCGGCAAAGGGCTCCTCGACCATCATCCGAGTCGCTGCCTCGATGTGGTCCAGCCACTGGTCGCGCTTTGTGTCGCGCTCAGCACAAAAGCCGTCAAGCTCCGCATTGGACGAAGACTCACCGGTACCAAAGTCCACCCGACCGTCCGACAACAGGTCCAAGGTGTTGATTCGCTCGACAACTCTTGCCATGTGGTTGTACTCACTGGGGAGCAAAACAACGCCGTGACCGAGCCTGATACGTGAAGTGCGCTGACTGGCAGCGGCCAAGAAAACCTCAGGGGCCGAACTGTGGCTGTACTCCTCCAAAAAGTGGTGCTCCACCTCCCAGACACGGTCAAAGCCCAACTTGTCGGCCAGTTCCACCTGGTCGAGGGCATCCTTGAAGAGCCGGTGTTCGTCTCCCTCGCCCCAAGGTCTGGGAAACTGGTGTTCGTAGAAGATTCCAAACTTCATGCTGTAACGATACGGGCAGGGTCCGGTGAGGTCCCTGTTGGACAGCGATTTGCCTTGGGTCTGAAATTCGGCCAGTTGCCAATGGCAACGTCGACACGGACCCGATCAGGGACTGCGTGGGAGAGAATGTGTTTGAGAGGGAAGCACTAGATAACGGGCGGTAGTTCTTGTTTTCAACACGATGCTGCCTACTCCTAACAACTTTGCAACAATGCGTTGGAATGATCGGGCGTCATGCACAGAACAGGACCTGAAACGGAGCCCAAGTGAGACAAAAGCAGCCCTGGTTGATAGCGGTCGTGATAGTGCTAGCTGTAGGCACTTGGTGGTTCTTGATCCGTGATACGGCTCCACCTGCACCCGACATAGGTTCTGCAGCGGAGGTGGCTGCTGCGGCCCAGATGACTACGACGACGGCTGCTCCGACTACGACGACGGCTGCTCCGACTACGACGACGGCTGCTCCGACTACGACGACGGCTGCTCC
>PBSS01000010.1 GCA_002726315.1 Acidimicrobiaceae bacterium
GGCGGAGGTGGACGGGAATCGAACCCGCCGGACGGGGATCGCCCGTCCCACCCGCTTTGAAGGCGGGGGAGCCCACCAGGTACTCAGACACCTCCGGTGATGACAGTATGGGCTGTGGAGCGATTTGCACACTGCTCGGATGAGAACAGACGGCCGTCTGTTCCCATATAGGGCAGTCTGGCTCTATCATCAACGGTATGAAGAAGTTTGTGATGCTCGCAGTACTGGCGGCACTCGTTGCCGTGGCTGTGCGCAAGGTCCGTTCGATCTGACCCGTCAACTCTCTGGTTAGGCGCGGCTTCGAACCCGCCTGATCATCGAAACCGCCCCGAAGAAGACGGCAAAGGTAATGACCGTTGCAACTATCCAGTTCCGGTCTATAGGGATGCGGTCTCCGAGTGCCACGGGGTTCTCAAACTCGAGTATGGGCCATTCCCGTCTGGCCGCCTGAAGCCTCAATTCCCTGTCGGGATTGACTGTTACCGGATGGCCTACCGATTCCAGCATTGGCAGGTCGGTGGCCGAGTCCGAATAGGCCCAAGAAGAATCGAGATCTATGCCCTCCTCTTCTGCAAGCTTCCTGATCGCCTCTGCCTTGTCGGGTCCGTGGGCGTAATAGTCGACCTCCCCGGTGTAGCAACCGTTGACATCGGTAAGGGGGGTTGTGGCAATAGCCTTCTGCATCTGCAGGTGATTGGCCATGGGTTCCACGATCTCGATCGGTGCAGCTGAGACCAGCACAAGAATGCGACCTTCGGACCTATGGTGTTCTAGAAGGTCTAGTGCCTCGTCGTAGACGATGGGTTCGATCAACTCGGTCAGGTGGTCGCGGGCTAGGCGGCGCAGGCCGTCTTGTTCCCAGCCAGCAGCAAGTTTCAGCGCGGTCCGCCTAGCTTTGTCCATCCTGTCCTCGTCGGCACCGAAAAAGCGAAACAGAAGCTGCCCCCATGCGGCTCGTGCCGCCATGGGGGCATTGAGGTATCCGGCTCGCCGCAGCGCTGGGACATAGGCGGCCATCGAGGCCCGGGCGATGATCGTCTTGTCGAGGTCGAAGAATGCCGCCTCCACGAAACTGATTCTAGGCCCTCCTAACGGCTCTGACCGATATCGGCGTGGGAGAAAGAACTGACCGGATGTTCCCCCTCTGGTCCCATTTCTTGATCTTGGCTTTTCGCATCGTGGTTTAGCACCTCCGTAAGCCAGGTGAGCTTGGAACGTTAGTCGGTGGATGTGCACGGTCTTCGTCTAGCGTGGACTTCGGTCACCTAGCCGACTGGAGTTCCGTGCTCTCTGATTTCCGCCGTTCTGTGAGGAACCAGTGGGTTGTGTTGGCGTTGACGGGCGAACTCGACCTCGGGAGTGCTCCGCGACTCCACCAGACCGTGGTGGGTGAGGTTGCTAGTGGTCACCACCATTTGGTCATCGACCTGTCGGGTGTGGACTTCATGGACTCCACCGGCCTCGGATCAATAATTGGAGCCCTGCGCAGGGTGAGGTCCCATGGCGGGGACCTACTGTTGGTATGTACCGAACAGCGGGTGTTGCGCGTCTTTGAGATGTGTGATTTGGATCGCATATTTGTATTCCATGTTGATGTCGACTCCGCTGTTGGCACTCCGGTTCGGGTTTGATCATGGCGGGAATCGTTGAACTCCATGTGCCCGCACTCCCCGAGTACCTGCAGATGGTCCGATCGGTTGTGGGAGCGGCTGCGTCGACTGGGGCGAATCTGAAGCCCGAGAGGGTCGCCGATCTACGCCTTGCGGTGTCGGAGGCGACCACTAACGCCATGGAGGCCCACGGCCTATCGGGCCTTGAGGATCGTGTGACCGTTCGCTGCGATCTCTCTGCCAGTCGAATCGAGGTTGAGGTCGCAGACTGTGGTCCCGGATTCGACCCGAATTCGCTCCCATCACTGCCCGATGTCAATTCACCGGACCGGCTTCGGCACGAGTCTGGCTTAGGCGTCTCGCTGATGCACCATCTGACCGACGAGACCATCGTGGAATCCCATGATGACGGAACAGCTGTCCGCCTGATCGTCCATTTTGGTGACTGACTACAGCCGGACTGGCTTTAGCCAAAGGAGCCTTCCCTCGTGGATGAGTGTGAACTCTTCCCGGGACCACTACGGTTTCTGCCGCTCCAACCTTGAATAGGTCTTTACCATGACAAGTAACACGCCGCACACCTCACATACCTGGTTGGGGAGCGACAGGCCGCTGGCGCGAGCCGTCGGACGTCCGATGATGCGTTTCCTGGGGATCGAAGCAGCTGGTGGCATTCTGTTGATTGTTGCTACCGCGGTGGCGCTCATCTGGGCCAATTCTCCATGGTCTGCGTCTTACCACGACCTGTGGAATGCTGAGATCAGATTCGGGATTGGTGATCTGGTGGTACTCGAACACCATGGGCATCCACTCGACTTGGGACAGTTCGTGAATGACGTCCTGATGGTTCTCTTCTTTTTCGTGGTTGGCCTCGAGATCAAGCGTGAACTTGTCACAGGTGAGTTGCGTCGATTCCGAGCGGCCCTACTTCCGGCCCTGGCTGCCCTAGGCGGAATGGTCGTTCCGGCACTCATCTATTTGGCGTTTGCCAGTGATGGAGATGCATCCGCTGGTTGGGGAATTCCGATGGCTACCGACATAGCGTTTGCCGTTGGTGTCGTGTCGTTGCTTGGAAGCCGTGTATCTACGCCGCTGAAGGTTTTCCTCCTGACTCTCGCCATCGTCGATGACATCGGTGCCATCCTCGTTATTGCACTCTTTTACACGTCCAACCTCGAACCAGGTTGGCTAGCACTTGGTGGACTGGCCATAGCCGTTGTGGTTGCAATGGCCAGAGCCAGAGTTCGCTATTCGCCGCTTTACGCTGTGTTAGGAATCGTCCTGTGGTACTCGGTGTTTAGGTCCGGCGTTCACACCACGATCGCTGGCGTAATCATGGGGCTCTTGGCGCCGGCTACGCCCTTGTTGGGAGCCGACCATGCTTCTGAGGCGGTAGGACCAGTGATAGCCGGTGAGGGTGATGTGGTGACAGTACGCGCGGCGAAGTTTCACCTCAGCGAAACGGTGCCAGTCACAGAGCGGCTGGAAAACCTGCTCCATCCGATAACCGGGTTCATTATCCTCCCCATCTTCGCCCTAGCCAATGCCGGAATCGTTATTAGTGGTGACTCCCTTACAGCAGCCATCTCATCGGGAATCAGTATCGGTGTCGCCGTCGGCCTTGTGTTTGGAAAGCTTGTGGGAGTGTCCGTATTCACGCTCGCGGCGGTAAAACTCGGTCTTTGTTCGTTGCCAGCTGGGGCGACCACGAGGCACGTGGTTGGCGTCTCTGCGATGGCTGGAATCGGTTTCACTGTTTCGCTCTTCATCACAGGTCTAGCCTTTGATTCTCCGGGCCTACAGGACGAGGCCAAGATCGGCATCCTTGTGGCTTCTGCGGTCGCCGCCCTGCTCGGTTCGGCGATTCTCTACGGTGCCAAGCCGACTGTGTTGCCAGCGGCCGCCCAAGGTCCCGGTGAGCCACCCGCCACCACGGAGGCGGAACCCCTCAGCGACAACAGGGATCATTGATGTCCTATTCACTGGTCATCGTTGAGTCACCCGCGAAAGCCAAGACGATCGCGGGTTACCTAGGTGACAGTTTCAAGGTGGAATCATCGATCGGCCATGTACGGGATCTTCCCATGCGGGCGGCTGACATTCCCGCCGGTGACCGTGACAAGAAGTGGGCGAAACTCGGTATCGACGTCGAGAACAACTTTGAGCCGCTCTACATCGTGTCTCGTGACAAGAAGGAACAGATCAAGAGGATCAGGTCACTCCTTAAGGGAGCGGACCAACTCTACCTGGCGACAGATGAGGATCGGGAGGGTGAGGCGATTGCTTGGCACCTGTTGGAGGTCTTGAAGCCCAAGGTCCCGGTGCATCGCATGGTCTTCCACGAGATCACTAGTAAGGCGATCACTGATGCCTTAGATCAGACCCGTGACATAGACGAGGGGCTAGTCGATGCTCAGGAGACCCGGCGGATATTGGACCGCCTCTACGGATACGAGCTCTCACCGGTCCTCTGGAAGATGATCTCAAAGGGCCTGTCAGCGGGCCGGGTCCAGAGTGTGGCTACCCGGATCGTCGTGGAGCGTGAGCGTGAACGGATGACATTTCTGGCTGCTGACTACTGGGATTTGAAGGTCCAGATGTCCACCGATGCGCCCGACACATTCACCTCGTCGCTGGTTGAGGTTGACGGAGCCCGTGTGGCCACAGGACGTGACTTCGACGATGACGGAGCTCTCAGCCGGGATGGTGCGATTGTCCTCGACGAGGTCGACGCCAACAGCTTGGCTGTTGGTCTCCTAGGTCGGTCCTTGAAGGTGGGGTCGGTTGAGGCGAAGCCCTACAGACGTCGGCCTGCAGCACCATTCATCACATCCACCTACCAACAGGAGGCCGGACGTCACCTGAAGATGTCGGCTTCAATGGCGATGCATGCAGCGCAGGGCCTCTACCAGAAGGGGTACATCACCTACATGCGAACCGACAGCACAACCCTGTCGGATACTGCCATTAGGGCTGCCCGTTCCCAGATCAGCGAGCGGTTCGGTGAAGATTACCTACCAGATTACCCTCGTGTCTTTGAGAAGAAGGTCCGGAACGCCCAGGAGGCACATGAGGCGATCAGGCCCGCGGGAGACAGGTTCAGACATCCCGACGAGGTGGCCGGTGAGTTGCCGCGTTCTGAGGCCAGGGCCTACGAGATGATTTGGCAACGCACCCTTGCTTCGCAGATGACCGATGCCCTTGGTGAGACCGTCCAGATTCGCGTTCTCGGATCGTCCGGTGAGCCAGATTCCTCCAGGACGGTTGCGCTGACGACCAGTGGGACAGTTATTAGCCACCAGGGATTCCGTCGCGTCTACGTTGAGGGGGTCGACGAGCAGAATTCGGAGGGCGAGGGTGTTGGTGAGATCCTCCCAGCGGTAGCCGTCGATGACACGGTTCTAGTCGTAGAGGCGACACCCGAGGGCCATACCACCCAACCGCCTTCTCGTTTCACCGAGGCGTCGCTGGTCAAACGACTTGAGGAGTTGGGGGTTGGTAGGCCGTCGACCTATGCCTCGATCATGGAGACGATCCAAGGACGTGACTACGTCTGGAAGAAGGGTTCGGCACTGGTTCCCACACTCAGCGCCTTTGCCGTGACAAACCTGCTGGAGTCCCATTTCCCACGGTTGGTCGACTACGACTTTACTGCTTCGATGGAATCTGACCTTGATGGAATAGCCGAAGGTACAGCCGAAAAGGTCCCCTGGCTACGCAGTTTCTACTTTGGTTCCGCTGACGACGTAGGCCTGCTTGAGAAGGTAACGGAACGTCTCGGCGACATTGATGCCAAGGCTGTTAGCACAGTGCCTTTAGGAGTGACTCGTGACGGTGAGGAAGTGGTTGCAAGGTTCGGCAAGTTTGGCCCCTACGTCCAGGTTGGAGAGAAGACCGCCTCAATCCCCGACGACTTGGCACCCGACGAACTGACGGTAGAGAGGGCTTTTGAGTTCATCAACACCCCGGATGAGAGGGTGTTGGGCAATGATCCGGAGACAGGCCTTCCAGTCATCGCTAGGTCTGGCCGCTTTGGACCCTATGTCTCCCTCGGCCGGCCCCCAGAGCGGATAAAGCTGAGCCCCGAGATGTCAAGGCTGGTGGCACTGCCGTTGCGTAGAAAGGAAATGATGGTTGCCATGTCGTATCTGCGTCTGGCAGCAGGTTCGGGTGAAGATTCAGTGATTCGGCGAATAATCAACACCCCTCGTAGGGGCGTCGGAAAGGGTGCCCTTGAACGGGTTGGTGAATTTGCTGGGCGGGAGGGTATTGGATTCCTTGAAGCCCTCAGTCGTGCCGATGAGGCGGGGGTGGTCGGTAAGCCATTGGCTGGGATCGGGTCCTTTCTATTGCTGCGCGAGGCCCTTGTGTCCCAAAACACGGAAAAATCAGTAGCGGTACTCCAGGCTGTTCTAGATGGCTCTGGGTACCTCGCCGAGTTGCGCACCGGTAGTGACGATGATTCTGAACGCCTCAAGAACCTTGAAGACCTGGAGTCGGCTGTCGCCGGGTTTGACGATGTAGCTGGGTTGCTGGAACAGATCGACGAGCTGGACTCGGTTGAAGATCGACCTAGGCCGAAGACAGCTTCGCTGTTCGAGACAATGACCCTCGAAAGGATCACTCTGCAGGATGCACTCGAGCTCTTGAGCCTGCCGAGGACGGTAGGAGTTGATCCGACAGATGGGCTGGAGATAACTGTCCAAAACGGTCGTTTCGGACCCTACCTAAAGAAGGGAAGCGACAGCCGGAGTCTTGCTAACGAGGAGCAGTTGCTAACGGTCACCCTTGAGGAGTGTTTGGCCCTGCTCGCACAGCCGAAGCGTCGAGGCAGGTCCGCCGTTAGACAACCTCTTCGTGAGTTGGGCGAAGACCCCGAGAGTGGGAAAACGATGATCCTCAAGGACGGCTCTTGGGGTCCTTATGTGACCGATGGCGAGTACAACGCCTCACTCGGGCGTGGGGATTCGATTGAGGAGCTGACCGATGAGCGGGCAGCTGAACTCCTTGCCGAGCGTCGCGCCAAGGGCCCTCCCGGGAAGAAGAAGCGGTCTTCCCGGAAGAAGTGATCGACATGTGAGGTGATATGTCGAGACGTCGTGATGGCCAACCCGGTCACTACTACCTCTTCTAGAGTGAGAGGGTGACCGAAGCGACGAGTGGCGAATCACCACGCGTAGGAGGCAGCTTGCGCCCTGGTGATGAGTTTGTGAGCCTCCTGCACCTCGACGATGAAAAGTCGGGTCCTGGCGGCGAGAGGTCGGACCTGCATGTCCGCATGTTCGGTTCTCCCGAGTTCTTGCGACTCTGGGTTGCCCAGGTCATTTCGGCAACCGGCGACTGGCTCGGACTCCTTGCGATCAGCATTCTTGCAATTCGTTTGGGCTCTGGTTCCGAGGGTGCTGCACTGAGCCTGGTCTTGGCTGCCCGGATAGTCCCTGGCTTCTTTTTTGGTCCCATTGCAGGGGTGTTAGTCGACCGTTGGGATCGGAAGCGTGTCATGGTGACCTGCGATATCGGTCGAGCCCTCGTAATGGTAGGTCTTCCCTTTGTTGAGGAATTGTGGGGGCTGTTCCTGGCATCCCTCATTCTCGAGGCCCTCACGATGCTCTGGTCACCAGCTAAAGAGGCGTCAGTGCCGAATTTGGTTCCAGCCGCGTACCTTGCACGGGCCAACTCACTTTCTTTGATAGCTGCCTACGGAACCTTCCCGGTGGGGGCGGCTTTGATGGCGCTGTTTGGCCGGCTCTCAACAGCCCTTTTCAGTTCGTCATGGGCCGATGACCTAAGGCTCGACGACATGGGCCTGGCGTTTTATTTCAATGCCCTCTCGTTCGCTGTGGCTGCATTTCTGATTTGGACACTGGCCCTGCCACGGCGTTCAAAGTCGGAGAGGGATGCAGCGAAGTTGCGGAAAGCGAAGTTGTCAGACCCGATCGCAGAGTTGCGCGAGGGTTGGGAGTTCATCTTTGTCAACCCGGTGGTTCGGACTGTGAACATGGGGCTTGCCACCGGACTGATCGGTGGGGGCATGCTGGTCCCATTGGGTGCTATCTATGCCGAAGAGGTTCTCGGAGCGGGGAAGTCCGGTCTCGGTATGTTGATTTCGGCTCTAGGAATCGGTGTGGCCCTTGGAGTGCTACTTCTCTCGTGGGCACAGCAGAGGGTTGACAAGGCGAGCCTCTTCACATGGGCGCTGTTTGGTGCCGGTGGATTCCTTGCAGCAGCGTCGTCAATCAGCCAGGCCCACATCTCGATTTCGATGGTGTTTGGTATCGGTGTGTGTGCAGGAGCTGTGTACGTGCTGGGCTTCACGCTGTTACACGAAAACGTCGAAGACCACTTGCGCGGACGCATCTTCTCAACGCTCTATCTCCTGGTACGCGCATGCGTGTTGTTGGCACTTGTAATAGGACCCCTGATCGAAGACAGTCTGGATCGGTTGTCCAGTGTTCTCTGGAATCGACACGTTGACTTCTTCGGGGTGGGAATCGACGTTCCCGGGGTTCGCCTGACCCTGTGGCTGGCCGCTCTGATCATTCTGGCCTCTGGGGCAGTCTCAGTTGCATCTCTCAGATCCAGCATCTCTAAGATTATCTCTTCGGATCAGATCACATTGGACCGGGAGGCCGGCAGATGACCGGTCGTCTCATTGCGGTCGAGGGCGCTGACGGATCCGGTAAATCCACCCAGGCCCGCTTGCTTGCCGAAAGACTTGGTGCTGTTCTCACACGGGAACCCGGTGGCACACGGTTGGGTGAACTCATCCGGTCGGTTGTGCTTGACCCTGACGGGACTGGACCAGTTGACCGCGCAGAGGCGTTGCTCATCGCTGCTGCGAGGGCTCAGCACGTAGCCGAGGTAGTGAGGCCGGCACTTGATGCTGGGCGTGACGTGGTGACCGATCGCTTCATTGAGTCGTCTGTCGCCTACCAAGGCTACGGACGTGGTCTTGGGGCTGATGAGGTGGCTGCCATTTCATCATTCGCCACCGACGGACTGGTTGCAGACTTGGTGGTCGTGATCGATGTCGACGATGACACGGCCAGGGAACGGCTTGGCGGTGTGCTGGATCGTATTGAGCAGGCAGGTGACGATTTCAGGGGGCGAGTGATCGGGGCCTATAGGGCCATGGCCGCCTCTGAACCAGAGCGATGGCTCGTGGTCGACGGGAACGGCTCGGTGGAGGAAGTGGCAGACCGGGTGGCGGTGGCTGTCGCCGAATCTCCTGTCGG
The DNA here is from genome assembly GCA_002726315.1 of Acidimicrobiaceae bacterium. GTDB lineage: Bacteria > Actinomycetota > Acidimicrobiia > Acidimicrobiales > MedAcidi-G1 > UBA3125. The sequence goes on from PBSS01000010.1 coordinate 8,846, forward strand.
AACGTGAACGAGGACGAGCTTTGGGACGCAGTTGTCGGACAACCGGAGGCAGTTGCCCTACTCAGGGAGGCTGCCACGGCTCCAGTGCACGCATACATGTTTGTGGGTTCTCCAGGTACTGGCCGAATGGAGGCCGCTAGGGCACTCGCGGGATCTCTGTTTGCGGGAGTTGTGGACGATCCCAGTAGCACTGGAGCGAATCGGCACCGGCGCCTAGCAGTTAAGGGCTCGCATCCAGATCTGGTCCTAATCCAGCCGGGAGGTAGGACGTTGCGTGTTGACGAGACGGCCGCAATTACAAGAGAGGGTTCGAGGTCGCCGCTAGAAGCTGGACGAAAGGTGATTGTCGTCGACCGCTTCGAGACAGCTGAGCCAGAGGCTGCTGCGAGCCTACTGAAGACTATTGAGGAGCCACCGGCTTCGACGGTCTTCATTTTGCTGGCCGAAGAGGTCCTCGAGGAACACGTTACGGTTTTGTCGCGTTGTGTCCGGGTGGATTTTCCACCGTTGTCAGACGAGGTGGTCACACAGGTTCTGTTGGCTGACTCGGTGCCGGAAGAACTTGCTCCCGTCCTAGCCACGGCTTCAGGGGGGAGGTTGGATCGGGCACGTCTTCTGGCTGCCGACCCGGCCTTTATAGGAAGACGGAATGCTTGGAGGTCGGTGCCAGATCGTCTCGACGGAACTGGCGCTGCTGTTGCTGTTGTTGTGTCTGAATTGCAAGAAATGATCAACGATTCGCAGACTCCGCTGACAGACCTCCACGAGGTGGAGATGAAGGATCTGGCCGAGCGTGAGAAGACATTGGGAGCAAGGGGTTCGGGCCGGAGTCAACTTGTTGAACGGCAACGTCGTGAGGCAAGGAGACTGCGCGACGATGAGATCAGGTTCGGATTCGCGACCCTCAGCCGTCGTTATCTGGAGTGGGCTTCCAACGGTAGTTCAGACGGTGCAGGTGGGGTGGGTCTTGAGGCAACAGCACGAATTACCGAGGCTGCCGGTGAACTGGTACGCAACCCAAACGAGTCGTTACTGCTCCAGGCACTGTTCCTGGACCTGCCAGCCATCAGGGGCCATCCACCTTCCAGTTGACTGGAAGCTTGGCATGGTACTGTGGTGGTTGTGAGGATCGGAGAATTGGCCGACCTGGCCGGTGTCACGACAAAGACCGTCAGGTACTACGAGTCGATTGGCCTTGTTGCCGAACCAGAGCGAACTGATTCTGGCTACAGGAACTATGGCACGGAAGATGTGGAGCGTCTTCGTTTCGTGCGCGATGCTCAGGCAACCGGCCTCTCTCTCGCCGAGATCTCGTCGATCCTGGAGTTGAAAGACAGAGGGTCGACTTCGTGTAGCCACACGGTGGCCTTGTTGGAGCGCCATATGGCCGACTTGGACGATCAGATTCTCCGCCTTCAGCAGGCCAGACAGGACCTGTCAGCCCTGGCTGACCGTGCCGCATTCCTTGATCCCTCGTCGTGCACTGATCCCAATCGATGCCAGGTGATTGCATCGGCGGTCACCTGACCAAGTGCCCTGTCGGGATTCCCTTCCACTCCTTGACATTCTAGTTGACTGGAAGGTTTAGGATGATTGAATGAGTACCGAAGTTCTGGACAAGTCACCAGAGGACCCCACTACCACAAAGCGCACCGACTTAGCCATTGAGGGCATGACTTGTGCGGCATGCGCTAGCAGGATCCAGAGAGCACTCGGGAAGTTGGAAGGAGTCGACGACGCACAAGTCAACTTCGCTAACGGCCGTGCGACCGTGCTGTATGGAGCCGGGTTAGACGACATGGCATTCAAGTCGACCATCGAGGGCCTCGGCTACGTCGTAATCGACTTGGGAGGTATCGCCGATGCTGAAGAGCGTCGTGGCGCCAACCTATTTCGTCGTCTCGTCATCGCTAGCGCACTGTCTGTACCCGTGGTACTCCTGTCGATGGTGCGACCACTGCAGTTTGGAGACTGGGAATGGCTTGTAGCGGTTCTGGCAACACTGGTCGTGTTCTGGTCCGGGTGGACTTTTCACCGTGCTGCTTGGATGAACCTGAGACATGGTTCAACGACGATGGACACCCTCGTATCGATGGGCACCCTCTCGGCGTGGCTGTGGTCGACGGTAGTCCTGTTGGGCGATATCCAGGGAGGGCACGTCTACTACGAAACCGGAATGGTGATCGTGACCTTGATCCTGTTGGGAAAGTGGTTAGAGGTTCGTGCCAAGCACCGCTCAGGCGATGCCATCCGGGCCCTGGTGGATCTGGGTGTTCACAAAGCGAAGTTGGAAGATGGCAGCGAGGTGGCCCCTGACGACCTGGAGGTCGGCGAGCGCTTCGTAGTCCGTCCTGGTGAGAAAATTGCAACCGATGGCGTGATCGTGGAAGGTTGGTCCGCGGTGGATGCCTCGATGGTCACAGGTGAGCCGGTGCCAGTCGATGTCACAGTCGGTGACGAGGTCATCGGCTCCACCGTCAACACCAACGGCTCGTTGGTTGTGGAGGCCACGAGGGTCGGGGCAGACACAGTGCTGGCCCGGATCATCAAGCTCGTGGACGAGGCCCAGGGCAGCAGGGCACAGGTGCAGCGCCTGGCGGATCGCGTGTCTGCGATCTTCGTTCCATTCGCTATAGGCGCGGCTGTGGTAACGCTCGCTGCCTGGTTATTGATGGGGAACTCCGCCGATGCGGCCTTCACTGCAGCGGTCGCAGTGCTGATCATCGCCTGCCCGTGCGCATTGGGCCTAGCCACCCCCATGGGGATCATGGTCGGCACGGGCCGTGGTGCCCAGATGGGCGTGATCATCAAGGGTGGCGAGGTGCTCGAGGAAACCAGGGATGTCGACGTGGTGGTCGTCGATAAGACAGGCACGGTCACCGAGGGACGAATGGAGTTGATCGAGATCCAGACCCTTGATGGCGAATCCGATGTGATACTCGGGCTGGCGGCTTCTCTGGAAGCTCGTTCAGAACACCCGATAGCAGTGGCCTTGAGCAGTGCCGTGGCAGAGCATGGCAGTGTTGACAGTTTTTCGAGTACCCCCGGCATAGGCGTAACCGGCCTGGTGGATGGCACCGAGGTGCGTGTTGGGCGACGACAACTGTTTGACACCGTTCCCGCTGGAGTCGAGGGCCTAGCAGTTGCGGCAGAGGCGACCGGTGCGACAGTCGTGTTTACGGGACGCGGCTCCACAGCAGAGGCGATTCTCGTGGTGTCCGACCGGATCAAGGACACATCAGTCGCCGCGGTTGCGGCGCTCCACGACCAGGGTCTCGGCGTGATCCTGGTCACAGGCGACAATCTGCGAACAGCCGAGTTTGTGGGGGCGGTCATTGGTGCTGACCACGTGATCGCCGAAGTAATGCCTGATGACAAGACAGCAGAGGTCTGTCGACTGCAGGCGGAGGGACACAGGGTGGCGATGGTCGGTGACGGAATCAACGACGCACCTGCACTTGCCCAGGCCGACCTGGGCATCGCGGTCGGTACGGGAACGGATGTGGCTATGGAGGCCTCAGACCTGACCATCGTCACCGGTGACCTGCGGGCAGTGGCCGATGCCATAGCGCTCTCACGCCGGACACTCAGCACCATCAAGGGAAACCTGTTCTGGGCGTTCGCCTACAATGCCGCAGCGATTCCACTTGCTGCCAGTGGCGTGTTGAACCCAATGATTGCCGCAGGCACCATGGGTTTCTCGTCCCTATTCGTGGTTGCCAACAGTCTTCGCCTCACACGTTTCGCGGGCTACCGCGATCCCAGAAAAGATCGAATTGCAATCCCGGCAAAGGAGACGGTGGCCAAATGACAACGAAGCGCATCTACTCGGTTCCCGATATGAGCTGCGACCACTGCGTCCAGGCGATCAAGGGCCAGATGGCTTCTGTCGAGGGGGTTATGGACCTGATCATTGACCTCGACACCAAGACCGTCACGGTTACCGGTGGTGATGACACTGCAGTGACTGCGGCGATAGACGACGCCGGTTTCGACGTTGCCTGAGGTTACTTCCCGTCCTCAGATCGGTCAGGTGTCGTGCAACTGGATGCGGACCCGCTTGAAGCCCTTGCCCTTGGACTCGGTCTTGACAACCTCCAGCCGACCCACCTGCCCCGTCGACGACACGTGGGTTCCACCATCGGCTTGACGGTCCAGGCCGACAATGTCGACTACCCGGATCTCTGTCACTGACTCAGGAATCAGGTTCACCTTTGTCCTGATCAGGTCGCTGTCCAGCATGGCCTCATCCCTAGGTAGGAACGAAATCTCAATGGGGCGGTCAGCCACCAACTCAGAATTACACAGCTCCTCGACTCGTTCCTTGAAGTCCGGTGGCAACTCAGTCAACTCGAAGTCCATCCGGGCCTGGAGTGGCTCCATGTTTCCACCCGTGACTGGTCGGCGCCATTCACGCCAGATCACCCCGCACAGGACGTGCATGGCCGTGTGGGTTCGCATTAGCTGGTGCCGCCGCTCGTCGTCTACCTCACCGACGATCACCGTGCCGATGCCGGGTGCCGGGCCAGCCAGGTGGTGCAGTACTCGTTCACCGGCTGAACGGACGTCGACCACCGAGGCCGCTCCCGTTTCCCATGTGAGGTGCCCGGTGTCGTGGGGCTGGCCACCGCTGGTGGCGTAGAAGGCTGTGCGGTCCAGTTCCACCATGTGGTCCTCAACTGACACGACCGTTGCTTGAAATGACCTGAGGTCTGCGTCTCGCAGATAGAGGCGGTCGGTCATGGTTTACTCCTATCGGTCGTCGTGTGTGCCGTGGGCGTTGTTCCAACGGGTGGGACAACGCGAGGACCTGTCTAGTATCGCCTGAGACCTCGGCAGCCGGTGGAGTCGGCCCGCCGACAGGTGGGTATCACGACGGATTCAGGAGGCCGCTGAGGTGGATTTATTCGAGTATCAAGGCAAGCAGTTCTTTGCCGACTATGGCCTGCCAGTGTCTCCCGGGGAAATCGCCTTCACAACTGACGAGGCAGTGGCCGCAGCTGAGAGGCTAGGCACACCGGTCATGGTGAAGGCTCAGGTTCACACCGGTGGTCGTGGTAAGGCGGGTGGTGTCAAGTTCGCAGCCACCATCGATGACGTAAGGGAGCATGCAGCGGCAATTCTGGGCCTGGATATCAAGGGGCACGTGGTAGGTCGGGTCTGGATAGAGAAGGCCTCCGATATCGCTGAGGAGTACTACGCCAGCTTCACATTGGATCGATCGGCGAAGAAGTACCTGGGAATGCTCTCGGTCGAGGGCGGGGTCGAGATCGAGACGGTGGCCGAGGAGAACCCGGATGCAATCGCCAAGATCTGGATTGATCCGGTCGACGGGCTTGGGGAATCTGAGTGTCGCGACTGGGTTGGGCAGGCCGGTCTACCTGAAGTCGCCGTGGAGGGGACTATCGGCATTCTGCTGAAGCTCTACACAGCGTATGTCGACGGTGACGCCGACCTAGTCGAGGTCAACCCACTGATCCTCACCCCTGAGGGGCAGATGCACGTCCTTGACGCAAAGGTCACCCTTGACGGCAACTCGATTTTCCGTCATCAAGACTACGCGGTGTTTGATGAGACCCAGAACCGCGACGAACGCGAGACGGCGGCACACGCCATCGGGCTCCAGTACGTTGGCCTCGACGGCTCTGTGGGAGTTATTGCGAATGGTGCCGGACTCGCCATGTCCACAGTCGACGTGATCAGCCAGGTAGGTGGCGCAGCCGCCAACTTCCTCGACATCGGCGGTGGTGCTGACGTCGACACGATGGCTGGAGCACTTGAGGTCATCAACAACGACCCGGCAGTGTGTTCCATATTCATCAACATCTTTGGTGGCATCACCAGGGGTGAGGTGGTCGCAAGCGGGATTATCGAGGCTCTGGAGCGGGTAATCATCAAGTCGCCCATAGTGATTCGGTTGGATGGGACCAATGCCGAAGAGGGACGCAGGCTCTTAGAGCCCCACTTCTCTGACTCTCTACAGATGGCACCAACCATGCTTGAAGCGGCCGAACGTACCGTGGCACTTGCAGCGGCCAGGCAGAAAGGAGCTGGACAGTGAGCATCTTCGCTGATGAGACGACAAGAGTTGTGTACCAGGGGTTGACCGGTAGTCAGGGCCGTTACTACGGGCTGCTCAACAAGGAATACGGCACACAGGTGGTGGCAGGTACGAACCCCCACAAGGCCGGCCAGGACGTGGATGGAATACCCATTTTCGCATCGGTTTCCGAGGCTGTTGCTGAGACCGGTGCAACCGCCTCATGCATCTTCATTCCGGCACCCGGCGTACACGACGCTGTGATCGAGGCAGCCGAGGGTGGTATTCAGTTCATCGTGTCCGTCACCGAGGGAGTGCCCGCGCACGACGAGGCCCGGTTCTACAATCGGTTGCGCCGTGATTTTCCGGACGTTCGGCTGCTGGGCCCCAACTGTCCCGGAATCATCTCACCGGGGAAGTGCAACATCGGAATCACAGCTGGCCATATCGCCCTTCCGGGAGGACCTGTCGGAATCGTGAGCCGTTCGGGGACCCTCACATACCAGGCCCTCTACGAGCTGAAGCAGAAGGGGATCGGTTGTACCACCTGCGTCGGCATCGGTGGCGATCCGGTGCCCGGTACGTCGTTCATCGACTGTCTCGAAGCCTTTGAAGAAGATCCCGAGACGAAGGCCGTGATGATGATTGGTGAAATTGGTGGGTCTGCCGAGGAGGAGGCGGCAACCTTCATTCGAGACAAGATGACCAAGCCGGTGGCGAGCTACGTTGCCGGAGTAACTGCGCCTCCTGGCAAGAAGATGGGCCATGCCGGAGCCATAGTCTCTGGCGGCAAAGGAACAGCTGCTGCGAAGATGGATGCACTCCGAAGTGCCGGGGTTCAAGTCGGGTTGAACCCGACTGAGTCGGGTGAACTGATGGCTGGAATCGTGGCAGGGCTCTAAGCAGGTTTCACGACCACAAGCCGCTGGTACGGTCGCTGGAATGCGCTTGGCTGTGTTGGCTTCCGGAACCGGTTCTATCCTCGAAGCCATCGTGGATGCCGGCCTGCCCGTGCACCTAGTGGTGACAGATCGACCCTGTGGTGCGTTGGACCTGGCAGCTTCCCTGGGAATATCAACGAGGATTGTGGAGCGCGACTCCTTTGGAGATGACTTTGACCGTAACGCCTACACCGTCGACCTGGTTGACGTCCTAGTCAAGGCGGGAACAGACCTAATTGCCATGGCTGGGTTCGGGACGATCCTGGCCAAGCCCGCCTACGACAAATTTGCCGATCGCATTCTCAATACCCACCCGGCGCTCCTGCCGGCCTTCCCCGGGTGGCACAGCGTGGCAGAAGCCATGGTTCACGGTGTCAAGGTCACTGGCTGCACAGTGCACGTAGCGACTCTTGAGGTCGATTCTGGCCCGATTCTTGCCCAAGAGGCCGTGTCTGTCTTGCCCGATGACGACGAGGAGAGTCTCCATGAACGTATAAAGATGGTGGAACGACGGCTCTACCCAGAAACGATCCGCGCCGTCCTTGAGAACCGGACACTCTTGATGGGAGAGTATGCGTGAATCCACGTGCCCTGCTCTCCGTCTATGACAAGGCCGGGATAGTCGATATCGGCCGTGGCCTCGTTGAACTCGGTTGGGAACTAGTTTCGAGTGGAGGCACGGCTCGGCTCCTTGCAGCAGAAGGGGTTCTGGTGACCGAAGTTGCCGAAGTCACACAGGCACCCGAGATGTTGGGTGGCCGGGTAAAGACCCTCCACCCCGTCATCCATGGTGGGATACTGGCCGATCGCTCAAACCCAGACCACGTGAGTGACCTGGAGCACAGGGACATCGCACCGATCGACCTCGTTGTGGCAAACCTGTATCCATTCACATCGGATCCATCAATCGAACTGATCGACATCGGAGGCCCGACCATGGTGCGGGCGGCAGCCAAGAACCACGCTCATGTCGGCGTAGTAGTCGATCCAGCCGACTACGGCCCGGTCCTAGCTGAGTTGTCCTCCACCGGCGTCCTTAGTGACGACACACGTCGCCGTCTTGCCCGGGGAGCATTTGCTCATACAGCCGCCTACGACGCGGCGATTGTGGCCTGGTTCGACGAGATCACCGGTGAGGTGCTTCCGGAGTCGATTCATCTTGCCCTCGAGAGGGTTCAGGACCTCAGGTACGGCGAGAATCCACACCAGGTCGGTGCCCGTTACCTACAGGCGGGACGGTCCGGATGGTGGGATGGGGCTGAGGTCCATGGTGGTAAGGCCATGTCCTACCTGAACGTCTTTGACACCGAGGCCGCGTGGCAGCTCGTACACAGCCTTGGAGGGGAACCGACCGCTGTGGTCATCAAGCACGCTAACCCTTGCGGGGCAGCGATTCGAGCAGACATCGCAGAGGCCTACGTGGCTGCCCACGAGTGCGATCCGGTCTCCGCGTTTGGAGGGATTGTGGCGGTCAACCGCACGGTCACCACGGCCATGGCCAAGTCGATGTCAGAGGTGTTCACCGAGGTGGTCGTGGCGCCGTCCTACGAACCTGCTGCCCTCGCCCACCTCAAGGAACGGAAGAACCTGCGGATCCTGGAGGCACCAACTCCTACCTGGTCAGAATATGAGGTCCGCACCGTCGACGGTGGCCTACTAGTACAGACAAACGATGTCGTCTCGCTGGACAGGTCGGAGTGGACCGTGCCGACCCGGAGGTCGCCTACAGAAGCAGAGTGGTTCGACTTGGAGTTCGCGTGGCAGGTGGCGGCACGCGTCTCCTCAAACACGATTGTCCTCGTTAAAGACCTCTGCGCAGTGGGGATCGGCGCCGGCCAGCAGAACCGGCGTGACGCGGGTCGGATCGCTGCCCAGAAGGCCGACGGGAGGGCAGTCGGTGGAGCATGTGCCAGCGACGCCTTCTTCCCGTTCCGTGATGGCCTGGAAGCGGCCGCTGAGGCCGGAGCGACCGCGGTGATACAGCCCGGTGGGTCTGTACGCGACGGCGAGGTGGTAGCTGCCGCCGACGAGGCCGGAATCGCCATGGTCTTCACTGGCGAGAGGCACTTCAGGCATTGAGGTACCGGTAGCCTTTCGCCTCATGTCAGCAGAGTTCTTGGCCGGTGGCCCCGTTGCAGATGCCGTCCTCGAAGACGTCCGCATCCGTGTCGAACGGCTGAAGGCGACAGGAACTATGCCCGGTCTTGGAACCATCCTGGTTGGAGATGATGGCGCCAGTGCCGGTTATGTCCGTAAGAAGCACGAAACCTGTGAGGCCGTGGGCATGGCATCCCAGAATGTCCACGTCGCTGCAGATGCATCTCCCGCTGCCCTCGACGAGGCAGTTGCACAGTTCAACTCAGACCCCGGGATACACGCCTACATCATCCAGCACCCGGTTGCTGATGGATTCGACTTTAACGCAGCCCTCTCGGTGATGGACCCGGCCAAGGATGCCGACGGTCTCCATCCGACCAACCTCGGGAAGCTAGTTCTCCAAGAGGACGGCCCGGTTCCGTGTACACCCGCTGGAATCCGGGCCATGTTCGTCCACTACGGGATCGAGGTATCCGGGAAGCACATCGTGGTCATCGGCAGGGGGCCAACACTCGGCAGGCCTCTGGCGCTGTTACTTACGACCAAGGCGCCTGGTGCGAATGCAGCGGTGACCGTTGTCCACTCAGCAGTGCCGAACCTGGTGGACCTAACGAGGACTGCCGACATCGTTGTGGCTGCTGTAGGAATCCCATCCTTCGTGACACCAGACATGGTCTGTCCTGGTGCAGTGGTGGTGAGCGGTGGTATCTCCTGGGAGGGAAACCACCTTCTGGCTGACGTCGACGAGTCGGTGGGTGAGGTTGCCTCCTGGATCACACCACGCCTCGGTGGGGTGGGCCCTACGACCGTCGCAATGCTGCTTCGCAATACTGTCGAAGCCGCCGAACGCGCCACAGCCTGACTGACCGTGGCCATGAGGATGGCCTCCGCTACTACGACGTGGGATCTTGGCTGGTCCAGATTTCGTCTACTGAGTCAATTGTGACAGCAGCGTGACGATTGCCCAGCAGCGTGGGGTGGTTGAAAGGTATAGCTCTATCCTCCGGATACGTGGCGGGTGTACCGGAGCGACTGGCAGCTGGTAGGACGCTCAGCTTCGAGTACTACCCACCAGCCGGTGCCGCTGCCCGACGAGGTGCGCTACTGACGGCAACCAGACTCGCTCGTAGGCACCCTGACTTTGTATCCGTTACCTATGGTGCCGGCGGCGGCGACA
>PBSS01000011.1 GCA_002726315.1 Acidimicrobiaceae bacterium
GCCTCGTCTACTACAGGCTCTTCCACTTCCGCCTCCACCTCAACTGGCGCCTCGTCTACTACAGGCTCTTCCACTTCCGCCTCCACCTCAGCTGGCGCCTCATCGGGTACTTCTTCAGTTGTCGGCTCAGATGGGGTTGCCGGGACTGGGGCTACCACCTCAAAGGCCTCTCCGGTAAAGGTCTCCCACGCACCGGTGATCTTCAACAACTTTTCGACACGCTCTGTCGGCTGCGCTCCGTTACGGAGCCACTCGACGGCCTTGTCGTTGTCGATTTCGACAACCGACGGATCACGTCGGGGGTCGTAGAAGCCGACCACCTCAATGAACCGGCCGTTTCGCGCCTTGCGCGAATCGGCCGCTACCACTCTGTAGGTCGGTTGCTTCTTCTTGCCCATCCTCATTAGGCGGAGCTTTACTGCCACTTCGATACCACTCTCTTCTAGTCTCGGCTCCGCACCGGTCTGGCGGAACAGGTCCGGGTACGACGATGATGCACCCGATCGGTCGGAACAGTCTGCCGTGGCCAGATCAATTTTCCAGCCTCTTGGACAAGACGAAACCTCGACACCAGTAGGTCCGGACGATCCAGTTCGCCGGTCAGGATCCTAGAAGGTCCATTCCGGAACCCTTGATTTCGTCTCCCAAGCCCGGAAGTGAGAGGCTCCTCCCATCTGGGCGATCAGATCCGGTGGACCTATCGGGCGAGTAACCCCCACCCCTACGCTCCTTGCCCTTGCGTCTCGAGGAGCGGCTTCCAGGACCCTTCCCGCCCATCTTCTTCATCATCTTGCGCATCTCCCGAAACTGCTTGATGAGTTGAGTCACATCTGATGGTTGGGTCCCACTCCCGGCTGCTATTCGGGTCCGACGAGAGCCACCTATCAAATCCGGGTCCACTCTCTCAGCCCGCGTCATCGAATTGATGATCCCCTCCAGGCGGTCGATCTTGCCCTCTTCGAGAGCCCCATCGAAGTCATCCACCTGTTGGGACATCCCCGGAACCATCTTCATGACAGAACTGAGTGGCCCCATCTTCCTGAGTTGGTGGATCTGCTCAAGGAAGTCATCGAGGGTGAACCGACCCTCAAGCATCCGGGCAGCCGCCTCCTCGGCCCGGTCCCTTTCATAGGTCGTCTCGACTTGCTCGATGAGGGTTTCCACATCACCCATCCCGAGAATCCGACTAGCTATCCGGTCTGGGTGAAAAACATCAAGATCTGAGAGGGCCTCGCCTGTAGATACAAACGCGATGGGACAGCCGACCACCTCCCGGACCGAGAGTGCAGCACCACCCCGGGCATCACTGTCGAGTTTGGTAAGAACCACCGCATTCAGATTCAAGCGGTCGTGAAATGCCCTGGCCACGTTCACGGAATCCTGGCCCATCATTGAATCCACCACGAGTAGCGTGTGGTCCGGTTGCACCGCTGCTGAGATCTCACCGATCTCTTCCATCAACTCGTCGTCGACCGCTAGGCGTCCCGCTGTATCAAAGAGCACCACGTCACGGCCCAAACGGGCCGCTTCGTCTCGACCCGCCACAGCCACCGCCACTGGATCCGTCGGTTGACTGAAAACCGGTACGCCGATCCGCTCGCCGAGCGTCTGCAACTGGGCAACGGCTGCAGGTCGTTGAAGGTCGGTACCGACCAGTATTGGGTTACGACCCCTTGCCTTGAACCAACGGGCCAACTTGGCTGCTGTGGTCGTCTTTCCGGAACCCTGCAATCCCGCCAGGAGCACCACTGTGGGTGGTTTAGATGCGTAGGTGAACTTCATTGTCTCACCACCAAGAATGAGGGTGAGTTCCTCAAGAACGATCTTCACCACCTGTTGGCCGGGATTCAGCACCCCACTCAACTCGGCCCCGAGAGCTCTCTCCCTGATCTTCTCAAGGAATACCTTGACCACATCGAGGTGGACGTCAGCTTCGAGTAGAGCCAACCGAATCTCGCCCAGGAGGTCTTCTACCTCTTCGACCCCCAGCCGCCCGCGACTCTTGGCACTACGGATGATCCCCTCGAATCGACTGGTTAGCCCTTCGAACACGTCATGTCTCCATGTCGGTTTCAAACTTGAACAGGGCATCCACGAACTCCGCAGGATCAAACCGCACGAGGTCATCAGGCCCCTCGCCGACACCCACCATCTTCACCGGAATGCCCAACTCCTCCTGCACGGCGATGACTATTCCACCGCGAGCAGATCCGTCCAACTTGGTGAGCACCACCCCGGTGACATCGGCTGCCTCCATAAAGCGACGGGCCTGGACAAGACCGTTCTGCCCAGTTGTCGCATCGACCACCAACAACGTCTCAGTCACCGTGCCAACTCCCTTTTCGGCCACCCTCCTCACCTTGCTCAGTTCATCCATCAGATTGCCTTGTGTATGGACACGCCCGGCCGTATCGACCAACACGAGTTCAGCATCAACCGCAGCGGCATGCTCAATGGTGTCAAAGACAACAGAACTGGGGTCAGCACCTTCAGCTCCTCTGACTACCGGTGCTCCTACCCTGTCCCCCCACATGACCAGTTGGTCGGCTGCGGCGGCACGATAGGTATCCCCAGCGGCTAGCACGACCCTTGTACCAGTGTCCACCTCCATACGGCCCAGCTTGCCAACCGTGGTTGTCTTACCGACCCCGTTAACACCGACGAACAACCAGACAGCCGGATCTCCGTCACGGGAAAGACTTCGATCAATCGAGCCCAAACGTGCCACGAGCTCCGCCCGCACGAGGTCAAGAACGATGTCTGGCTCGTCCACCACTCTTGCTTCAGCTTCCTGGCGAACGGAGGCTATGACGTCAGCAGTTGTCGACACACCAAGATCGGAGAGGATGAGAGCCTCCTCAAGGGCATTCCAGGTCGAAGCATCGATCGTGGACACGGACCTAACAGCCCGAAGTTGTTCGGCAAATGCGTTGCGGGCTTTGCCCAATCTGGAGCGGACGCTCATGGCCGGCGCAGCCTACCGGTGAGAACGTTTTGGAAAGACCTACTCAGCTTCCTCTTCTTCGGCGGCCACACCGGTACCGAGGTACTCGTCCAGGGCTCCCAACTCGACGATGGCGCTCAACAACTCCCCGTCGCGCAGGAACCCGAGTGTGACCGTCATATCGGGTAGACGCAACTGGATGTCAGCTCTCAGAGCATCCATTGTGTCAATCGGACGCCCATCAGAACTGACGATCAGATCTCCCTCCATGAGGCCAGCGATGCTCGCAGGAGAACCATCAGTGACCTCAACGATTGAGGCACCCGCTCGACCATCGGTCAGGGACTCTCCCCGAATCCCGAGCCAGGCGGTACCCACGGGCTCACCTGCCAAGAGTCGATTCGCCACTAACAGAACCGTGTCACTAGGAAGGGCAAAACCGACGCCGATGTTGGCAGTCAAGAACCCATCAGTTCGGATGGATGTATTCATTCCGATCACGCGCCCCTTACGGTCAGCTAGGGGTCCACCCGAGTTGCCCGGGTTGATCGGGGCGTCGGTCTGGATCATCGCCACACCTGCGCAAAGAGCACTGGCATCGCCTCCAATCTGGCAGCCGTAGGACGGCACCACCCTGCCAAGGGCACTCACGATCCCAGCGGTAACGGTCCGGTTCAGGTCGAACGGGCTACCGACTGCGACAGCTGTCTGGCCGACCCGGAGGTCGTCACTCAAAGCGAACACAGCCGGTCTGATGCTCTCATCCATCTCCGAGAGCAGCACAACGGCCACGTCGCGACGGATATCAGCTCCCAATACGGTCCCATCGACGCGCTTTCCGCTTGGAAGGGTCACCACGACTTCGGTCGCCTCGCCCACCACGTGAGCATTGGTGACCACATGCCCCAGATCGTCAAGTGATATGCCTGACCCCTGGCCCACGTCAGGTTCGGTTACCAAAACAACCGATGGAGTCAGCGCCTCGGCAACTGCCACTACCGGTTCGGGACCGCCATCTCTCACACGTGCCTCGGCGAACAGGCGGTCGACAAGGGACTCGGTGTCGGCAGCTGACATACTGGCTGACTCGACAATGAGAGTCTCGACGAGCATTTGGACCTCGTCGGCAGACAGGCCCGCAAACTGGCTCGCAGACTCGTAGACCATCGCTTCGACTAGAACCTCGACCTCGGCCTCGGTCATAGAACCCGACTGCTCGACAAGGCGGCCCACGAGGTCCCTTACCTCAGCGGGTGTAAGTGCCTCTGACCTTGCAACCAACTCATCTACGAGTGCTGCCACGACCGTCTCGGTGGCCGAACCATCACCGCCCTCGGAAACCTGGACTGCCAACCCGCCGGTTTCAGGGCCACGAACAAGCCAACCAGTCAGGATCCCACCAACAAACAACACCAAAACCAACGCTGCAACTCCGAACGAGCGCAGGACCCCTGAAGTAGCCGCCGCTCCCCCACCTACCTCCACCTTTGGGTCAGGACCATCGGATACCTCCGGATCTAAGCTTGTTTCAGCCACCAACGGCTCCTGTTCACCCATCCCTCTATCTTCCATCACGTCTTGAACCTAGGCCACGGGTGGGCCAACGCCTACGCGTGATTTCCTCCACGTTCTTCCCGGCAGCCCTCCTTTCCCCATCCGTTGCGAAACTAACGAATCAGTCGTCAACGAATCTCGGCAACCAAATGGTGAAGGTCGAACCAACGCCCACTGTTGAGCGCAACGTCACCTGGCCCCCGTGCGCCTCGGCGATCTGCCTGACGATTGCCAGGCCCAATCCTGACCGTCCGGCTTCTCGGGCCGAGGCCCTGTCACCACGCCAGAACCGCTGGAACACCCGCTCTTGATCCTCGGGGCTGAGCCCAGGGCCGTCATCTAGTACCGACATCCAGACCATCTCAGAATCCTGGCCAGCGGTGACTCTTACCCTCCCGGTTGGGTCCGAGACGCGGATCGCGTTGCTGAGAAGGTTCGCCAGGGCACGTCGCAGAGCAACCGGGTCTCCAACCACCGGCAGTTCATGGGCGATCTCATGCTGGATTGCCACGCCGGCTTCCGAGGCGGCTGCACCGAAGTCCTCGACAGTTTCTTCGACGAGATTCGAAGCATCCACCGGCTCCAGTCTGGAATCGGTCCGTTCGTGATGGGCGTAGAGGAGGAGGTCATCCACCAATGCCGACATGCGTGCAGCGGCCCTACCAGCCACCTCGCCTGCTGCACGAAAATCATCGGTGTCGGCTTTGGAGTCGGCCATGACCACATCAAGGTTCGCCCGCAGGACCGCCAGTGGGTTTCGGAGTTCGTGGGATGCTTCCTGAACGAACCTGCGCTGGCTCTCAAAGGCGACGTCTAGTCGACCGAGCATCTCGTCGAAGGTGTCTGCCATGTCACGCAATTCGTCTGCAGGGCCACCGAGGTCTATGCGACGCGACAGGTCGGTGGCCGAAATCTCCCTAGCCACCAACGAGATTCTCCCGATCGGTCTCAGGACTAGGCCAGCCACATACCACCCGACGACGAAGCTTCCAAGGAGAAGGGCGGCAAGGGCAGTGACTGAGTAGGTGCGAAGTCGATCCAGAGCACGGTGGTTCACTTCCTCTTCGAATGCTGTTAGTCGCCCGGCAGCCGATTGGTCATCACCTTCTGATTCAACGTAGGACGCCCCCGCGTCGATGATCATGTCCCCATACCTGACGTCTCTGGAAACCGGTTCGTCGGAGAGTGCCCGAGACAGGCTCAGGTAAATACCTCCCACGACGATCGCAGCCAGACCAAATAGAAGGATCGAATAAAGCAGCGCCAGACGGATACGGATGCTGCCCAGACGACTCAATTTGTGAGCCGCAAGGCCGACCCCGCCGGCCGGTTTCATATTCTTCCTCCATCGACAACCAGTCGGTAGCCGCTTCCCACGATCGTGTCGATGAGGGGCGGTTCATCTTCCACTGACAACTTGCGGCGAAGGGTCCCCACAGTCACCCGGACGGTATTGGTGAAAGGATCAGCATGCTCATCCCACACATGGTCGAGTAGGTCCTCTTGGGATATGACCTCACCGGGGCGCGACATGAAGTAGCGGAGCAGGGCAAACTCCTTTGCCGTCAGGTCCAGGCTGCGACCATCATGTGCCACCTCGTGGGTCGCTGTGTCTAGGCGAAGGGCCCCAACCTCAAGGACCGATCCTGTTCGACCTGGATCGCGACGCAGAAGGGACCTGACCCGCGCGGCGAGTTCATCAAAGGCAAACGGCTTCACCAGGTAGTCGTCGGCCCCCACGTCGAGCCCCCGAATGCGCTCCTCGACAGTGTCACGAGCAGTCAACATCAGGATTCTCGGTGCTACGCCCTCGGGAGGGCTCTCGCGGAGGGACCGACAGACTTCGAAACCGTCCATGCCGGGCATGGTGATGTCCAGGCAGATCAGGTCGTAGGGGATCCAAGAGGCCTTGGCAAGGGCCTCTTCGCCATTTAGGGCCATGTCTACGGCGTAGCCGTTCCGACGCAGGCCACGGGCGATGGCGTCGACCAAGTCGGCCTCGTCGTCGACGAGCAGGATGCGCACAACACGACGGTACAGCGATGGGCGGTGTGGTCCCCGTCAGGTGGTGACTCCCGGCGCCGTCGTCAGCCAGTGGCCAGGGCACCTGTCCGGTTCAGTACACGGCTGGCAGCGATGCGCTCACTCACGACCTTGGATGACCCACCCGGAGCCATCGAGACTCCATACAAACAGTCGGCGGCCTCCATCGTCCGCTTCTGGTGGCTGACAATGAGCAGCTGGGCATCATCGCGAAAGCGGTCGACCAGTCCCAAGAAGCGGTGGAGGTTCACGTCATCAAGGGCGGCCTCAACCTCATCCATCACGTAGAACGGGGAAGGCCGGCTGCGGAACACGGCGAAGAGAAAAGCCAGCGCCGTGAGCGACCTCTCTCCGCCGGAAAGCAGCGACAACTTCTTCACGTTCTTGCCAGACGGACGTGCCTCGATGTCCAGGCCTGTCTCAAGCAGGTTGTCGGGGTTAATCAACCTCAGGCGCCCCTGCCCGCCAGGGAAGAGTTGATCGAACAACTCTGTGAAGTGCATCGAGACTTCGGCGAAGGCAGCGGCGAAAACACTAACGATCTCCTCGTCCACCGACCGGATCACCTTGCGTAGTTCCTTGCGCGTGGCCCTTATGTCATCCAACTGCTCCTGGAGAAACGACCTGCGCTCCTCAAGAGAGTCAAACTCCTCAAGGGCCAAGGGGTTGATGGGCCCCATCAACTTGAGTTCCCGTTCCAACTCGATGACCCTCGCCCCGACACCCACGCCATCAGGAAGTTCGGGGCAGGGCGAGTCCAAGACGGAATCGGGTTCCATGTCGAACTCGGATCTGATAGCAGCTGTCAGGTTCTCGAGACGAAGCCGTGTCTCGGCTCTCTCAATCTCAAGCCTAGAAAGATTCTCACGAGCACCACGGAGGGCTGTTTCGGCTGTCGTGCGGTCCTTTCTCAGATCATCCAGACGAGCTGCGATGCTCTGGACCCGCTCAGACTGCAAGCGACGGTGATCCCGCAGCGACTCTAGGCGTTCATCGGCCGTGGCCATACGTGCGTCGATGGCGTCGATGAGCCGATTTGTGGCCACCTCACGTCTGTCCAGGTCGTCGCTGTGATCAGCTGCCTCGGCCCTCTCATCTACGAGGTGGGTGAGGCGGCCGGCCAACTCGTCCACCCTTGAACGGACAAGAGTTGACCGGGCTGTCACGTCAGCTGTCCGAACCTCGTGTTCGGTTCGCCTGACACCGACACCTGCCGCACGTTCTTCAAGCTCGCCACGAAGAGATGCCATCCGCCGACCAGCCTCAAGGGAGGCCTCTTCGGCCTTCTCGAGGGCGGGTAGTCGTGTCTCCAGGTCAGCGACACGGGCTGCCTCGTCTGCAAGCCTCTGGTCCAACTCACCTATTCGACTGCGTAGAGCTTCGGTCTCAGCACCTAGGTTTCGCTGCTCGGCTCGAATCCGGGCCAGGGAATCTGTGGCAGCAGCGAATCGGTCGTCGTGTTCGTCCAGTTCTCGTGAGCGACGCACCACCTCGTCATCCAGGCTGACTGCGGTCTGTTCCGCTTGGTCGAAGGCGACTGTGGCCTGCGAATGTGCCAGTTCGGCGGTGACCAGTCGGGACTCTGCCTCAACAAGAGCTGCCCCGGTGGCGCCTCCACCGATGGTGCCGACACGCCATCCTGATGGGCTGAAGCGATCTCCGTCTGTTGTCACCACGACGGCCTCAGGGTGATCGAGCGCGGCATCAACCGCAGCATCGGTACCGCCGGTGACGATCACGGCGTGACCAAGGAGGCTGTCGAGAAGACTCTCTACGTCGGGCTGGCGGGCACGGACATGGAGACGCACTGGCTCCCCGAATCTGGGTAAAGGACGCCTCTCGACGCGTGTGTGCAGAGAGAGCACAGCTGCCGAGAACCTCCCGCCTCGCAACGCTCCAATCGCCTCGCGTGCTCGATCGACACCGTCAACGACCACAGCATCGAGAGCCTCGCCGGCGGCCGCTTCAAAGGCTGCCTCATAGCCCTCGTCTACCTCAACTAGATCGAGCAGTGTTCCCAATACTCCCTCCACCTCGGACAGGTGAGCCACACCAGCACGACATCTGGCCTCGTCGAGGGCGAGGGCGAGGGCCTCGACTCGGGCCCTGGTGGTCCGCAAGTCTGCTTCGGTGGTCATTACACGTTCCCACGCCGCGTTTCGGTCCCGAGAAGCACTGCCCGCGCTCTTCTCGAGTTCAGCCATTGCCTCTACCAGCGGTTCCTCCGAAGTAGTGCCGACAGACAGGTCGGTGCGCAATCTCTCGGATTCCGCGCTCAGGCTTTCCTCTGATTCGACAGCAGCTCTCAGCCGACTGTCAAAGCGCTTCCGCTCAGCGACCGTGTGGTCAACAGCGGCCCGCAGAACCCCCAACTCTCCCCTCACCTCGGCGGCATGCCCCCCGAGTGCCGGAATGCCATCAGCCCAGTCGATCTCAAAGGCCACCCGATCGGCTGCGAGCTCAGTCTCGGCGATGGCCAGCTGTTCCGCCTCTGGCACCAACGCCTCTGCTTCAAGATCAAGACCCTCGAGTTCAGCCCTAGCACGGACCAGTTCTGCTTCAAGGCCAACAACAACCTGCTGGGAGATGAACAGCCCACGATCCCGTTCGATGCCTCGCAAACGCTCGGCCAGAAGGGCCCGCATGCCTCGGCCACGTTCGCGTAGTGCCTCAAAGCGTGCCAGTCGGTCACCCAGGTCCTCACCACCTCGCGACGCCAACTCGGTCTCAGCAACCACCACCTCAGCATCGAGGCGGCTCAAGGAGGTGGTGTGTCGGGCTTCGCCTTCCGCCAGATCGGTCCTACGGCTGGCCTCATCCACGGCTTGTCGTCTTAGACCGGCAAGCTCTCGGCCAGAACGATGAAGCCGCAACGCCGTGAGTTCGCCGAGGAGGTCACCGTGGCGTCGGGCGGCATCAGCCTGTCTCTCGAGGGGGCGGAGTTGGCGCCTGACCTCGCGCATCAAGTCACCCAAGCGGTCCACGTTCGCTTCAGTGGACCGGAGGCGACGCTCGGCTTTCTCCTTGCGTTTCCGGTACTTAAGGATGCCGGCGGCGTCCTCAATTATTGCCCGACGGTCCTCGGGGCGGGCGTTTAGGACGGCATCAATCTGGCCTTGTGAAATAATGACGTGTTGCTGACGCCCAACGCCCACGTCGGAAAGCAATTCCTGAATATCGAGTAGCCGACAGGGTGCACCGTTGATGGCATAGTCGCTGTCACCGTTACGAAACAGAGTGCGGCTGATTGTGACCTCGGAGAACTCGACTGGCAACAGACCGGAACCGTTATCGATTGTCAGCGCCACTTCTGCCCGGCCCAGAGCCGGCCTGGTGGCAGTACCGGCGAAGATGACATCATCCATCTTCTGAGACCTGACCGCACTTGGCGCCTGAGCACCGAGCACCCATGCAATTGCATCTACGACGTTGGACTTTCCACTGCCGTTGGGACCGACGACAACCGTGACACCCGGCTCCATGTCAAGCGTGGCTGGGTCGGCAAAGGACTTGAAGCCCTTGATGGTCAGACTCTTCAGGAACACCGTCGAGACCTTACAGCGCCTGAATCACACCGGTGTTATTCCCCATTTGACCACCCTAGGCGAGTGGGATGGGATGGGAGGTGCGCCCCCCCCTAGGAGTGGGCGTTAGACCTGAGTGTCGCAGTGGTAAACCCAGCGGCCCTTCAACTTGATGCGCTGGATCGGTGCCCGGCTCCTCGGGCTTAGTTCACCTGCCCGTTCGTAGACGGCCAGATGAGGCCCGAAGTCTCCCGATTCACCGAAAACATCGACGAACGGTCTGGAGTCGATGTCCGTGCCTCTGTACTTAATGGCATCATGGACCGTCTCTATAAGAGCCCGGTAGAGACGGCGAACCTCCTGACTCGACAGAGTGGTGCTCCCCCGGTCGTAACGGAGGCCGGCGTGGAACAGCACCTCGTCGCTATAGATGTCACCCAGTCCGACAATCACCGAGTCATCAGTAAGCAGGGCCTTCAATTCCATGTCGCGACCTAGCACCTGCCCAGCGAAAACATTCAGCGGAACGGGTTCTCCGACAGGGTCAATGCCGAGCTCCGCCAAGCCCGGGACCTCGGCCGTCAACTCTGTGGCAGCAACGACGAATGCCTCGGACCCCCCTTCGGAATCGACAAGGCGAACTTGGCCTCCCTGGGTGAAAGTAATGATCAACTCAGTTCCTGGAAGCACGGTGTCCCGGCCAGAATGACGTCGCAGAGACGATCCCGATCCCATCTGGATCACTAGCAGGTCATCACCGTCAAGCCCTATGGCGAGGTGAAGGCCCACTCGCCTAACCGAGGTCAACTTCCGACCCGTCAAGCTTGAAGTGAATGACTTTCGGTTGCGGTACCGCCCAAGAACAGCCATCGACGCCGCCTCGGCAGACTTGACCTTACGGCCGCCAATCTCGCGGTCCAGGTCACGCCGAATAGTCTCGATCTCGGGCAACTCATAATCAACTGTCACGACTTATCTCCGGTTGTTTCGATTGTCGAGTTGTTTTTGTCGTCGAGGGCTGCGCACGCCATCCTTGCCGCCGCTTGTTCCGCTCGCTTCTTGGACGTTCCACAGCCTGGGCCGAATGTCATTCCTCCCACCTTGACGACCGCCTCGAACCTCGTGTCATGTTCCGGGCCCTCGGATGTGAGGAGGTAGCGGGGGACCTCACCGGAACTACGTGCCGCCATTTCTTGGAGACGGGTCTTGAAATCATTATCGCCCGGGCGAAGCGAAGCAGCTCTGATCGGTTCGGCCAGCAGTTTGTGAACAACCTCAATCGAACAGGCGTGGCCAGCATCGAGGAACACCGCTCCGACAACCGCCTCCATTGCGTCACACAGGATCGAGGACTTGTCACTACCACCCGAGGCAGCCTCGCCACGGCCAAGCCGTAAAACCCCTCCTAGACCCATAGAGCGCGCAGCAGCGGCCAGGGCATCCTCGCTGACCACCGCTGACCTGATCTTTGCGAGGTCGCCCTCGTCGTGGTCAGGTCGGGAACGAAACACCGTGTCCGTTACGGCGAGGCCGAGTACGGCATCACCAAGGAA
The DNA here is from genome assembly GCA_002726315.1 of Acidimicrobiaceae bacterium. Lineage (GTDB taxonomy): Bacteria > Actinomycetota > Acidimicrobiia > Acidimicrobiales > MedAcidi-G1 > UBA3125. The sequence continues at coordinate 11,619 of PBSS01000011.1, forward strand.
CTCGAGGCGTTCGTTCGACTCACCTCCATACTCTGCGCACCATGAACGGTGGGTGAGCGCAGCCGTCAGAAGTCTGGCATTAGCAAACCGGTGTCCGATGGCGCCCTGGAAGGCGTCGATTGCCTCGCCAGCGGCGCCCCCATCGAGCTGCTCACTGATCGGCTGACCGACGACCAGGTTCTCAGCCGAGGCGGGAGACGACATAGTCGACGGCGTCACGTACAGACCTGAGGTCTTCGAGGTCATCATCGTCGAACCGAAAGCCAACCGAACGCTCACCCAGTTCCTCTTCAAGGGCCTCGACCAGTTCTATGAGTGCTAGGGAGTCGGCATTTAGGTCTTCGGCGAAAGAGGCGCCTTCACTGATCGCGGTCGGCTCAATCTCAAGGATGTCAGCTAGCCGCTCCCGGATGACTCCGAGGATCTCGTCGCGCCCCAACGGGGTGCCTTCAACATGGGTTTCTGCTGGCACCTGAGACTCCTCGCGCCCTATGCCTCTTACGCGGCCGTGGCAAGCCTACCGGGCCAGCAGGCCTGGCGAGCACTGATTGAAACAACATGAAAATGATTGAAAACACCTGGATGTCTGAACTGAACTCAGTCGGCACTACCCACAGCCGTCGTCAGGTGGTCAACCACCTCAGCCTCAACCATTTCCGCAGCAATACCAATCGCGTTCTTCATCGCCGTTGCACCGGTGGAGCCGTGGCTGATGATACATACACCCCGCACGCCCAGGAGTATGGCTCCGCCGTAGGTGTCGGGGTGGAACTGCCGGTAAAGAGCATCGAACTCGGGTGCCAGTACATCGGCCGCCTCCAGTGCCTCGGGCCTGTCAGACATGCTGGCGAACAGGGCTGTAATGAGGGTCTTCATGCTGCCCTCCAGAGTCTTCAATGTCACGTTTCCGGTAAACCCATCAGTGACAACCACATCGACCGCATCGGTCAACAGGTCCCTGCCCTCGACGTTCCCAATGAACACGCCCTGTGCCAACTCGACAGCCTCCAGGGCTTCGTAGGCCTCCTTTACAAGAGGATTGCCCTTACCGGGTTCCTCACCAATGGATAACAGCGCAACACGGGGTTCCCGTATCCCAAGACGGTCTGTAGCAAAAACTGCACCCATCTGGCCGAACTGCACAAGCCAATCCGGGCTGCACTCGGAGTTTGCACCGGCGTCTAATAGCACTGTCGGGGTTGTGCCAGGAGCCGGTAGAAGGGTGGCTATGGCAGGACGAGATACGCCCTTTATGCGGCCCATGCGGAGCAGGGCACTTGCCATGGTGGCACCCGTGTTTCCAGCACTAACCATCGCTGAGGCAGTACCGTCACGAACCGCTTCGGCAGCCCTGACCAGAGAGGAGTCCTTCATTCGACGCACGCTGGAGCCTGGCTCGGCATCCATGGCAATAACCTCAGAGGCCTCAAGAATCGGAATGTCGCCGGTGTCGCCCATTTCTTCGGAACGACCCACCAGCAAGACTGGTGTGCCCTCGTCGACAGCAAGGCGGGCGCCGACCACGATCTCGGCCGGAGCATTGTCTCCTCCCATTGCATCTACGGCGATGGGAAGCATCACGACCCTGTTGACAGATGATGAGTCACAGGGGAATGGCCGTATTGCCGTCAGTCGACGTCAACTGCCTGGCGTCCGGCATACCAGCCGCAATTTCCGCAGACCCGATGGGGTCGCTTAGTGGCACCACATCGGTCGCATGCACTACGCGATGCCGTGTCAAGAGTCCAAGCAGCGGCTTTGCGACTACGGCCCTTGGCCTTTGAGGTTTTCTTCTTGGGAACGGCCATCGTCGGTTCCTCGGAGGTAATCGGTGGTCTGAACTGGGCATCAGGGTGAGCAAGGTGCTGTCCCAACGACTCCGCAAGGCTAGCGGGACGACCGCGTAACCCGCACCGGAACCAGGTCAGTCCTTTCGATTACGACAAACTCTCGGGATCAGATTGCTGCTCGTTGCCCTCTCCGTCTGCACCTTCCCGGAGGATGTCGAGTACCGCCCACCGCGGATCCATGGAGGGCTGTTCGTCAGAGGCGATGTTGGTCAGATCGCCGGCTGGATACCGTTCTGCGTCGGGACCTTCGCATTGGTCGCCGCAGAGGGGAGACAGCGGCAACGCTAGTAGCACGGCATCTCGCGCTATCGGCTCCAAGTCCAAGTTCTCTCCCGACAGAAGGTAGACATCTCCCGTGTCAGGGGGGTTCCCCTCGCTGTCAGGACGATCAGGTACGCAAACCTCGTTTATCTCCAGATCCAGGTGTCCTGACACCGAGTCAAGGCAGCGTCGGCACTCACCGGTCCAATCGGCTCGCAGCACTCCAGACACCGCAATCTCGTCACCCCGTACCTCGAGCAGCAACGAGAGGTCGACCCGACCATCGATTACCTCAACAGTACCGATTGCCAGGTCATCGAGTGTCACTTGAACACCAACTTCCCTAATGACACCGTGATGGCGCCTAAGGGCATCGAGGGGAAGGAGAAGGTCCCGGGTCACGGCGGCACTGGAACCAGGAAGTCGCGGCCTGACCGGTGTCAGCCGAGCTCGTCGTCTTCCTGATCCTGGTCGAAAAAAACAGAACTGGGCTTAGAGCGGGTGGCCTCCTCCTCGGTGGCCCGGGCCTCCTCTTCCCGGCTCTCGCGATCACGGTCCAACACGGTCTCCTGCAGACGACGGCGACCGCTAGCGATGGCGTCCCTGGTGCTGGTGAGGAGGGTTTCGAAGCTTCCGAGCTTCTGGTCGCAGTAGTCCTCAGTCTCACGCCGCATCCTGCGCGCCTCTTCACGAGCTGTCTCCAGTAGTTGCCGGGCACGCTGTTCAGCTGTCCTCACGACCTCTGTGCGCTGGACAAGACGCTCGGCTCTGGACCTGGCCAGTTCCAGGATGTCGTCACCCTCACCGCGGACCTTTGCCAGAAACTCCTCGCGTTCTTTCAGCAACCAGCGGGCAGCTCTTAGTTCATCGGGGAGGCGTGCAACGGCTTCATCAAGCACGTTCAACAATTCGTCCTTGTTGATCATGGACGAGGTTGAAAGGGGCATCGGGCGGGCCGATGCAACCAGATCGCGAACCTGCCTGAGAATGGCCTCGACCTGAGGGGGCCTATAGGGGTCCGGGGCAACCGACGCGGGTGGCTGGAAGGTCTCGGATGTTTGAGGTGCCTGTGAAGGCTGATCAGTCATGACGAGTACCGGTCTATCAGGTGCTCTGAAACGGCACTTGGAACCATGGTGGAAACGTCACCGCCGAGGCGTGCTACTTCTCGAATGAGCCTTGAGGCCAGAAATGAGCTTTTTGAAGCCGTAGGGAGGAAGAGTGTCTCGACCCCCGAAATTGCCGAATTCATCTGAGCCATCTGGAGCTCACTCTCAAAGTCGGATACGGCCCGCAGGCCCTTGATAATGAAATCGGCCCCAACCCCAGCCGCAAGGTCTACTACGAGGCCATCAAAAGAAGTGGTCGTCACGTTGGAAAGGTGATCGAAGCACTTGTCGAGGAGAGCCATTCGCTCCTCAAGGCCAAAGAGGCCATCACCCTTCGCCGGGTTGATGAGGGCGGCTACAACCACCTCATCAAACAACCGCGCCGACGTCTCAACCATCTCGACGTGGCCGTTGTGGACGGGGTCAAAGGATCCAGGATAGAGGACTCGGGTCACTGGTGGTGGCTCCCAGTCGGTCGGGTTTGTTGGTTGGTTTCGGGTGCTGACCTCATCAGCATCACTACGGTACTCCCGTGGCGACGGGTGGACTCGACATGCCACCGTGGGCCGGGGTCAAACTGGTGGTCGGATTCGACCATCACCACCGAACCCGGTGGGACAGTCTCCATAGAGTTGAGCAGGCCAGGCCATGAATCGAAGTCATACGGTGGGTCCAATAGCACGAGATCCCACTCAGTCTGGTCGGAACGGACCCATGTAGGTCCGTCAGCCACGATTACCTCAGCCCGGTCCTCCAGGCCGCAAGTGGCGAGGTTCTGGCGCACCAAGTGCGCCCCAGACTGGGAGTTCTCCACGAATACCGCCCGTTTGGCCCCACGCGAAAGTGCCTCGATCCCGAGAGCCCCGGTTCCGGCGAACAGGTCCAGTACCACAGCAGTATCGATGGCGCCGAGGCTGTAGAGGGCGTTGAACATGGATTCTTTGACCCTGTCACTGGTCGGGCGCAGTCCAGGCCCGGTAGGGCCAACTAGGCGTCGTCCTCCGGCGGTTCCCGCAACAACTCTCATTGGCCCAGTATGGTGCCGACTCTCTCGTAGGCGGTCGCGCCGGACCACTACTATTCCACCCGTGCAAGCCCCTGCCAACATCATCTGTGTGGACTGTGGCGGAACGTGCCACCTGCTTGGCCATCCGGACCATGAGTTGGAACCGGGCGACTCGGTCGCCTACAGATGTGAACTCTGTATGGACCGCTGGGACATCGTCATGCCCGATGAGACCGACGAACCGGACCTGTAGCGACCAGTAGACCAGTCACTCTCAGGACTTGAGGAGGAAGTCCGACTCAGCCTCCCCCAAGAAAAGTGCCACCTCGTCTGCTAGGCAGGGATGCCCAACTAGGCCGGTACCGTCGCCCACCAAATGCACCGCCACCTCGCGGGCCACCTCTACCCACTCCCGGTCGCGGCGCAGGGACGCAAGGCGTAAGTCGTTGCGACCCTTCTGGCGTTCACCCATGATCGTTCCCTCGCCCCGCAAATCCAGGTCAACCTCAGCCAACTCGAAGCCGTTTGTGCTGCGAACCAGGGCCCTCAGCCTCTCCTCGGAATCGGAAGTTGGTGCCTCGCCGACCAAGATGCATCTGCTTGCAGCCGATCCACGACCGACCCGGCCCCTGAGTTGGTGCAACTGCGCGATACCGAAGCGAGCCGCATCAAGCACGACCATGACCGTAGCGTTCGGTACATCCACGCCGACCTCAATGACCGTAGTGGCGACCATCACATCAAGGTCTCCCTGACGGAAACGACTCATTGCATCCTCCCGTTCGGCGGTGCCAACCCGTCCATGGAGTAGGCCTAACCGAAGGTTGGCCAGCGGTCCGCCCGATAGCTCAGCAAAGGTCTCCTCAGCAGACCGAGCCTCGAGGGTCTCGGACTCCTCGACAAGGGGGCACACCACGTAGGCTTGAAACCCGGCCGCAACCTCGGACCTGACTGCCTGCCAGACCTCCTCGTTTGCCTCTTCCACCCAGGAGGTGGTGATGGGTGTCCGTCCAGGAGGCATCTCGTCTAGTACCGAAACATCAAGGTCTCCATAGACGGTCATGGCGGCTGTCCTGGGAATCGGTGTCGCTGTCATGACTAGGACGTCAGGAACCGTTCCGTCGGCATTCTTTTCGCGTAACGCCGCACGCTGTTCGACACCGAACCGGTGCTGCTCGTCAATCACGACAACACCCAGCGAGTTGAACTCAAGGCCCTCCTGGATGAGTGCATGCGTGCCGATGAGGAGGTCCACGCGGCCTTCGGATAGTTCAGTGGTGATTCGCCTCCGCTCGGGTGCCGAGGTCCTGCCGGTTAGAAGGTCGACCTTGAGGGGTCTGTGTCCGAGGAGGGTCGTCGGATCTGGAACCATGAGATCGGTGAGTAGTTCGGTCACGCCCAGGTGGTGTTGTTCGGCCAACACCCCTGTTGGGGCCATCAGCGCTCCCTGGTGGCCACCCTGCACAGCAGCCAGCATGGCTGTGACGGCTACAACGGTCTTTCCAGATCCGACATCACCCTGAAGGAGCCTGTGCATGGGGCGGGGCTGGAAGAGGTCGGCACCGATCTCGTCAATCGTTCGGATCTGGGCATCCGTCAGCGAGAACCTCAGGACTCCATGGAACGCTCTAACCAGTTCACCGTTGATGTTGTGGACAAGCCCCTCCGTGGTGTACTCCAGCTCGACCTTGCGTTGGACAAGCTCGAGTTGGATGCGGAGTAACTCGTCGAACACGAGCCGCCTCCTCGCCTCGGCCACCTCTTTCATGGATGCAGGACGGTGAATGCCCCTGAAGGCGTCTGAGCGGCCAACAAGGCGGTATGAATCAAGAACCTCGCCAGGTACCGGATCGGCGAAACCACGGCCCTTAGTCACCCTCCGTAGCGCCTCGGCTGCCATGGAGTCAAACTCCCAGGTGTGGAGACCAGCTGCCTCGGACTGGGGGTAGACAGCGACGATCCTGCCCGTTCGGTCACCCACCAGATCCACCACCGGGTTCGCCATCTGGTCGTGGCCCTGGTACTGGTCAACTTTTCCGAACACCACTGCCTCAGTTCCAACCGACAGTTGTCGTTCCCTCCATGGCTGGTTGAAGAAGATGAGGCGGAGCGACCCCGTATCGTCTTCAACCTTCACCTCAACAAGCGATCGCCGATTCCGGGTGCGGCGCGCCGACACGGAGGTGACCCTTATTAGGACCATCCCCTCCTCTCCCACCGGAAGAGCTGAAATTGTGGCCTCTCTGCTCCTGTCCAGGTACCTGCGCGGGTAATAGCAGAGCATGTCCAGCACGGAGTGCACGTCGACCTTTGCCAGGGCCTTCGCTCTCTTGTCACTTACACCGTTCAAGTCAGTGACAGGCCGATCGCGCAGTTCCCTGAGGGTTACGCCGTTGCCGGCCACGCCTTCGGCCCCCTACTCGATTCCCAAGTAGTAGGGATAGAGGGGTTGTCCGCCGACATGGGTCTCGACCTCGATATCGGGGTGTCCGACTTCGAGCCAAGAGACGACGGATGCCGTCGTAGCCTCGTCGGCATCAACACCTTCGATGAGGGTCACAAGTTCGTGCTCATCTGTCAGCACAGCGTCGAGGAGGCCGGTCGTTACAGCAAAGAGGGAATCGGCAATGACCCTCACCTTTCCACCAGAAAGGCCCAGGTGGTCTCCCTCGCTGATGGCACCAGCGTCACTGGCAGCATCGCGTACAGCCACGGTGACCTCTCCAGCCAGGACCGATGATGCAGCCGTTGCCATTGCTGCAGCATTGCCGTCTGCTGTCCCACGCGGGTCGTATTCGAGGAGCGAGGCGAAGCCCTCCGTTACCCCGCGGGTCGGGACAACCCTCACCGTCTTGTCAGTCTGGCCGTCAACCTGCTCAGCAACCGGAATGATGTTGCCGTTGTTGGGGAGCAGGACGACCTGGTCTGCTGGCACGGCTTCGACCGCCTCGAGCAGGTCGGTGGTTGACGGGTTCATCGACTGTCCACCAAGGACGACCCTGCGCACACCCAAGGACCTAAAGATCTGACGCAGCCCCTCACCGTTGGCCACGGCAACAACGGCACAGTCAACAGGATCAGTCGGCCCTCCATCATCGATGTTGTCACGAACCCACGCCTGCTCCTCAACCTCCTCGTAGAGGTCTGTGACCCGTATCCGGTGTGGACGACCCACAGCGATTCCGGCCTCAATGGCTGCACCGATTTCATCGGTGTGGACGTGGCAGTTCCAGATTCCATCACCACCCACCACCACGATCGAGTCACCGAGGGAGTCCCACTCCTCCTTGAACCCCGGGACACTCTCATCAGGGGCATCCAAGAAGTACATCACCTCGTACCTGGTGCCTTCCTGTACGGATGGGTGAGACTCGGCTGAAAACCCACCGCCCGGGCCGGAGACCTCGGGCGGATCCGGTAGTGGTCGGCCATCGATCACCGTCAACAGGGCATCCAACAAGAGCAGGTAACCGCTCCCCCCCGCATCGACCACCCCAGCCTCGGCCAGTACAGGAAGGAGTTCAGGTGTCCGCTCGAGGGACTCGCCACCTGCTGCACGTGCTGTCGCAGCGACAGAGAGGAGGTCGCCACCCGCCTCAGCAGCACTGAGCGCTGCAGTTGACGACTCTCGGACCACAGTCAGGATCGTCCCCTCGACGGGTCTCATGACCGCCGTATAGGCGGCGGCCGAGGCACTGGCCAAGCCGTCGGCCAACACTCGGCCGTCCACAGGGCCATGGTCGCCACCAGAGCCACTCATCACCTCCATGAGGCCGCGAAGGATCTGCGAGAGGATGACGCCGGAGTTCCCGCGGGCACCCATCAGAGAGCCGTGCGAGATTGCGCCGGCAACCGTTGCCATGTCTGAGCCATCTTCGAGTTGGTCCAGCCCGGCCACCACCGATTCAACTGTCATGTACATGTTGGTGCCGGTGTCCCCGTCTGGGACCGGATAGACATTCAGGAGATTGAGGACCTCACGGTGGCTCGACAGGACATCAGCAAACCCATGCATGGTCGAACGAAGGGAGCCAGCGTCCAGGGAGAGGATCGTCACGGTCCACGAGCGTAACCAACAGCGCGGCACGGGCAGTCAGATCCCGGTACGTGAGGTGGCAAGGGTTGGAGACACTGGGTTTTTGACCGTACGCTTCTACAGTTCCGCTACCGGCCCATGAGGCCGACGAGAAGACCAAGGTGTGTGATGGCGTCCGTCTGTGAGATCTGTGGCAAGAAGCCCTGGTTCGGCAAATCCCTAAGCCACTCCCATCGGCGGACCAACCGCCGCTGGAACCCCAACATCCAGCGTGTGCGTGCGGTAGTTGGCAAGACCACTCGGCGAATAGACGTCTGCACTGGTTGCATAAAGGCAGGCAAGGTCACTAAGGCCGCCCACCGGTCTGCCGAGCGGGCCTGAATCGTCCCCAGACAGGCAAATGGAGACGCTGTGCAAGGTGTGATCAAGTCCTACGACCCGGGCACAGGGGACGGGATCGTGGTCCGCGAGTCCGATCTGGCTGAATTCGACCTAGCTGATGATGCTCTGGAGGGATCGATCTTTCGCATGCTCCGACAGGGCCAGCGGGTCGTCTTCGACCTTGATCGCGACGGCCGAGCAAGTGGCCTATCCCTCGGCTCCGAGGTCGACATGGGCACACCCGACTTGTCTTGATAGCAACGGACAGGTGTCACACCTGGTCGTGTGGCAATTGGCGCTCCATCCGTATAGCAATGGGATTGCATGGCACCAACCGGTAATCGCCAACTGATCCAATGGATCTCCCATTGGCAGGAGATCCTCTCACCCGACCAGATCCACTGGTGTGACGGCTCTGAGGCCGAATACGACAGACTGGCTAGCGAGCTTGTCAAGGTGGGTACTTTCAAACGTCTCAATGACGACCTCAGGGAGAACAGCTACCTCGCTCTTTCCGACCCAGCTGACGTGGCCAGGGTCGAGGACCGTACCTACATCGCCACCACCGATCCTGGAGACGCCGGCCCCACTAACAACTGGTGCGATCCTGATGACTTAAAGGCCAAGATGCTGGCGCTGTACACAGGCGCCATGCAGGGCCGCACAATGTACGTAGTTCCTTTCAGCATGGGCCCTCTTGGCTCACCCATCGCTCACATCGGCGTACAGCTAACCGACTCTCCCTACGTGGTCGTGAACATGCGGACAATGACCCGCATGGGCCAAGCAGTTCTCGACTCCCTAGGTGACGACCCGTTCGTCCCCTGTGTGCACTCGGTTGGCTTCCCGCTGTCTGAAGGGATCCAAGACGTCCCGTGGCCATGTGACGCCGACAACAAGTACATCTCCCACTTCCCAGAAACCAGAGAAATCTGGTCGTATGGATCCGGCTACGGGGGTAACGCCCTCCTCGGGAAGAAGTGCTTCGCCCTGCGGATCGCGTCCACCATGGCCCGTGACGGTGGGTGGCTGGCTGAACACATGCTCATCCTCGGTATCACGCCGCCCAACGGCGAGAAGCACTACATAGCAGCTGCCTTCCCTTCAGCGTGCGGCAAGACAAACATGGCCATGCTCGTACCGACCCTCCCCGGCTGGACCGTCGAGACAGTCGGCGACGACATCGCTTGGATGAAGTTTGGTAAAGACGGGCGCCTCTACGCCATCAATCCAGAAGCCGGTTTCTTCGGCGTGGCACCGGGCACCTCACTAAAAACCAATGCCAACGCCATGAAGACCCTCTGGGGAAACTGCATCTATACGAATGTGGCCACCACCTCTGATGGTGACGTCTGGTGGGAGGGCATGACTGATGAGTCGCCCGACGAACTGACCGACTGGAGGGGTGAGCACTGGACACCTGATAGCGACACACGCGCCGCACACCCCAACGCTCGCTTCACCGCGCCGGCTTCCCAGTGCCCCTCCATAGCTCCCGAGTGGGAAGATCCGGATGGGGTACCAATCTCGGCGATCCTGTTCGGAGGCCGCAGAGCCACCAACGTCCCTCTCGTGACCGAAGCGCGTAGTTGGGAACACGGGGTGTTTCTTGGTTCGATCATGAGCTCTGAGAAGACTGCCGCTGCAGCCGGAACCGTGGGCCAGGTGCGCTTTGATCCCTTCGCCATGCTCCCCTTCGTCGGCTACAACATCGGCGACTACTTCGCTCACTGGCTGGAGATGGGGTTGAGTACCAACTCGGTAGATCTACCTCGGATGTACTGGGTGAACTGGTTCCGCAAGGACACCAACGGAGACTTCATGTGGCCCGGATTCGGCGACAATGTCAGAATCCTGAAGTGGGTGCTGGAGAGGATTGACGGAACAGGTGAAGCGGTCGCCAAAGCCACGGGCCTAGTACCCGCTCCCAACTCCATAGACCGTGACGGCCTGGGCCTGAGCGATGGGGACATGGCCGCCCTACTGGCTGTTGACAACGACGCATGGCAGAGCGAGGCCGACCTGATCGAACAGCACTACGCCCGTATTGGCGACAAACTCCCCGAGGAGTTGCGCAACCAGTTGTCCGACTTGCGCAGGCGACTCACGGCCTGAGGCGCTATCAGCCCGCCCCAACAAGCATGGCCCGGATTCCAAGCCCCATCAGGAACAGGCTTGCGAAGCCGTAGAGCAGGTAACGGTGGGCCCTCATGCTTTGCCTATAGCTGTAGACGATTCCCACGGTGATGAACGCAACGAAGCCATAAAACAAGTGGAACTGTGGAGGATCGATCCCCTGGCCCGCTACTAGGCCCACCCCGATAGAGACCTGGGCAACTATCGACAACTGCACTAGGGCGATGAACCACCAAAGAGAGCGCCCGCGCAGGACCGCGACACGGTGGGCGGCAAGCGCCCAGGCGCCTGCCATGCCGTTACCCATCACCATCACCCACGCCACGCCCTCGTGGATGTCATGGAGGCTGCCCAGGGTCAACAGGAACGAGTGAGACATCTGACAATCATGCCTTCGATGGAACTCGGAGCCTCCCCCTCCATGCCCAACTCCGACACTCTGGGATCAGGCCACCGCGCCAGAGGACCTAAGGGCGGCTATCTCGCCGGTGTCATAGCCGACCATGGAAAGGACCTCGTCAGTGTGTTGACCCGGGTGTGCCGGTGGACGGCGAACCTCGCCAGGGGTGCGGCTCAGCCTCGGTGCAGGACCTGGCTGAACCAGTCCTGCCACCTCGACGAAAGTCCCACGCTCAACATTGTGTGGATGCTCGATGGCCTCTTGAGCATTCAGAACGGGCGCGTAACAGACATCGCTCCCCTGGAGAATCTCATCCCATTCGTCGCGGGTCCGGGTGGCAACGACATCGGCGATTCGCTGCTTCAATTCGGGCCACCTAGAACGATCGTGTTGGTCTGCGAACTCCTCTGGATCAAGACCCAGTTTGTCGATCAATTCGGCGTAGAACTGCGGCTCGATTGAGCCGATCGAGATCCATCCACCATCGGAGCACTCGTACACGTCGTAGTAATGGGCACCGGTGTCAAGCATATTTCTACCTCTGTCCGGGTCCCAAAAGCCGGTTGCCATCATTCCATGGAACATGCCCATGAGGCTGGCGGATCCATCCACCATCGCGGCATCCACCACCTGACCCTCTCCAGATGAGCGGGCCTCCAACAATGCACAAACCATGCCGAATGCCAAGTACATTCCGCCACCACCAAAGTCCCCCACTAGGTTCAACGGTGGTACGGGCCCCGAGTCATCCCTCCCTATGTGTGCCAGTGCACCAGCCAGTGCTATGTAGTTGATGTCGTGTCCCGCTGCCTGCGAATAGGGGCCCTCCTGGCCCCAACCTGTCATTCTCCCGTACACGATGGCAGGGTTTCGGGCCTTGCAGTCCTCGGGTCCGATACCCAGCCGCTCAGCCACCCCGGGACGGAAGCCCTCAAAGACCATCTCGGCCCTTTCAACAAGGCACATGGCCACCTCAAGGCCTTCGGCCGACTTGAGGTCAACACCCACACTGCGCCTCCCACGGTCGTTGACCGTCACCGGTGGCACAGCCGGGTCACCCCCCCGCACTGCGCTGGCTCGGTCGATGCGCACTACCTCGGCACCCATGTCGGCCAGCATCATTCCGCAAAATGGTCCAGGGCCGATTCCGGCCAGTTCCAGAACCAGGACACCATCAAGAGCTCCCATTGGAACCCCCAGTTGTCGTACAACCCGACAGCGCAGCCTCAACGTTCAGTGCATGTGTGGAGATGGCATCGACTAGGTGGGGCCAGGCACCTGCTGGCAAGTCATGGCCCCAGCCTTCGATTAGTACGATGACTGCGCCCGGCACGATCGCTGCCGTCCTCTGACCGCCACTCATTGGAATAAGGGTGTCTGCAGTTCCATGGACCACACACGTCGGCACGTTCAGGGTCTTGAGGGCCTCCTCCCTGTTGCCAGAGCCCGCGGCGAACTGCCGGTTGAAGGCATCACTGGACTGGATAGAGCGAGCCGCGTAGCGGGTGAACGTAGCTAGGGCATGGTCGTCGTCATGCCATTCGGGACTGGCCCAGAGCCGACGGTCAGCCAAGTCCTTTTCAACCCGTTCCCCTGGTGCATCGGGTGCGGATGCCACCAGGGCGACGAGTATCTCACTAGAGGGCACGCCGAATTCGAGGTTGCCCGTGTTGGAACCCATCGAGACCAGGCTGCGGGTCCGGTCCGGATATTCGATGGCAAAGGTCTGGGCAATCATCCCCCCGAGGGAGAATCCCACGATGTGGGCACTTTTGGCACCTAGGTGGTCGAGAAGGCCAACGGCATCAGCAGCCATGTCAGCAAGGGTGTATGAATCACCGTCCTCGACCATCGTAGACAAGCCACTGTCCCGGTGGTCGTAGCGAACTACCCGAAAGCCAGTGGCCGCCAAGCACTCACAAAAGCCCTCCTCCCAGAGCAGCAACTGGCTACCAAGACCGTGCATCAACAAGATCATGGGTGCGTTGGCGTCGCCGAACGATTCATAGCAAAGGTGTATTCCGGTCGGCAGTTTGGCAGTGCTCACACAGCCATCATCGGATGCCAGCAGTCGTTGGGCAAGCCGGGCGGGACTTCCTAGCCCCGGGGGGCGGGTACCGTCGCCCTTGTGAGGACCATCAGAGACTGCAAATTCAGCGAACTCGACACATCAACCCTCTACTCGATTATGCGGTTACGCGCAGTGGTCTTTGTGGTCGAACAAGACATTGTCTACACCGACCCCGACGATCGCGACTCCGAGGACGGCACCCGGCACGTCTTCGTCGACGGGGCCGGAGGCGTCGTCTCTTACCTACGGGTCCTGGCTGAGGATGACGGAAAACACAGAATCGGCAGGGTCGTAACCGACCAGGCACACAGGAGCCAGGGCCTAGCTAGGAGGCTCATCGACCATGTTCACGGGTCCACTCCAGGACGAATAACCCTCCACGCCCAGGCGCACCTCGAGGACTGGTACCGGTCGCTGGGCTATGAGAGGACCGGACCGGACTTCGATGATGAGGGACTCCCCCACGTTCCAATGGAACGAACTGCCATCTGACGGTGCACTACAGGGACCGACATCTCCCGGGGAATGCCGTCACCTCCTGTGGGTAGGGTGCGGTCATGCCCTCACCGACGTCGGAGCTCGAAGTGCTAACCGATGGGCCCGAGACCTCAACAGCAGCCGATGCGCTGCTGAACGGCCTAGATGAGGCGCAGGCGAACGCTGTGACCACAGATACGACTCCCCTTGCCATCCATGCTGGAGCGGGATCCGGCAAGACCCGTGTACTCACCCGCCGGATCGCCTGGCGCTCCCTGACCGGCCGCAGCGACCCTCGTCGTGTTCTAGCCCTTACCTTCACCCGCAAGGCCGCCGCTGAACTGCGCTCTCGGCTGCGCATCCTGGGTCTCCGTGACCAAGTTGCGGCTGGAACCTTCCACTCGGTCGCCTACGCACAACTGCGGATCTGGTGGAAAGACAACGACATTCCCGAACCGCAATTACTTGACCGCAGGTCAGACCTGATCACCAAACACGTACCACGCGACAGACGCACCACCGATGTTAAGGACGTGGTCAGCGAAATCGGGTGGGCCAAGGCCCGACGAGTAGCTCCGGAAAGATACGCGGCTGCAGCAGAAGAGGCTGGCCGGAATCCACCACTAGCCCTCACAGTCATCGCGGAAATCTTCAGGAAGTACGAGGATGAGAAGTCGCAGAAGAAAATGGTCGACTTCGACGACCTGTTGGACGACTGCAGACGTGCCCTCACAGGCGATGGAAGGAAGTCCAAGCTGTTCGCCGATGCCCAGAGGTGGCGCTTTCGACACCTGTACGTCGATGAGTTCCAAGACGTCAACCCGCTGCAGTTCTCCCTGCTTGACGCCTGGCTAGGCGGCCGTCAGGACCTGTGTGTGGTGGGAGACCCCGACCAGGCCATCTACGGCTGGAATGGTGCCGACGCCGACCACCTTCGCCGGTTCGATACCCACTTCCGCGATGGCACGGTCCTGGAACTCCGCCAGAACTACCGGAGCACTCCACAGGTCCTCCGCACGGCTGCCGCGGCACTGGCCGGCCACGAACCCATGGAAGCCAACAAGCCAAGCGGGCCCACCCCCACCGTCAACTCCTATCCCGATGACAAGAAAGAAGCCGAAGCCATCGCCCAAAGGGTGAGGGACTCGCATGGGGCCAACCGGCCCTGGTCACAACAGGCGGTCCTGGTACGCACTAACGCCCAGACCGGAAAAGTGGCCGCTGCCCTCAAGGACGCAGGCATCCCCATCCGGACACGTTCTGGAAGCGGCATCAAGGACCAGCCAGATGTGAAGAGTGCACTGAGTTTGATGGCGAAGACAAGCGGGGGATCCCTCGCCAAACAGTTCGATGACTTCCTACCAAGAGCAGGGTCCGACACCTCCAACCAGGTGGCTGACCACAGCAACGCTGAACGGGAGGCAGCCTTTGCTGAACTGCGATACCTGCGCGATGAATTTCTCACCCTTGACCCAACGGGAACTCCTGCTGATTTCACCACGTGGGTCCACAAAATCGCAGGTAACGAGATCGACGACTCCACCGATGCCGTCGAGGTCGTCACTTTCCACGGAGCCAAGGGACTGGAGTGGCCGACTGTGCACATTGCCGGCCTAGAAAACGGCCTGGTACCAATCGGCCATGCCCACGATCCGAATGCCCTGGCCGAGGAACGCCGTCTCCTATACGTGGCCCTCACTCGCGCCGAGGAGACGCTGCACTGCTCCTGGGCAGCTGAGCGCACCTTTGGAACCCGCACCTCCAAGAGGTCACCGTCACCCTGGCTAGTCGACATCGAAGCTGCCATTACGGCCCTGGACAGGCCACTGGACCACCACGACCAGGGCCGTCGTGCAAAGGCGGCACGCTCACACACCCGTCGACCGTCACCACCCGAAAACCCTGATGTCGCCGCATTGAAGGCCTGGCGACTGGCAACGGCAAAGGCAGCCAACGTGCCCGCTTTCGTGGTGTTCTCCGATGCCACACTCGAGGCAATCCTCGAGATGCTGCCAACCACTCCAGCAGAACTGCTTTCCATCCCCGGGATCGGACCGGTCAAGGTGGACCGCTACGGCAATGAACTACTAGCGGTACTGGCCGGCCTGGACTGAACCCGAACTAACCGTCCAACTCTGCGATGAGTCGTTTTGGGGCAGTCAACCTCCATGCCTCCTCGACCATTCCGGCTACCTCCTGCCAGTCCAGATCCACGTCAAGGCGCAAACCCACCCAACCACGCGGACCCAGGTAGGGCGGAACAAAGAAACGATCTGACTCCTGTTCCACGAGTTCATCCTGAACCCCTGGAGCAGCCTTGAACCAGAGCGTCGACCTGCCATCGAACTGGTTCTCATGGAGGTTGGCGAAGGCCCGCCTACCCACAATGCCAAATGTCGGCATCCCGTGGTTGACGCGCTCCTCAACCCCCGGCAACACGAGGCACACCTCGCGCAGGCCGGCGAGAATCAAACCATCCGAAGGGGGCTGTGATGGGTGTGTAATGGTCTCAGACACTCAGTCCATGGAGAAATCAGCTACGACCGGTGCATGGTCGCTGGGCTTCTCACCTTTGCGCTCGTTTCGATCGATGAGAACGAAGTCGAGTGCCTTGGTGGCACGTCGAGAGGCCAGGACCAAGTCAATGCGCATTCCCTGCTTCTTGTAGAAGGCCCCGGCTCGATAGTCCCACCAGGAGTACAGCCCGGCCTCATCAAAACGCTCCCTGAACACGTCCACCAAGCCAAGACTGATCAGGCGCCTGATGGCGTCGCGCTCGGGTCCGGTCACATGGGTTGAGCCTTCGAATGCAGCTGGGCTCCAGACATCTCGATCGTCAGGGGCCACATTGAAGTCACCCACCACGACTACCTGGTCTGTTGCAGGGTCGGTGTTGGCAACAAGGTCATCGCTCAGGCGACCCAGCCAGTCCAGCTTGTAGTGGTAGTGGTCATGGCCCACCTCCCTGCCGTTTGGTACGTAACAGGAAGCGACCCGCACACCGGCACAGGTAGCCCAGAGGATGCGGGCGTCGGGGTCGGGGTCGTCGCGACCATCGGCGAACCCAGCACGAACGTCTTTGAGGCCGATGCGGGAGATGATGGCCACCCCGTTCCAGCGGCCTTCGCCGTTGTGCGCAGACTCGTAGCCGAGTGCTTCAAAGGCAGAGTGTGGGAACGCCTCGTCAGTCATCTTGGTCTCTTGGATGCAGAGCACGTCGGGGCGCACAGCCCCGATCCAGGCCTCGACCCTTGAGATCCGGGCCTTCAGGGAGTTGACGTTCCAAGTAGCGATACGCATCAGGGCCGACGGTACTGCTTAGTGAGGCCGACTCAGTCCAGTGCCAGCCCGACGGCAGCTGACAACTCGGTGATTGCCGCATCCGGATCTTCAACCTTGATGGTGGCCATACCCATTGCTCGGGCCGGCTTGAGGTTCACTCCCAAGTCGTCAAGGAAGACGCACTCTGAGGCCTCAACCCCAAGTCGTTCACAGGCAATCTCATAGAAGCGCTGCTCGGGTTTGCGACAGCCGACCACACTTGACTCCACAACTACGTCAAACATCTCAACCACCTCGGTGAACTCCGGGACCATGTCACCATCAGCCATCGGCTCGACGTTGTTAGTCAACAAAGCTGTCGAAAATTCCGCTGAGCAGCGACGCAGAGCCTCAATCATGGTTGGCCTCAAGTCACCCCGAAGACCGGCAAGGACCCTCTCGGCATCGACCTGCAGACCGAGTGCATCTGCCTCGGCCTCGAAGAGCTGGCAAAACTCGTCTGTCCCAACTTCCCTGCGCTCGAAGGCCGCCCAGGCGTTGGTATCTGGATTTGTGGAATTCAAGAGCCTGATCGTGCCCGGCGGTAGCCCAGCCTCAACCTCGTAGGAGGCAAATGCCTCAAAGGGGCTGGTGGTCAACACCCCACCGAAGTCGAAAAGGACTGCCCTGATCACAGTGGGGATCGTAGGGCCGTTCGGAGGTGTCTGACGACCACGGAACGAACCCTCTGTCGCCGGTAGCCTCAGCCGCCATGAGCGCCCAGTTCATCTTCACCATGCACAAGGTCGGACGGTTCCACCCGCCCGACCGGGACGTGTTAAAAGACATCACTCTTGCCTTCTACCCGGGAGCCAAGATCGGCGTGCTGGGTTCCAACGGTGCCGGCAAGTCGACCCTGCTCCGGATCATGGCGGGACTGGACGGCAGCTTCACCGGTGAGGCTCGCCTCACAGACGGGTTCACTGTCGGCCTGCTTGAGCAAGAGCCATCCCTAGATGAGTCCATGGACGTCCAGGGAAATGTGATGGAGGGCGTTGGCGAGGTAGCCGGTCTGTTGGCCCAATACGAAAAGGTCCTGGCCGGCTGGGGTGAGCCCGATGCCGACTTCGAGAAATTGGGCGAGAACCAAGCCAGTTTGGAGAAACAAATCGAGGCTGCCGGTGCGTGGGACCTGCAACGCAACATCGAAATCGCGATGGATGCACTGCGCCTGCCACCCGGCGAGGCCAATGTGACCACGCTGTCGGGTGGAGAACGACGACGCGTCGCACTCTGCCGCCTGCTGCTCTCCAGACCCGACCTGTTGTTGTTGGATGAGCCCACCAACCACCTAGATGCTGAATCCGTCGCCTGGTTGGAGCGCACACTCCGTGATTACGCCGGAACAGTGGTTGCCATAACCCACGACCGCTACTTCCTCGACAACGTTGCAGGCTGGATACTGGAGTTGGACCATGGCAGGGGCATCCCGTATAAAGGCAACTACTCCGGTTGGTTGGAGCAAAAGCGAACCCGCCTAGATGCCGAACACAAGACTGACTCGACCCGCCGGCGCACGCTGGATCGGGAGTTGGAGTGGGTCCGCATGGCACCCAAGGCCCGTCAAGCCAAGGGAAGGGCCAGGCTGGCTGCCTACGACCGCCTAGTGGCCGAAGCCGCTGAAGCCGAACGGCGAGACCGGGAACTCCAGATTGAGATTCCTGCGAACCAGCGCCTTGGCGACCAGGTGATCCAAGTCAGCCACCTCTCCAAGGGGTTTGGTGACCGCCTGCTCATTGACGATCTCTCCTTTTCGTTGCCTCCTGCGGGCATCGTGGGGGTGATCGGCGGAAATGGAGCCGGTAAGACCACCCTGTTTCGGATGCTGGTAGCGGCTTCGGAGGCCACAGGCGACACGATGACCACCCCTGACTCAGGGGATATCTGCATTGGATCGACAGTCGAGATCGGCTACGTCGACCAGTCACGCGACTCCCTTGACTCTGAGCGGACCGTTTACCAGGAGATAACAGATGACAGGGAGTTCCTGCAGGTCGGCAGGCGAGAGGTAAATGGCAGGGCATACGTTGCTTCATTCAACTTCAAAGGTTCCGACCAGCAAAAGAAGGTGGGTGACCTCTCAGGTGGAGAGCGCAACCGCGTGCACCTTGCCAAGGTTCTCAAGAGCGGAGCCAATCTCCTGCTCCTGGACGAGCCCACCAACGACCTAGATGTCGACACCCTTCGAGCTCTCGAATCAGGCCTGGAAAGCTACCCTGGCTGTGCTGTCATCATCAGTCACGACCGCTGGTTCCTCGACCGCGTGGCCACCCACGTCCTTGCCTTCGAGGGTGATTCCCAAGTTCGGTGGTTCGAGGGCAACTTCAGTGACTACGAAGCGGTCCGAAAGAAGGAACTGGGTGCCGATACACAGCCGCACCGTGTGCGCTACAAGCCGTTGGTTCGGAACTGAGGGGTCTTGAGGTGAGTACTGCCGAGGCCCATACCAGGATCGTTGCCCCCTCGCTTGTGAGGGGTGTCGGCCTGGTGTTCTGTGTTGTGGGGATAGCCGGGATGATCATCACATCAATTGCTGACAGCATCGACGCTGCCATCGTTTTTGGATTCGTAGGTGCCACCGGAGCCCTAGCCCTGTTGCTGGTCGGCATGTTGGTGCCGGCTGCAGCGCATGTGGCTTCGTGGGACGATGACCTGTTGGCCGACGTCGAGGAGAGGATTGCGCGACTGGTGGCCGCTGGTGCCGAAGAGGACGAAGTGCGTGCCGCCGTAGAAGCGGCGACTGAACTGGGAAGGCACTCCGGAAACGGCTGAGGAATGACTCCGGCCAGAGCCCTATGCCAGCAGGTCCAACACCCTTGTTGCCGCGGCCACCGCTGGGCCATCTTCAGGGGTGAGTACCAAGTTGGGGGCCTCCGGCCGTTCAAAGGGGGCATCGACACCAGTGAAACCAGGCATCTCGCCAGCACGGGCTAGGGCATAAAAACCCTTCGCGTCACGCTCCTCACAAACCTCGAGCGGGGTGTCAACAAACACCTCCAGAAACCTGAGGCCCGCTGCCTCGTGGATGGCGCGAGCCTTCTGCCTACCGGCTCGATAGGGGCTGATCAGGGCCACCAATGCGACCGTTCCGGAGTCGGCAAACAACCGAGCTACCTCGGCGACACGACGCATGTTCTCGCCACGATCCTCATCGGTGAACCCCAGGTCACCTGAGAGCCCGTGCCTGATGTTGTCACCGTCCAACATGTAGGCGGCCCTACCGTCTGCGACCAACAGACGCTCGACCGCAGCGGCGACAGTGGACTTACCAGAGCCCGATAGGCCCGTGAACCAGACCGTGGCCCCCCGCTGATCCGTAGATTCCCAGCGCTCGGCTCGCTCGATGAGGCCCGGTTGCCAGACAACGTCGGGGCTTTGATCGGTCATCTGGCACCCACCTCAACTGCCTCCACCCAAGATCATCCCTGCAGCGACCGTGGCGTTTGTTGCCTCGTCAATCAGCACGAAACTGCCCGTGGAGCGGTTACGGCGGTACTCGTCGAAGAAGAGTGGTTGGGTGCACCGCAGCAACACGCGTCCAATCTCGTTGAGGCCCAACGAGGTAGCCGCCTCATCGCGGTGGAGGGTGTCGATGTCGAGTCTGTACTTGAGGTCAGTGACCATTGCCCGTGCCGAACGGGTCGTGTGTTTGATCGCCAGCTTCATGCTGGATGTCAGGGAGGAGACCTCGGACATCCAGCAGACCATTGCGTCGATATCTTGACCGGAGGACGGCTGGTTATTGGGTCGACAGATCATGTCACCGCGAGACACATCCAGGTTGTCGCTAAGGCAGATGGTGACAGACATGGGTTCGAAGGCCTCGTCAACTGGGACAACGCCCTTGGAAGAACCGGAACCCACGGACTCGATAGTCGTGGTGAACCCGCTGGGCAGCACCATGACCTCGTCACCAGGCTTGAACACGCCACCCACAACGGTGCCCGCATAGCCGCGGTAGTCGTGATGTTCATCGGTCTGGGGGCGAATCACGTACTGGACGGGGAACCGGGCATCTATGAGGTTCCGGTCGCTGGCAATGTGTACCTCCTCAAGGTGGTGCAACAGTGAGGTTCCCTCGTACCAGGGAGTGTTCGGTGAGCGCTCCACGATGTTGTCGCCGTGAAGCGCAGACACCGGGATGAAAGTCAGGTCACTGATATCCAACTTCATTGCGAAATCGCGGAACTCAGCCTTGACCTTTTCGTAGGCATCCTGATCGAAATCGACTAGATCCATCTTGTTTACACACACGACCAGGTGTGGGATGCGCAGCAGCGATGCCAGGAAGGCGTGCCTACGGGATTGTTCGACCACGCCCTTTCGAACATCGACAAGCACAAGAGCCAGGTCGGCTGTTGAGGCACCCGTAACCATGTTGCGCGTGTACTGGATATGGCCAGGGGTGTCAGCGATTATGAACTTGCGCCGGGGTGTAGCGAAGTAGCGATAGGCCACGTCGATGGTGATGCCCTGTTCGCGCTCGGCTCTTAGCCCGTCGGTCAACAGTGCAAGGTTGGTGTATTCGTTGCCCATTTGCAGCGAAGTACGCTCAACGGACTCCAACTGGTCCTGGAAAATGGCCTTGGCGTCATAGAGGAGACGGCCAATGAGTGTGGATTTCCCGTCGTCGACGCTGCCGGCGGTGGCGAAGCGGAGCAGTTCCACTAGAAATACCCCTCCTTTTTGCGGTCCTCCATGGCGGCCTCAGATATGCGGTCGTCGGCACGGGTCGCTCCCCGCTCGGTCAGCCGGGTGACCGACACCTCCTCTATGACCTGATCGATCGTGGTAGCCGCCGACTCCACGGCGCCGGTGCAGCTCATGTCGCCGACTGTGCGGTAGCGCACTCGTCGGCTGGTGACCTCTTCGCCAGGGAGCAGCGAGATGTGCGCGCTCTCCGCTAGGAGCATGCCGTCGCGTTCAAACACTGGCCTGTCATGGGCGTAGTAGACGGCCGGGATCTCCAAATCCTCTCGCTGGATGTACTGCCAGATATCAAGCTCCGTCCAGTTGGAAATTGGGAACACCCTGATGTGCTCGCCCCTTCGAATACGACCGTTGTAGAGGCTCCATATCTCGGGTCTCTGATTCTTGGGATCCCACTGTCCGAACTCGTCGCGAAACGAGAACACCCTCTCTTTGGCCCGGGCCTTCTCCTCATCACGACGGGCTCCACCGAACAGAGAGTCAAAGCCGTGCTCTGTGATGGCATCCAGTAGCGTCGTGGTCTGCAGTTGGTTACGGCTGGCCCTGGGACCAATCTCTTCGGCCACCCTTCCCTCGTCAATGGACTGCTGAACCGAGGCCACGACGAGGCGGGCGCCAACATCGGCCACGCAGCGGTCACGGAACTCGATCACTTCAGGGAAGTTGTGGCCGGTGTCGACGTGCATCACCGGGAACGGAAGGCGGGCCGGCGCAAACGCCTTGGTCGCCAGACACAACATGACAATCGAGTCCTTGCCTCCCGAGAACAACAGGCAGGGGCGTTCGAACTCAGCAGCCACCTCACGGAAGACGTGGATCGCTTCAGCCTCGAGGTACCCGAGGTGACTGAGTTCGTAGGAGGTAGGGGTAACTGTCATGGAATCCCCGGTAGACGGGCGATAATCGTTCCTAGAGCGTATTGCCGACAACACCAACACCACCTGCTTCAATCACACCACCCCCATTACCCAGAAAGAGACATACCCGGATGGCCACACCCGATGACCACTTGCTGGCAGAGGTCCTAGCCACGCGTGCTGGAAGCCTCCTATGTGAGATACGTGCCCGATTGGTGGACGAAGGAGCAACGGTGCAGGAGATGCGTGGCTGGGGCGACCGGTTGGCTCATGATTTCCTCATGGAGTCGCTGGCTGCCGAGAGGCCCAGTGATGCTGTGCTTTCAGAAGAAGGCGCTGCTCACGGAACCCACCCAGACCGCTCCGGGGCTGGAAGGGTCTGGATTATCGACCCCCTAGACGGGACCCGTGAGTTCGGAGAGCCACCACGGACGGACTGGGCGGTACATGTTGCCCTAGCCGAGGATGGGCTGCCAACGGTGGGGGCGGTGGCCCTGCCGGCTCTGGAGATGACGTTTGCAACGGGGCCATCGGTGGAAGAGGTCTCATTGCCAAAGGTTCCGGACCGGCCAAGGATCGCCGTTAGCCGCACCCGTCCACCGGCTGAGGCTCTAGCCGTGGCCGAAGCGCTCGGAGGCACTCTGGTAGAAATGGGCTCCGCTGGGGCAAAGGCTATGGCCGTACTCCGTGACGAGGCCGATGTGTACGTTCACTCCGGTGGCCAGTTCGAATGGGACAATTGTGCACCGGTGGCTGTGGCGGCCTCCCGTGGCCTGCACACTTCGCGCCTTAACGGGTCACCCCTCACCTATAACCACGCCGACCCGTACCTACCCGACCTGGTGATCTGTCGAACCGAACTAGCCGATGCCGTGCTGGCCTCCACCTCCGGCACCTCCTATCCAACCGTCCCCTGAGATTCAGTGCGCCTCGTCATCGCCCGTTGCACCGTCGACTACGACGGACGCCTCACCGCCCACCTCCCGGAAGCCATCCGTCTACTAATGGTGAAGGCCGACGGTTGTGTCTCGATACATGCCGACGGTGGTGCCTACAAACCGCTCAACTGGATGACTGCTCCAAACACGCTGACTGATGAAGAGGGCTGCTGGGTTGTACGCAACCCGAAGGGTGAGGTCCTCACAATCACCCTCCTCGAAGTGTTAAGCGACACAGAACACACACTCGGCGACGACCCAGGTCTCCAAAAGGACGGCGTAGAGGCCCACCTCCAGGAACTACTAGCAGCCGACCCCGCCTTCATAGCCGACGACCTACGCCTCGTCCGGCGGGAGTTCCCAACAGCCATTGGCCCCGTTGACTTGTTGTGTCGTGATGGTGATGGCGTCGCTGTGGCAATAGAGGTAAAGCGCCGAGGCGAGATCGACGGCGTCGAGCAACTAACCCGATACCTGGACTTCCTCAACAGAGATCCGATGCTCAGACCGGTACGTGGAATGCTCGTGGCCCAGGAGGTCAGGCTTCAGGCGAGGGTGTTGGCTGATGATCGCAACATCGAATGGCTGGAGGTCAACTATGACGACCTGCGCGGTATCGAGTCCAACGAGTTGAAGCTGTTCTGATGGAAGTCGACGTCGCGGTAGTCGGTGGAGGACCTGCTGGGTCGGCTGCAGCCACTTTGCTCGCCGGGGCCGGCCGCTCTGTGGTGCTAATCGACAAGGCCACCTTTCCCAGGGATAAGTGCTGTGGTGACGGCTTGACAGTGCTAGCGCTGAGGCTCTGTGAGCGACTCGGGCTAGACCCCGGAGGTATCCCTAATTGGCAACCAGTCAACGGGGCGGTCATACACGCGCCCTCGGGTTGGACCGCAAAGTTCCCACTCCCTGCGGGCTCGGGCCAGTTCGCCGCTGTCGTGCCCCGATCGGAGTTGGACGCGGCACTATTGGACCTAGCTCGCCAAGCTGGCACTGACGTCCGCGAGGACAGCGCCCTGACTGGCATCAGGATTGACCGAACCTCGACAACTCTGGACGTGGACGGCATCGGTGAGGTCGCAACCGGAGCTGTCGTGGCTGCAGATGGCATGTGGTCACCCACCCGCAGAGCTCTTGGCCTTACCGAGGAGGGCTACCGGGGTGAATGGCATGCCTTTCGCCAGTATGTGGGCGATGTGGGTCCAGCTGGCACTGCCCTCCATGTCTGGTTCGAAGCTGACCTATTGCCGGGATATGCATGGAGTTTCCCGCTACCTGGAGGGAGGGCAAACGTTGGCTTTGGAGTGCTCAGAGGTGGGCGCGTCCCCATCGGTGAGACTGGCGCCATCTGGTCAGGCCTGCTGGAACGCCCGGTGATTCGCGAGGTCCTCGGGGAGAGCGTCGTTCCGGAAGGCCGCCACACGGCGTGGCCAATCCCGGCACGAATTACCTCAGCGGTGCTCAACCATGGGCCCGTATTGTTCGCTGGTGATGCTGCCGGTGCCACCGACTCACTCACCGGTGAGGGAATCGGGCAGGCGTTGCTCACCGGAGTGCTGGCAGCCGAGTCGATCCTGGCCGGTGGCCCGGCAGACTCCATCGGTCCCCGCTACAGGAATGCGGTGAAACGAGAACTGGTCACCGATCACCGGATGTCGATGACATTGCAGCCCCTCATGTCGAACGTAACCACCGCCAACGGGGTAGTACGGCTAGTGGGGGCAACCGAGTGGACAAGACGAAACTTCGCCCGGTGGCTGTTTGAAGACTACCCAAGGGCACTGGTAGTGACCCCTAGGCGGTGGCGCCATGGAGTCCTGAGCAGGGAGGGCGCCTACCGCCCGCAGCCACACCACCCGTAGGCTTGTGACCCATGGTTTCTGCTGCAGAGCCGAAAAGAAATTTGCGACTGGTCGACTCTGTCGATTCGGCGGCCACCCCGATGATAAACGACGCACACGCTGAGCATCCCCTCGGCAAGGTGGGGGTGGTACTCGACAACGCCGTAGACAGGATCTGGGAACCGCTGCGCGGCAATGCTGTCGCTGATCGGGTCTTCTACACCGCAAGTGAGTTGGGAGACTTCAGCCTCGTTTGGCACGTGGCTGGAGTGGCCCGGGGTTTGACCACCCGCCATGGACACCGCGAAGCGGCTCGAATGGCACTGGCCCTCGGGCTGGAGTCGGCGCTAGTCAACGGAGCCATCAAGTCCCTCTTCCGTCGCGAGCGACCACTCCATGAAGAAGAGAGGCCGCACAACCTGAGGCAGCCGCTCACCAGTAGCTTTCCGTCGGGGCACGCTTCGGCGGCGTTCATGGCAGCAACCCTGCTGTCAGAACGTTCGAGGATCAAGCCACTCTGGTACGGGTTGGCTGGGTTGGTTGCCACCTCCCGGATCCATGTACGCATCCACCACGCCAGCGATGTCGTCGTGGGTGCAGGAATTGGCCTGCTAATCGGTCGCGTGGTCCGGAAGGTCTTTTCGCTGAAATAGCCAGGAGGAACTCCCTGACTGGTCAGTTTGCTGAGGCAACCTCTATCACAGCGTCGCTCGTTGCCAACAGCAAACGAAGGTCGAGCAGAAGGTCGGCCACCTCAGAGGAAGCAATGAGTTCACGACTCTTTGTGGTGCCGAGCCCACGGTCGATGATGGCCTTGATCTCGTCGATTGTCGCTGTGTCGAGCGTTTCAGTCATCGCCATCTCCCTTCGACCTCCTACGGCAACCTGCCTGCGTTAGGCCCACACTAGACGGTACTCGACGCGATCCGCGCCCCTTTGGTCTCTACCTCCAGTTCAACGACGGGTGGGTGTCACACCCCGTATCCATACTTGTCTCCATGAACGAACAACTCAGGCTTACAAAATCAGCGAAGGGGCAGACAGCATGGCCCCGTCACCGCCCGATGGATGCACACACCCGTCAGATCGGCCTAGCGGGCGTTGCTGAAGCCCGGGCTCTGCTGGCCGGCTGCCCTCACTCGCGCTTCGGCAAACTGTCCATGCAAACAGAGGAGACGACCGAGCCCGTTGTTGGCGGACTCGATGAGCAAGAGGGTGAACCAGAGATTGCACATGCTGCCTGATCAGGAAACCCGTGAGTTAAGCCATCTCCACCTGGTTGAAATCCCCCGCTGACAATGAACTCAACGAGCGTTGCCGGTGTCCTGTTAGCCATGTTCCTTATCTGCTTGGGCACTGCCTCCTACTCAAAAGGCCATCTCCCATCCGACGAACTCGGCTCCGTGGTCAGTGTCATAGACGGAGACACCGTCGTCATTGACCTCGCCGGTATAGAGGAGACCGTTCGACTGCTCGGAATCGACACACCCGAGACTGCTCACTCTCATCGCTTGCCGGAATGCTTCAGTTCTCAGGCATCCAACCGCATGGCCCTACTACTCCCCCCCGGAACGGCGGTGCTCGTGCAACGGGATGTAGAGGCCCGGGATCGCTACGGCCGCCTACTCGCATACGTGGAGCGGCTGTCAGACGGGCTAATGGTCAACGCATCCATGGTCGAACGAGGTTTTGCTGCATCCCTCTACATCTCTCCCAATGGTGGTCTCCGCCACGAACTAGCTGCTGCCGAAGGTCGCGCTCGTGCAGCCGGACTGGGCCTCTGGTCGGCATGCGGAGGTGCCCACGAGCCACTTTCCTGATTTGCACGGCGCTTACTGGAGTACCGTTCCTCCCGTGACGACCCCCAATGCAAGGACGCTCTCAGAGACACTCGGCCACTCTGCCGACGACAGGCTCCTGGTACTCACCTCCGACCAACTTGGCATGTGCCAAGCCTCGAACACGGGTGTCTACGAAAGCCTCCGTTCAGGCCTTGCCACGGGGGCTTCGCTCATGGTCCCGGGCCCGTGGGCACGCGAGGCTGCCTACCACTACCGGGGCGAGGCGATCGGCGTACACCTGACTCTGAATGCAGAACTCGACTGCTACCGGTGGCGGCCTATCACCAATGCCCCATCACTGTTAGATGGTGACGGAGGATTCCCTCGTACGGTCGAAGATCTCTGGGACCACGCGGACCTAGACGAGGCCAGGCGAGAGTGCCGGGCGCAGCTAGAGCGAGCGATCTTGTGGGGCTTTGACGTTACCCACATCAGCTCACACATGGGGGCTCTTCAGAACCGTCCTGAGTTCTTCGACATTTTCCTCAACTTGGCCGTCGACTTCGACTTGCCCATCCGCTTGGAAGGAACCTGGGCGGAATCGGGTACCGGCTTCCCGTTCCGGTCCCTTGCCGCCGATGAAGGCATTCTCACCGTTGACCACCACAGGCTCGAGAGGCTGGCCGATCCCGCCGCTCTTGAACGCTCCGCCATGGACTTGATGCCCGGAGTAACTGAGTTGGTCATGGAGCCTGCAGATGACACACCCGAGTTGCGGGCCCTCTGTCACGGCTGGGGCCGGCGTGTCGAGCACCGTGACCTGATGTGTGGCAACACGGAACTATGGGCTGATGGCAATCGGGGTGGCGTGATCCTCATCAGTTGGCGCGACATTCGTGAGGCACAGCGGGCCGAAGCCTGAACTCCAGAGCCCGACTACTCGAACCTGGTCTTTGCTGCAAGCCCAGCCAGCATGCCTACCCAGGGCTCACTACTGAATACGGCCCGCAGTCGATACGCGTAGACCTCGTAGTTGCCCTCAACCTTGCATTGGCCCGTCATGAATGCGACTCCGGGGTCCAGTTCACCCGTGATCCAGGCAACCGCCTCCGGATACTTCCACGTGACCGTAGCGTCGGACTCGCCCAGCTTGCCGGGAACAACGTCGACGATGCGGCCATTGGCTACGACCGTGCGGAACTCCACGCGCCCCAGTGGAGTACTGGTAACCACGAACCTGACAGTGCCGTCTGCCCCGGTTTGCTCGGGAAGCCCGGAAGAGGCCTCTGCCAGCTCTGTGAGCCAGTCCCCTGACAAGAACTGCATCACCTGGTCTTGTCCATCAGAGCCTCGCCATCAGGGGGCCTACCTCCAACACCCCGGTGCGCCACCGCTTCTATCTCGGCTGCAGGCATTGTTCTAATCCCTGAGAACAGGTCGTCCTCTATCTGGCCGCCAATGGGTCCACCCACGAGAGACTGGGCCAACACGTAGTCGTCATAGGGGTGAACAGTCCGAGCCACCTCATCCGGCAAGCCAAACCAGAACGGCGACTCCGGGTCGACCTGAGTGGCGTGAGCGAGGAGGGCATCGCGACGCACATTCCAGTAGTCACCGACTGGCACCTGGGTGGTTATGAGGTGATCCTGGGACGGGCGCTTGAACCACCAATCGTTGTAGGGCGACTCGATTCCCAACTCCAGGTGCTTCCTGTGGAGGCCTTCAATACGGGTACGGGACCAGGTGGTGAAGTAGAGCTTCAATGGATGCCAAGGCTCACCGGCATCGGGAAAGCAGTCGGGATCGCCAGCAATCTCAAAGGCGGGTACGGAGATGTCGTGCACTTGGAGGTGGTCGGGGTGGTTGTAGCCCCGCCGGTCGTCGGGGTAGGTCACGATCACGTGGGGCCTGACTCGACGAATAACTTTCACGAGGCGGGCTACGGCCTCGTCAGGATCAGCGGCAGCAAAAGCATCGGGGTGGGCATTCTCCTCGGTGTCGGGCATCCCGGAATCCCGGTAGCCCAGCATCACCAATTCGTCGTAGCCGATGATCTCCACTGACCTAGCCAGCTCAGCAGCCCTGACGTCGACCAGGTTCTCCCGCACTTCGGGCGTGTCCATCGCCGGGTTCAGGATGTCCCCTACCTCACCACCGGTACAGCAGATCAGTACGCAATGAACTCCATCCGCATGGCATGAAGCAACTGTCGCCGCACCCTTGGAGGCCTCGTCATCGGGGTGGGCGTGGATCGTCAAGAGCCTCAATTTTGACTCGGCCTGATTCCCCATGGGTGGCCACGGTATCGCCCGTGAATACCTGCGCTGCATGATCTTGCAGGTCTCGTAGTACGTTGCTGGCTGGAGCAGAACCCACCAGAATCATCAAGACATTCAGGTGGGCCAAATGGGTTGCGAGAGGAGCCAACAGGTGGAACCCGAGGTCTGGCGTTGGATCTGGCTGGTCGCCTCGGCCACCTTCGTGGTAGGCGAGATTGCGATGGCCGGGACTTTCTTCCTGCTCCCGTTCGGCGTAGGTGCCGCTGTCGCAACGGCCGCTGCTTTCGCCGGCGCTGCCGTCCCCTGGCAGTGGTTGATATTTGTGGTGGTGTCAGCCGCCGCCTTCGCCGCTGTGCGCCCTCTGGTAAAGCGACTTGAGAGTGGAGGAAACCCAATCGGCGTTGGGGCCAGTCGGCTCATCGGTGAGACAGGCGTCGTTGTCACCGACCTATCACCTGACCCGGAGCAGTTGGGTGTTGTCCGGATCGGACGCGAGGAGTGGCACGCCGAGACAACCGACCGTAGTCACCTATCGTCGGGCACGCGAATAGAGGTAATACAGATCGAGGGGACAAGGGCCGTCGTCAGGCCTTTGGCCGACTGACCCGGTCTCCAAGAACCAAACCAAGAAGGAAAGCAGCAACATGACAGCAGTAATTGTCCTCGTGGTCATCGCCTTCGTCCTCTTCGTGTTCGCCGCCTCGGCGATCAAGATCGTGAGGCCCTTCCAACGAGGCATCATCGAACAGCTGGGTAAGTTCAAGTCGACGACTGACCCTGGCCTGAAGTTGATCATCCCTGTGATCCAGTCGCTGATCAGGGTCGACATGCGCGAACAGGTCGTCGATGTGCCCCCCCAGGAGGTCATCACCAAGGACAACGTGACCGTCACCGTGGATGCGGTCATCTACTACGAGCCGACTGACCCCCAACGACTGGTCTACAACGTGGCCAATTTCCTCATGGCCATCACCAAGCTGGCCCAGACCAACCTGCGTAACGTGATCGGAGAAATGAGCCTCGATCAGGCTCTCACGTCACGCGACAACGTGAATGTGAAACTACGTGAAGTACTCGACGATGCAACCGACAAGTGGGGGGTGCGGGTAGTCAGAGTTGAGATCCAACGCATCGACCCACCGGCTGACGTAATGGAAGCTATGCACGAGCAGATGAAGGCCGAGCGCACAAGGCGGGCCGTTGTACTTGAGGCCGATGGTGCCCGCGAGGCCTCCATCACCCGCGCCGAGGGTGAGAAGCAGGCGGTAATCCTGTCCTCAGAGGCCATCAAGCAACAAGCCATTCTCGAGGCTGAGGGCGAGGCGCAGGCGATCCAAGCGGTAGCTGACGCTGAGCGCTACCGCCAACTCACAGTGGCCGAAGGTGAAGCCGAAGCAGTGCGCAAGGTCTATGGCGCCATCCACGAGGGCGACCCAACACCGGACCTGATCGCCATCAAGTACCTGGAGGCCCTGGGTGACATTGCTGACGGTCAGGCAACCAAGATCTTCTTGCCGGCAGAGTTGAGTTCAACAATGGGCTCCCTGGGAGCGATAGCTGAACTCTTCAAGGGAGGCGACACAGCAGACAGCACCGCTGATGGATCAGTAGCGGCCGAGGAAGGTGGCGACGGCTCCTAGCGAACTATCGCCTGTCGATCTGTCGGTAGCAGCCCTGTTGGCCGTAGTTGCACCTAACTGACTGGTACCAACTCGTCGTCACCCTCTTCTTCCTCAAACAGGTCCCAGCCACACAGGCGTGCCAGCAGTACCCGACCCTCATCAGGGCCGCTGGCGATGATCTCGTTGCCCGCTTCCATGCGCACCTGCCCACGCGGCCTGTACACATAGCCACCTCCCCTACGCACGGCCAGGACCGTAAACCCGGGTTCGATGTTGAGCTGAAGGTCCGAGAGGGTGGCGCCGTCTACAGCAGAACCGCTGGCAACGGGATAGCGCACCACGACTTCGTCAGCTTCACCAAGGGCGATACCCAGGATGGGGTGGACCTCTTCATCCTCTTCAATGAGCCAGACCATGGCCTGAGCTTGGTCGCCGATGTCCTCGGCTGCCTCGGCCAACTGGAGCACACCTCGGAGTTCTGAGGGGTCAAGGTCGCTTCCAGCTGACCTGAGTACCCAAAGTTCTAGGTGGTTTTTCATTTCGTCTAGGCGGTCCTCTAGGTGGCGCACCTCTGCCGCCAGTCCCCGATCAGCAAGTACCAGAGCGCTGTAGGCCAAACCAACTGCTGCCTCGGAGAGGTTCTTCATCTCCACGAGCACGTCGACCGCCCGATCCAGATCAGTGAGCGTCTCACCCTCAACGGCATGGGGCGGCTCCCAGACGGGCGCAGCAGCCAGCTCGCGCAGGCGGGTGATGCCCTCAGGCGACCCGCGTAGGAACAAGACATCGTCAGGTACGAGGACCGTGTCACCGTCAACGTCGGTAATCCACTGCCGGCCCCGGCGGACCGCCATAACGCGCATGCCGGCCTGCACAGTCAGTTCCAGAGCCTCCAACGGGCGATGCGCCATGTGGGATCCCCCGCTCACGAGAACCCTGTGGGACACCTCCTCGGCATCGGATAGGTCAGCCACCAGTTGCTGTGGTATCCCAAGGCGGCGCGTGACGATGCTCGAGATGTCGACAGCGTCGTTGGCAATCCGCTCGATCGCGGACACCACTTGTAGCACCGATGACATGCCCTCGGCCTCACGCGGGCTGCGGGCGGCCAGGACGCAGACAGCACGCATGTCGTGCACCATCTCGCTCATCTGGGCTTCGAGTTCGTCAACCTCCTCGGCCATGTCAGGGTCGTTGAAATAGACCGATGCATAGGCGAGGTCGACCATCAGTTCAGATGTGTCCTTAGCCTCGGCAAGCATGGCCCGCAGGTTGCGGGGTCTGTCGTCCATCAGTTCCTCGCTGGATGTCTAGGGTGAATTGTAGGCCCACTAGGTCCGTGGGTATTCGGGATTAGGGATCTGTCTAGAAAGAAAAGAGTGATCTTCACGCCACCCCCACGGCGACCATCGCCAGGATCAGGGTAAATGCAGCGGCTAGATCCAGTGTCGAGGTGACTACGGGTATGCCGTAGGTGTCGGGGTCGAGACCGAATCGGACCGCCGCCATAGTGGTGTAGTAGGCGACCACTATCACGAAGAGGGTCGCCGCAAGACCCGCTAGGAGGATCAAGGCTACGAGGTCTATGATTCCGGGGGTCGTCTGGCCTGTCGCTTCGGCAGCCACGTGGGCAACCACTGCAGCCAGCATGAATACGGGAAAAGCCAAGGCCACAAGCGCACGCATGTCACGCAGGCTGGATCTGCTGGGAAACGGAGTTGCATCGTCGAGCCCCAGGTGGAACTGGGTGGACAGGCGACTGGACAGGATGCCGCCGAGAGCTCCAGCTGCACCCAGAAAGGCGGGAAGCAGAATCAGCACGGCCTCGGCGGCAAGCAGATCGTCAAGACGCCTCTCGACAGTCACACCGGCGATCAGATCCAAGAGGGCCGCTGCAACCAATACCGGCACCGACTGGCGCACGATGGTGCGAACCTGCTCGCGGTGGCTACGCCATGCCGCCACAAGGGATACTGCTGCAGCGACCATGGCGACCAGCCCCGTCACATCGCTGCTTCCGACCACGGTTGCTGCCAAGACCAGAGCCGGAACCGTCGCAAGGTCCCCGAGCGTGCTCACGAGTGGCGCCATCACGTTGTCGAGGTCCCATCCGAAGCGAACCGAACCTGCGGCCAACCCCATCGTCGCCAGGCCCACCCCAACAGATGCAAGCAGGCCCCCCAGTACCGACACGACAACAAAATCAACGAGAGCCATCGTGGGACTAATGCCAAACACGATGGCTGTCCCCTTTGCCATGACGGCCAGCACGACGCTCATAACCAGGGTCAATGCGGCAGCAGCCATCAGGTTCTGGCCCACGACCCCTTCGGTGTGCAGGCCAAGCCGGAATGTTCCAGCATGGACAGCGGTTCCCAGCCGGCTACCCATTGCGCCAAACACGTTGCCCCGTAGGGCTATTGCACCGGGAACCAGCAGCAATAGGCCGGGCAAATCCCGCAGGGTGTCATCAGCCGCAGCCAGCACCAAGCCACCTGCAGATGCAGCCAGTACACCTATTAGGAGCGCGACAAGCCGTTGCCTGGTATCAGGCGATGGGGCTGCTAGATAGGTGTGGCTCGCGGAACGCATGGCACCAGTGTGGTCGCCCGCCC
>PBSS01000012.1 GCA_002726315.1 Acidimicrobiaceae bacterium
GTGGTGCTTGTGGTGCTTGTGGTGCTTGTGGTGCTTGTGGTGCTTGTGGTGCTTGTGGTGCTTGTGGTGCTTGGTTCAGTAACTCTGGGGGTAACGACCTCGGTTGAGGAGCAAGCAGTCCCCAGCAGCGAGCACGTGGCCAGGATGGCGGCAACTGTGGGTATGTGCTTCACGAGCATGCCTTCCGGGTTGGCTTCGGTTGGCAGTCTGGCCTGTGGCAGCCTGTAACTAATAGATGGGGCCGCTAGCGTGCCGCCGTGAATAACCAGACAATTCCACCTGTTGAGGGTCGTCCCTTCGCCCCTCTTGACTGGCTATTACTGGTGTCAGCAGCGGGCATCTGGGGAGCCTCGTTCCTTTTCATGGATGTAGCCCTCGAAGTGGAGCATCCTGGCCTCATCACTTTTCTGCGCCCTGCTCTAGGGCTATTGGTCGTCCTCTGCTTTCCGTCTGCCCACCGACCGGTGGACCGAGCAGACAGGGGTCGACTGTTGCTGCTCAGCATCACCTGGATGGCATTTCCGCTGACCATGTTCCCCCTTGCCCAGCAGTGGATCGATTCCTCCCTTGCGGGAATGCTCAACAGTTCTATGCCGGTCATGACAGTTGTGGTCGGTGCAGCGTTCTTTCGGACTAAGACGGGGAAGACCCAGGTCATGGGTGTCCTGACGGGGCTTGTCGGGATTCTCCTGGTTGGCCTGCCGACAGCGACGACTGGCGGAACCAATGCAGTGGGTGTCTTGCTGGTCATGATGGCAGTCGCCTCATACGGGGTTGCTGCTCACATAGCGGGGCCGCTACAGCGGCAGTACGGCTCAGCAGCAGTGCTCTCACGCGTTCTTGCAGTAGCGACCATTGTGACCATGCCGCTCGGCATGTTCGGCTTGTTGTCATCGGCCTGGGCGTGGGGGGCTGTGGCCTCAAATGTGGCAGTGGGGGTCGGGGGAACTGGCCTTGCTTTCCTTGCCGCTGCAACCCTCATAGGCCGGGTAGGAGCCGTGCGAATGTCGACGGTCACCTACCTGGTGACGATCGTCGCAGCCCTGCTCGGGGTTTTCGTGTTGGGTGAGACCCTGTCCATTTGGCAGGTTGCAGGTGGCCTCGTTCTGCTTGGAGGTGTTTGGCTGACTAGCCGCGTAGACCTTTAGAAAACTGCATTGGTCAGAGGACCTGGCAGAGGCGGCGGGCGTCGTAGATAGCGGCGTGGATGTCGCGGCCGGCTACGGCATCACCGATCCGGAATAGCCGAAATCCACCGCTGGGTTGAGGCTGGGGGTTGTTGGTGATGAAAGCGTCCACATCTAGGGTGCCGCCATTAGAAGAATGTTCACTCAGTTCGTGATAGAGACCATCGGCGGGGACGACTCCGTGTTCAACCACGACCTGATCCACGATGGAAGTCTGTTCGATGCCTGTGTAGACGTTACGTAGCACGACCTCAAGCTGACCACTTGATCGAGATACCCCGACAAGGCGGAGGTCTGGCAGCATGATGACTCCATCGGAGTGGAAGCGTTTCAGATAGGCGGGATGGAGGGTGCCATCCAGTTCATGCCCGATTGCACGATCCGGTGTAACAAGCTGGACTTCGGCACCACGGTCCAACAGGTACTCGACACAAGCCAATGCTTGGAGGTTTCCGTGGTCATCGAAGACTAGAGATCGCGGTCCGACCGGCACGTGCCCACTGACCACATCGGCGACACTGACAAGAAGGTCGGCTCCGTTGCTAGCTGGTGGCAGTACGTCGGTGTCTGGCCAGCCACCGGTGGCCACGATCACCACATCGGGATCGCAGTCAAGGATCTCCTTGGCAGTAACTGGGCAGTTCAACTGGATGTCCACGCCGGCTCTGGTGGCTTCTCGATCCAGCCAGTCGACAATTCCAACCATGTCGCGGTTACGACTAGATGCACGGGCAGCTAGTCGAACCTGTCCACCGATTTCGGACTGTGCTTCAAAGAGCGTCACGGCGTGTCCTCGCTCAGCACAAACCCTGGCCGCCTCAAGACCAGCGGGGCCGCCACCTACGACAACGACTGATCCTGTGAACCCCGTCGAGGGGACTGTCAGGTGGGGGATCGTGGCCTCTCTCCCTGTGGCTGGATTCTGGACGCAAAGGGCCTCCTGGGCCAAGTAGAGGCGGTTGATGCAGTATGAGGCACCCACGCAGGTTCTGATCCTGTCTTCTTCACCACGCTCAACCTTTGCGACTATGTGTGGATCGGCGATGTGGGCACGGGTCATCCCGACCATGTCGACGAGGCCCTCGGCAATGACGTGCCGGGCCGTGGCTACGTCGGGTATGCGCCCGGCGTGGAATACCGGGAGATCCAGCACCTCCTTGATGGCAACAGCAACGGGTAACTGCTCTGCCAGAGGCGTACCTATCGGTGGAATAGCACCAGCTAGACCCGGATGTGTAATCAGGTTGCCACCAACTACGTTCACAAAGTCAACTAGGTCCGTCAAGGCCAGGCGACGAGCGATATCTGCACAATCAGATGCCGTGAGGCCACCCTCAAGGTCCTCGTCGCCGGTCATGCGTATTCCGATGGGGAACCTGTCTCCCACAGCGGACCTCACGGCTTCGAGCACCTCCAAGCTAAACCGCATCCTGTTATCCAGTGACCCTCCGTAGCGATCGGTTCTTCGGTTCACG
Organism: Acidimicrobiaceae bacterium; assembly: GCA_002726315.1. Taxonomy (GTDB): domain Bacteria; phylum Actinomycetota; class Acidimicrobiia; order Acidimicrobiales; family MedAcidi-G1; genus UBA3125. Next base: position 2,663 of record PBSS01000012.1, read on the forward strand.
GCAGGACTCCAGAATTGGTCAACAAGGTGGCCGGTTGCAATTACCTCCACACCGTCAAGACCAGCCCTTTTGACTCTGTCGGCTGCATCGCCAAAGGAGCGAATCACCCGACTGATATCGGATTCCTCCATGACCTTCGGAAAGCTCCGGTGCATAGGCTCGCGGACTCTGGATGGCGAGATGGTAGGAAGCCAGTCACCATCGTCCCAGATGGTCCGTCGCCCCATGTGAGTGATCTGGCACATGACGGCGGCGCCGTGTGAATGCACACCGTCAGCCAGAGTGGACAGACCTGGTATGACCCTGTCGTCACCTGCATACAACTGTCCCCAGACAGACGGGGAGTCGGGCGCCACGTTCGTGGAGCCGCCGATCATCGTGAGGCCGATCCCTCCTAGCGCTTTCTCCTCGTGGTAGAGGCGGTAGCGGTCATTGGCAAGCCCGTCGACTGCGTACCCCGGTGCATGGCTGCTGGAGAACACCCGGTTGCGGAGGGTGACACTGCCGACTCTGAGCGGCTGCAGTAGCGGATCGTTTAACACCGGAACGTCGCCTCCAAGCCTCTCAGTATCGCCGCAGTTCCTAGCATCACACACGGCATCGGGCCAGCCCTAGGCCAATCTGATGCAACAGTCCACAGCGACACTTCACCACTCAGCAATCTTCTCCCAGTAGGTTCGGAGTGTATGGAAATGCCTGAAATACACAGGCACCGTGACGTTCAGGGCGGTGCAGCTCGTGCCGCCGTGTTTGGTATTAGCGATGGCCTCGTCTCCAACGTGGCACTGATCCTCGGGATCGCTGGTGCGAGCACTGATCCTGCATTTGTCAGGGTTGCTGGGGTTTCAGGTCTTCTGGCCGGGGCAGTGTCAATGGCTGCCGGCGAGTACATCTCCCTCAAAGCTCAAGCCGAATTGGTCGAGCGGGAGCTTGCGATCGAGAGGGCGTCCATCGCAGAGGACCCGGAGTTGGAAACTGCTGAACTGACCGCCGTCTACGTTGACCGAGGTCTCGACCTTGAAGACGCCGAACGCGTTGCTCGAGACCTGATGTCTGACCCAGAAGTGGCCCTCGATGTCCATGCCCGAGAGGAGCTCGGTGTGGATCCCAACAACCTTGGTAGTCCCACGAAGGCAGCTACCTCGAGTTTCTTCGCATTTTCTCTCGGAGCATTCGTTCCGCTGATGCCCTGGTTGGGAGGTGGTGGTACAGGAGCTGTCTGGTTGTCGGCGATCCTGGGGGTGGCGGCAGCAGCGGTTGTGGGTGCCCTGCTGGCTCATTTGACTGAACGCTCAATGCTGCGAACGGTGGTCCGCCAGGTGCTGGTTGCAGGGGGCGCCTGTTCAGCCACCTATCTGATCGGTGGCTTGCTGGGAGCCTCCGTCACCTGACTCAAGAGCCCGGGAACAGGATTCTCGATCCAAGTCGGGCTCCACGTAGATCGGGCTGGCATCTGGGACTGCCCTCCTGATCGCCTCCTCAACGGAGTCAATGGCTGAGGCGATGGCCACAGTGTCGAGGCTCTGGTTGAAGGCGACCTTGGCACCTACCAGGATCTGGTCGGGTCCCAGGTGCTGGGTACGAAGGTCGATGAGGTGGTCGACGGCTGAAACCGAAATGATGGCAGCTTCGATTGCCTCCAGGTCATTGGGATCAGCTGACTCACCGATCAGAAGACTCTGCATCTCTCGTGCAAGGACCATCGCAATGGCGGCCAGGAGAACCCCGATTGTGAGCGTCCCAACACCATCCCAGCGCGGATCGCCGGTCACCTCCGTCAGGCCTACGGCAGTCAGAGCAATCAGGAGGCCAGCCAGAGCTCCAGCGTCTTCGAGTAGCACGACAGGCAATTCAGGCTGTTTGGACGTCACGATGAAGCGACTCCACGAGGTGCTGCCGCGAAAAGGCCGGGCCTCAAGCACAGCGATGCGAAGGGAATATGTCTCAAGGATGATTCCGACCAAGAGGATGCAAATGGCCCAACCAGCATTGTCCAAGTCGTGGGGAGTGCGAATCTTGGCAATGCCTTGGTAGATGGCGAATGCGGCACCCGCCGAGAACAGTACGAGGGCCACGATGAATGACCAGAAGTAGCGCTCGCGTCCGTACCCAAATGGGTGCATCGGGCTGGGGGGCCGATTGGCCCGTCGGGCTCCGAGCAAGAGCAGTAACTGGTTGGTTGAATCAGTTGCCGAGTGGATGCTCTCCACCAGCATCGACGTGGAGCGGGTTGTGAGGAATCCGGCGAACTTGGCGACAGCGATGCCCAAGTTGGCCAACAGGGCAGTCAGCACTGCCCTTGAACCAGCGGTGGCCATTCTGGGCTCCTGTCGGCTGGGGGTCAGATCGGTCCGACCTGTCGGTGAGGCCAATCGCAGCGTAGTGTCGTGTTGCCTGCCGGTGGCGCCGGCACCGACTAATCAGGAGCGTTCCCGTGACAACAGTATTTGAGAGCCCCGATGAACTTCCCGGTGCAGTCGGTACTCATCTGGGTTATAGCGAGTGGATCACGATCGAACAGGAGCGGGTCAATCTGTTCGCAGACGCCACCGGTGACCACCAGTGGATCCACCTGGATGCGGAGCGTGCGGCAGCCGGACCGTTCGGTGCCACCATCGCACACGGCTATCTGACATTGTCGCTGACTGTCATGTTCTTGCCAGAGTTGATCCAGGTGAAGGGAATCTCCATGGGCATCAACTACGGCACCAACAAGGTGCGATTCCCGGCTCCGCTGCTGGTGGGTTCCAGAGTCAGGGCCGGTGCCGAAATACTCGAGGTCACAGAGGTCACGGGGGGATACCAGACGGTGATGAAGATCACGATTGAGGTAGAGGACAGTGACCGTCCGGTGTGTGTAGTCGAGAGTGTCAGCAGGTTCATGCGCTGATCGATACTGCCGAGGTGGTGACACACCGCACCTGAGTCCACCCAGCTGGGGTGCCGGTAGCCTCTCCGGGTGGCGAAGCGAAAGACTCGATCCCCGGAGCTTGCTCCCCGTTCCGAGCCCCCGGTCCGACCAGGCCTGCTCAGCCCCACCAGGTCGGTGCCGCCTGGAACACCCTTGCCCCCATATGCAGTTTCCGGAGATCCAGTTGCTGTCTTGTCATCCGATATTCGAACCGGCGACGAGATAGAGCGTATGCGGCGAGCTGGGAGGGCAGCAGCTGAAATCCTCTTCGAGGTGGCACCACATGTTATCCCCGGCGTGACCACCGATCGCCTGGACGAGGTTGCTCACGAGGCAACAATCGCAAGGGGTGGGTATCCGAGTCCCCTCAACTACCGCGGCTTTCCGAAGTCAGTGTGTACCTCGGTCAATGAGGTTGTCTGCCACGGAATCCCAGATAGTCGGCCCCTTGCAGAGGGCGACATCGTCAACGTCGACGTCACCATCTACCTCGATGGTGTGCACGGTGACACCTCGATCACGTTCCCGGTTGGCACGATCGACCCCAACGACCGACGCCTAATTGAGCAGACATTCATTGCAATGACCGAGGGAATCGCGGCTGTTTCCCCGGATCGCCCTGTCAACTCGATTGGACGGGCAATCGAGCGACATGCCCGAAAGCATGGTCTGGGGGTGGTGCGCGAGTTCATAGGCCATGGGATCGGTACCGAGTTCCATAGCGGACTCCAGATTCCCCATTACTACGATCCGAAGGCACGAGTCCTAATAAAGCCCGGAATGACCTTCACCATCGAACCGATGCTCACCCTTGGTGACCCGGCATGTGCCCTGTGGGAAGATGACTGGACCGCCGTAACTCTGGACGGTCGTAGGACCGCACAGTTTGAACACACCGTGTTGGTCATGGAGGATGGGGTTGAACTACTTACGGTTCTCGAAGATGGAACTGCCCCTGCCGAGACACTGGTGATGCAGGCATTCACCTGAGACGGGTCAGCGCCAGGTCGCTGAGTCGGGTGGGGCTAGGGCCACCCATGTATGACCGGGTGTGAGGTGGATCGGGTCTCCTTCGATAGTCAGCCTCGCCGGTAGGTCGGGGTTTGTCCGCCTCCACTCACCAAGGACGATGTGACCATCGGTGAATACCCATGCCTGCCCCGACCCACTGGTGATCGCCTCCGGTGACCTGGAGTCGGCGGAACTGATCCCATATTCGGTGAACATGACGACCATGTTGGATGGAGCAACACGGACTCCTTGGTCGTCTAGGTGGGGCTCTCCGTTATGAGTTCGCTGCCACCCGGAGCCGTTCCATTCGTAGTCGACTTCGGTTCGGCCGAAGTCGATGAACACTCCGGCTGCAGGTTTGGCAGACTCGTGGGGGGCCTGCCCCTCGAATCTGAATGAAAAAGGTTCGGGAGGCACCGAGGTGCGTTCGGAGTGTGACGCCCAGAGCTGGTCTGTGGAGGTGAACAGGTTGTGTGGAGCCCGACGACTCGTTGATCTCCAGAAGTGAGATGGTTCGGCATCATGGCCGACATCGACTAGGGGAGAGGCGTCAACAATTTCCTGGGTTCCACGGTTTGCCCCCGAATAGGCGAACAGCGGTCGGTCGAACCCCCTCAGTAGTGGTGGGTCTGACGTTCGGGCAGATCTCACCGGTCCGACGACAGGAGCGCCAGTTGACTGGAAGACCGCAATCAGGCGACTGATGCCCGCTTCGACCAGTTCCTCGTAGACCACGTCGGCCTGGTTGATTCCGGACTGCGGATGGGCCCTGGTCACATTGTCGATCTTCACCGCCAGGACCGGTCGACCCACGTCGGTGCCCTGCATTCCAGTCCACTTCGTCATGATGGACATCTTCTCGAAGCGCTCGATCTCCTCTTCGAGATCCTCGATCCTTTCCTCGAAGTTCTTGATCTCACCTCGGACCTCGATGATCTGGGCCTCGACAGCCGGAATTGCTGCCCGCTCGGCCTCGAGCTTCTCGACTGATTCTCTGTGCCGATCTTCAGCCTCGGCGATCGTGCCCTTCATGCCGTCAATCTTGTCGGCTGCAAGTCTGAGCCTTGCGTCGACGACCTCGAGTCGACTGAGTGCCAGTTCGATCACTGAGTCGTAGAGCAATCGGTTGCGGGCGTCTTCAAGAGCCTGTTGGGTCATCTGGGATGACTGGTTTAGGACAGCGTTCAGGCGATCGTTGTTACGGACGTATGAATCGATCGCCATCTTGTGGCGCAGGGTCGCCGGCTCGTTGCGGGAAAAGACGATGTCTACGAAATCATCTGCCAGTAACTCCAGTTGAACGGGTAGGAGCAGGAGTTCGCCGTCACCGGTGGCTAGGACGGCTTTGGCAGCGGCGATCCGCTCATCTATGACTACCAGTTCATCCTTGAGGGAGGCGATCTTGGTGTGGCTGGCAGCGATCTCCTCCTGGCTGGTAGCGATCTCCTCCTGGCTGGCAGCGATCTCCTCGTCGTAAGGCCCCGCGGCAACGAGCCCTGCCGTGAAAGCAGTCAGGGCGAGGGTGGCTGGCAACAGGGACAAGAAGCGGGAACTATGCACGGATGGAGCGTAGGTTGTACCCGGTGGTCAGTAGGTGCACCCGGCAGGGCTCACTTAGCTCGGTTACCTGGCTTGACAGGAGGGGCACCACGTAGTGGTCCGCTGATCCAACTGCCGTGTAGCAAGCTTGGTTCCACATAACCTGCAGGGCTGGCCACCCCGCCCGTAGCAGTCCAGGTGACTCTGGTTGCGTCCTGTCTCGCCATCAGGTGTCCGGTAGTCACGCAGGGTTGTGCCGTCGTTAGCGATTGCCTCACCGAGCACCTTTCTGATGTTTGCCAGCAGCCTGGTTGCCCGCTCACGACCTACTCGCCGCGCCGACGGACTTATCCGGGCCCGCCAGAGAGCCTCATCGGCATAGATGTTGCCTACCCCTGCGATCGGACGCTGGGAGAGGAGGCTCGTCTTGACGTGGCGTCGGCTGGCGGTGAGTGCAGAGTGGAAGGCCGAACCGTCGAGGGAAGGATCGAAGGGCTCGGGCCCCAGCCGATGGAGGGTTGGAAGCGAGGAGTAGTCGCCGGTTGCTACAACGGCCAGCCGACCAAATCTCCTGACGTCACGGAACACCATGTACCTGCCGTCGTCCAAGGACCAACACGCACGCACGTACGGGTCGTCGGGTGGAGAGGTTGCGATGTTGACCCCACCGGTCATGCCGAGGTGAATTACGAGTTCTCGGGTGGGAAGGACATCAGTAGTCGGAACCGCATGTAGGCCGACCAGCAGGTACTTTCCACGCCGGTTGACCCGGTGGATTCTGTTTCCCGCGGCCAAGACGGCATCAGAGAATCGTGGGGACGGGTGAGTCTCGCAGGTGGTGATTCTGGCTCCCACGACAAGGGGCTCCAGCTGACGCCTTACCGTCTCCACCTCTGGCAACTCTGGCACCGGCCCAACGTACCGCTTGACTTGGTGGAGCACCCGACCGACCCGGCTGGTTGGGTTAGGTTGCATCTGTGACTTCGATTGCTGTGGTGAATCAGAAGGGTGGTGTCGGCAAGACCACGGTCGTTTTGGGCTTGGCTTCGGCAGCTGCCCACCGTGGCATTGAGACTCTTGTCGTCGATGTCGACCCGCAGGGAAATGCCACTAGCGGCCTCGCTGTGTTTGAACCAACCCGCAGTATCGACTCGGTATTGGCTGAGGAGAGTCCCGGCGGAATCGAGTCAGTTATGGAAACGACCGGATGGCCCCATGACAGTGGCCGAAGACCCCTTGTTGCCGCTTCGTCGCCAACGCTCGCCGCTCGGGAACCTCAGCTGGCTAACGATCCGTTGGGTGCCCAGGACCGGCTTAGTCTGGCCATGCACGGCTGTTCAGTGCCATTGATCCTGGTGGACTGCCCACCGTCTCTAGGCCTCCTTACGATCAACGCCCTCTTCGCCGTTGATGCGGTGATGGTGGTGACTGAACCAGGTGCATGGGCGGTCGACGGGGTCGGACGCATGCTCCAGACCATCAATCGGATTCAGACCCGTAGGCTCGACGGCGGACCCGAGGTCAAAGGCATCGCCATCAACAAACTCGGTCGTACCCGTGATGGCCGCTACTGGCATGAACAGTTGGATTCCGCTTATCCGGGCCAGTGCCTACCACCGGTTCACCTGAGGGCAGCCGTGTCGGAGGCTGCCGCCCAGTCAAGGCCGATCCACACACTCGGGAGTCGGTCGGGTGTAGTTGAGGCTGCCTGCGAGTTCGATGTCTTGCTTGACAGTCTTTTGGAAACCACCAATACCGGTGGGTTCAGCCATCCTGGAGCAATACGGCAAGGAGAGACCTAATGGCCGCCTATGACCCTCAGGCGCGACGGGTTCGCCCTTCCGTCGCTGACGACAGTCCCGTTGATGATCTGCTCGGGCACATACCCCTCGCTACATCTGAGAATCGCGCGGATGAGTCCTACGCGCCTGAACCACCGGTGGTGGTGACGATTCCAGATTCGCTGTTGGAGAGTGAAGGGGGTGAAGGGCTGGTTCCGGAAGGAGTACCGTCAGGACCTGACCCTGTCCGATCGTTTGACACTCCACCGGTTGAGATGACCGATGAGAATGCCGACCGCCTACAGCGGATGGCCGTGCTGGGTGCCGTGGTCGCCTTCTTGGTGGTGCTTTCGGCCTGGCGCCGCCATCGGCGATCTTGATCCGCTCCTCGGGTACTAGATTCCTAGAATCTCTCTGGCAGGGGCGTCCTTTCTCATCCGGCCTGCATCTACACGCCTTACAACCTCTAGCCCTCCTTGTTCACAGATGTCCACGTAGGGACACCAGCCGCAAAGTGGACCTGGTCGCACTTCGAACTGGCCCGTTGAACAATCCTTTCCTAGATTGGTCCAAGACAAAGCCAAGCCACCGGTGGCTTCGTCCAAGTTGTCGTTAGTGACATTTTCTTCAATCGCCTCTTGGCCCAGGTAAAGCAGGCGGACCTGTACAGGGCGTTCTCCGGAGTCAGCCTCGACGGCTGCGGCGTATAGGAGAACTTGGGAAAGGGCCTCGTGGCGACGGTCTGGCCTTGGTGGTTTTCCAGATTTGTAGTCGGTGATGGCCAGGCCGGCATCGACGTTGTCCATGCGATCGACTATTCCGCGGAATGGAACACCGGCGATCTCGGCTGACAAGTGTTGTTCGGTTGAGCGAACTTTGACCTCTGCCGGATCTTCAAGGTCCCAGAGCCCCTCGATTGCTGTCCACGATTTCCAGCGGAATATGTGTTCCGCCTTGGGCTGGAGGTTCAGGGCCCGGTAGTCCTTCTGGGCCGAAACAGAAGACCAGACTTCGCGGGCCAGGTCCCTGGCCTGCTCAACCGTTCGCAGAGAGGGATCCTCACGGCACAGGAGTTCCAGTACCCGGTGTGCGAAGGTTCCGATCAATGCCGCTTCACCAGGGGGATCGGGCAACTTCTCGATGTACCGGTACCTCCACCGTCGAGGACACTTGTCGTAGGTAGAAGCTGCCGAAGGAGAAAACGTTTTGGGAAGAGACGCTAGAGGAGGGTCGGTCATGCTCAGGCCGGGTCGTTCGAGTGGTTTCGGTTCATATGTCGAGGGCTTCAGGGTCCAGAAGGGAACTGTTGTCCACCAGGTAGTCACGTCGTTTGGCCACGTCTGATCCCATGAGGGTCTCAAACAGGGATGCGGTCCGCTTTGCAGCCTTTGCGTCTTCGATGGTGAGGCGTCTCAGGATACGGGTGGCCGGGTCAAGGGCGCATTCGGCAAGTTCATCGACGTTCATTTCGCCAAGGCCCTTGAACCTATGCCACACCAGACTTTCGGCCTTCCTCTTCCCCTTTGTCAGTTCGGCTGTAATGGCGTCGCGCTCCTCGTCGCTGAACGCCCGGTGGATTACGTCGCCGACTCGGCAGGTGAATAGAGGTGGCTGTGCGGCGAAGACTCGACCCTCGTCGAGGAGGGGCTTCATGAACTCGTGGATGAGGGTCAAGAGGAGACAGCGGATGTGGCTGCCGTCGACGTCAGCATCGCAGAGGATGATGATGCGGCCGTAACGAGCATCATCGATGTTGAACTCCTTGCCAGCTCCAGCACCAATTGCAGTGAAGAGTGCCTGGGCCTCGCTGTTGTCGAGAACTTGCTTGAGGGTGGCCTTGCCAGCGTTAACCACCTTTCCACGAAGCGGCAGTATCGCCATGTACCTAGCGTCCCGTCCGGCCTTCGCAGGTCCGGCTGCCGAGTCTCCTTCGACGATGATCAACTCTGTATCGGGCCCGTGTTCACGACAGTCGGCAAGCTTGTCTGGCATGCCTGTTGAACCCATGCTGGCTGCACGGCGCTTGGTTTCAAGCAGTTGCTTGGAGCTAACCCTATTGATGATGGCATTGGCCAGCTTGTCCCGGATGGCGGTGACGTGGGTCTTCGGGCCACCACCGCCGAACCAGTCGGCAAAGCCCTGCTTGACAATGTCGTAGACGATCTTCTCGACTGCTGGGGTACCCAGTTCCTGCTTGGTTTGCCCTTTGAACTGGGGTTCGGCCACGGTGACTTTGATTGCCGCCACCATGCCCTCTTGAATGTCTTCCTTTGTTGCCCTGTGCTTGTTGTCCTTGGCTAGCTTGGCGAGTTTTCGGGTGTCCTTAAGGAGGATGTCGTTTACCGCACGGGTAACCGCACGTTCGAATCCGGCAACGTGGGTTCCTCCTTGGCTGGTGGGAATGGTGTTCACGAACGACTGCAGGCTTGCGTCAAAGCCGGCAACCCACCTGATGGCGACCTCAACGGTGCACTCGCGCTCGACGTCACTCATCTTGCCGTCGATGGGGACGCGCTCAGTAAAGGTCTCGATTCCGGAGAGGGGGATGATCTCGGTGGTGTTGCCACCAGCGGAGTTATGGTCGACGAGGTCGGCGAGGCCACCACGTGAGATGAACTCAAACGCGTCGCCGCCACCAGCTCGCTTGTCGGTTATGCGGATCTTGACACCGGGTACGAGGAAGCAGGCCTGGGTGACCCTCTGGCGTATCAAGTCGGCATCGATGGCCGCATCGACATCGAAGATGTCGGGGTCGTGCCAGAAGCGTATTCGGGTCCCCGACTTGGTCTTTGCAGTGCGCTTTACCTTTGCGAGTTGATGGCCGGCTTTGAACGATGAGCCGCTGAACTGTCCCGCAACCCTGTCCCGGAAGGCCAACTCATGGGTGTGGCCTTCGCGGTCTACCTGGGCCACAAGCTTGGAGGAGAGGGCGTTGACTACCGAAGCACCGACGCCGTGTAGGCCACCTGAGGCTCCGTAGGCACTTCCGCCGAACTTGCCCCCGGCGTGCAACTCAGTGAGCACCACCTCCAGGGCAGATACCTTTCGCTTAGCGTGGATGTCGACGGGAATGCCGCGTCCGTTGTCGGCCACCTCGATGGAACGGTCACGGTGAAGGGTGATGTCTATCCTGGTGGCGAACCCTGCTGCGGCCTCGTCGATGGCGTTGTCAAGGAGTTCCCAGACCAGGTGTATGAGTCCTGGGCTGCCGGTTCCACCGATGTACATGCCGGGGCGCTTTCGCACGGCCTCGAGCCCTTCGAGGGTCTTGATGGCATCTGCGTCGTAGCCGTTGCCGTTGGCGTTCTTCTTCTTTGACTTGATGGCCCCTGAGGCCTTTTTAGTCTTCGACGGTGAAGTCTTTGCCGCCACGGTCACCACCTCGCGGGTCCGAGGGCCAGCACCTGGCGTTCGGACAAGGTGCTAACGAGGTCACGTCGACTTGGTTCCAAGATCAGCGGCACCGGGTTGGGGTCGGTCTTTGTCGGGTCTTTGTCGGAAGCCATTATTGCCAGGATGCCCAGTGGCTCTCCGACCTCCATGAGCGTCACTGAAGCGTCATCAGCCAGCTTGGTTACCCTTACGCCGATACCACCGCGGCCTTTGGGTTCCAACTCCGCCAAAGGGGTGGCCTTGGCACATGAGTCGCTGGTGACCGTGATCAGAGCCTCGTCTCCGATGGTTGCTGCCGCACCGACAACGGTGACATCAGCTCGCAACTTCATCCCTGCGACTCCGGCGGCTCCACGTCCTTGGATGCTGACACCATTGGTGGGTGTGCGCAGTACTTGTGCATCCGACGCCACGATGACCATGTCGACCTCAGGCGGGGCGCAAAAGGCAGCAGCCAGACGGTCGCCTTGCTTCAGTTTGATCAACTGCTTGCCGGTTGCGGTTCCGGCGACCTCATCGGGGGCAAGGCGCTTTGCCACGCCTCCGGAACTGACTAGTACCAAAGGTTCAGTACCGCCGGACACGATGGTCAGGATTATCTCGCCGCGGTTGGTGCCGAATACCTGGGCTGCCGAACTTCCACGGGACCGGCCACCCCCGTCAGTGATTTCGGCTGCAAGAACCTGAAGGGCCCGCCCTTCAGATGTAACTGCAGTGACCCTTGAGGTGGTCCGGGTCAGGATGGAGGCGACGAGTACGTCGTGGCGTCCGGGTGTGGCACGGCGGGCTCCATCCACTGGAAGACGTCCGATCTGTCCAGAGGTGGTGAGTGTGACGACACAGGCTTCGTCAGTGACCTCGTCTGCGACTTCGTTTACCTCGAAGACGGGAAGGTCCTCGGGATGGGTGATTTCAGTGAGGCGGTCTCGTCCGAATAGTTTGACTGCCTCTGCCAGTTCGGCCAGCACCAGGGTACGGCGGCGCTGTTCAGAGTTCAGCAACTTTTTGAGATCGGTGATGCCTGCGGTGAGCTGGTCGCGTTCGTCCTCCAGGCGCCTGGTCTCGAGTGCCGTGAGTCGCTTCAGGGGCATGTCCAAGATGTGGTCGGTCTGGACACGGCTCAACTTGAACCGTTTAGTTAGCTGCTTTCGGGCGGTGGCAGTGTCCTCGGAGCCACGGATGATCGTCACTACTTCGTCAATAGAATCGAGTGCCGTCAACAGACCAGCCACTATGTGGAGTCTGTCTTCGGCTCTGCTTATCCGGTGCTTCGTACGACGGACGATGACCGAGAGCCGGTGTCTGATGTACTCGTTACACAGGTCGTAGATACCGAGTGTGCGTGGCTCGCCGTTGACTAGCACTACGTTGTTGATGCCAAAGGTCTCTTCCAAGGGCGTGTAGCGGTAGAGCAAACCCAGTACCGCTTGGGGGTTGTGTCCCGACTTGACGGTTATCTGAATCCGTAAACCTGTTGAGCGGTCGGAGAGATTCTTGAAGTCAGAGATGCCCTGGACCTTGTCTGTCTCTACCAACTCCTTCAGCTTGGCGATCACCCGTTCTGGCCCGACCTGGTAGGGGAGCTCGGTGACGACAATGGCCTGCTTGCCCCGGCCAGCCTGTTCGACATGTGCACGGGCCCGTACCCTGATGGTTCCTCTACCGGTCTTGTAGGCCTCACGGATTCCATCGTCGATGACGATTCCGCCACTGGGAAAGTCTGGACCGGGAAGTACCTTCATGAGCTCGTCGATTGTCGGCTTTGGGCGGCGTTTCTTCATTACCAGCGAAATCGCCGCATGAACCTCCGCCAGGTTGTGGGGTGCCATGTTTGTGGCCATTCCGACGGCGATACCGGTGGTGCCGTTTAACAGCAAGCCTGGTAGCAGGGCTGGAAGGGCAACGGGTTCCTCTGATTCACCGTCGTATGTGGGTCGGAAATCGACCGTGCCCTCGTCGATCTCGCTCACCATGGCTATGGCTGCCTCAGTTAGTCGACACTCCGTGTAACGGGGTGCCGCCGGTGGATCGTCGAGGGATCCGAAGTTCCCTTGGGGGTCGACCATGGTGATGCCCCGGGCAAAGTCCTGGCCCATTCGGACCAGAGCGTCGTAGATGGCCGCATCGCCATGTGGGTGGTAGCGGCCCATGGTGTCGCCGACAACGCGTGCACTCTTGCGGTGAGGGGTGTCGGGACGGATGCCCATTCGAAGCATGGCGTAGAGAATTCGTCGCTGGACCGGCTTGAGACCATCACGTACGTCGGGAATGGCCCGGGAAGTGATTACGGAGAGCGAATAGGCGAGGAACGACTCCTTTAGTTCCTCATCAACTGGTACGTCGATGATCTCGCGGGCGAACTCCGGTCCGTCGGGTAGGAGCTCCTGTTGTTTGCCCATGGTCTTGGTTCTCCTCCGGGTTCTACATCGGGGGTGGTGTCTTCATCTGGCTTCGACTGGTGACTGCAGGTCCGACCGGGTATTTCGACCCACTCTGCTCACGGGATCTTGCCCACCGCCTGTGACAGGCCCGGGAGAATCAGTGTGGGAGGCGGCAGCGGGACACGCCGGTCACCAATTGGTCAAGAGTGTCAAGCAATTGCATGCCACCGACGGTACGCAGTCGTGCAGTGTCGCCGGCGGTCCACGGCCGATCGATGGTGGTCGGTTCCAGGCCTGCCTCCCTCCAAGTGTCACCCAGCATGCGTAGGGCGGAGTCAACCCTTGGATCACCACAGGCGGCGAGGATTTCGCCTGCTTCGCTGGTGTCGACTGGGGAGGTGTCGTCTCCGTTGGATTCAGACAGTGTGCCAAGCCTGAAACGAAGTGCTTCGGCGGCAATTCGAGCGTGATTCATCGCTACCAAAGTTACCCACCCCGGTTTCGTGGGTCGTGGACCCCGTGGGGAGGGCAGGTGGGTCAGTTGGAGCTTGGACAGCAGCCCACTGGGCGGCCGTTAGGCCTGTTTTCGAGTTGTCTGAGGGACCTGCTCTTCAGGACCCAACCGAGAAGCGGGACAGGTCCTCGTCGAGGCCGGAGCGGATTGATTCGGCAATCGCTCCACGGGCGGTCTTGCGGGTGAGCAGTAGGCCACTTCGGCTGATTTCAGTCAACCCCTGGGCCCTCTCGACAGCTGTGGACACCACGTCGTTGGGGTCGGTTACCTCGTCAAGGAATCCCGAATCCAGGGCTTCCTCGGGTCCGTACATGGTTCCGAGAGCTGTTGCCCGGGTGAGGTGTCGCTTAGAGATGCGGTCCCGCGCCAATTCGGTGGCGAAGAACGGCAGTCCCATACCTATCGTTACTTCTGGTAGCCCGATACGGAACTCGCCACGTGAGCCAATACGAAGATCGCAACTCAACAGGATTATGGCTCCTGCGGCGATCGCGTGACCGGTGCATGCAGCTATGACGGGGCGGGGAAACAGGTAGCAGCGGAGGAATAGGTCAACTCCGCGTCTGAGCATTTCACGGGCTTCGTCGGGCCCGGCATTCATGACATTCATGTCGAAGCCGGCCGAGAAGCGACCAGGTCTACCAGCGACGACGACGGCATCGGCTCCCTCCTGTTCTACCCAGTCGAGGGCCAACATGAGGGAACTAATGGACTCGTGGCCTAGGGCGTTTGCTTTGCCATCGTCGAAGTCGATCACGGCGACGCTGCCATCCATTCGGACAGTCGCTGCCCGTTGTGGTGTTGAAGGGGTGTCGTTCATGAGTGGAATCTATCGCAGGTCCTCCCGGGGCTCGAAGTGTGTGAGTGAGTCACCTGTAGGCTTGCCCCATGAGTGAGCAGCTTGCACAGGCACCGATTGGTGATCCTGTCCCCGAACCGTTCGATCAGATAGTTGAGGTGACTGAGGCCGCCTTGGCCAAGGTCATCGAGATCCGTGGCTCTGAGGACGATCCGGGATCCTTGGCACTGCGCATGGAGGTGACGGGTATCTCAGGAATCGACTTCGTCTACGACCTGGCATTCGTGCCATTGGACGAGGCAGAAGCCGACGACCACAGGTGGGATGCCGGCGGCCTGACAGTTCTGGTGCCTGCCAATAGTAGTGACCGCCTTAGCGGAGCAACTCTGGATCTCCCCAACAATCCTGGACAGGGCGGGTTGGTCGTGCGCAACCCCAACCGCCCCAACCCCTTGGGCGACGTCGGCACCCTTGATCTGACAGGCGATGTGCCCGAGAAGGTTGCCCAACTGCTGAGCCAACGCATCAACCCTGCTCTGGCATCCCACGGCGGATTTGCCACCCTCCTCGGCGTCGAGGATCAGACGGCCTACGTGACCATGGGTGGTGGTTGTCAGGGCTGCGCTATGAGCCAGGCCACCCTTACCGACGGAATCCAGGCAGCTATTCTTGAGGCTATTCCCGAGATCAAAGAGGTGGTCGATGCCACCGACCACTCGGCTGGAGACAATCCCTTCTTCGCTTAGGGTCGGATGACCCAGGTTGGAATCGGTTCCTTCAGGCCAGGTGTTTCATCACTTTCCCAGCCACGCTGGCGGAATCTAGGCCAAATGAGGCGAGTAGGTCTTCAGGCCTTCCGTGGGCGTGGTGCGCAACTGGTACCCCCAGTACGGCGACCCTCGTGTCCGGGGCACTTCCTGAGATAGAACCGCGGACAGCACTACCGAACCCGCCCTCCTTGAAGCCATCCTCGATCGTGACCACCAGTTCGTGTCTGCCAGCATGGGAGAGCATCTTGGGATCCAAGGGATGCACAGCGCGGGGATCCCAGACCGAACAAGCGACGTCTTGTCGTTCCAGCAGCATGGCGGCCTCCTCAGCGACGGCCAGCATCTTTCCCGCTCCCAGTAGGCAGACTCGGGCCTCCGGATCGTCGCTGACGAGGCGTGCATTCAGACCGCTGCCTACTTCAGTCCATTCAACCTGGGGGGCAGCCGTCTTAGGCCACCTGATCGTGACCGGACCATCGGTGATTGTGAGGGCATCGTCAAGCATCTGCTGGAGTTCCTGGTAGGACGATGGTGCCAAGATTGTCATGTGGGGAATCTTGGACAGGAGGACCATGTCGAGAAGTCCGTGGTGTGAGGGGCCGTCGTCTCCGGTGACACCAGCTCTGTCGAGACAGAACACCACTGGTAGGCCATAGAGCGCCACGTCCAGGTTGACCTGGTCGAACGCACGTGTGAGGAAGGTCGAGTAGATGGCTACGACGGGTCGCAACCCACCCAAGGCCATTCCCGCAGCCGCCGTCACGGCATGCTGTTCAGCGATACCGACATCGAAGCAGCGCTCTGGAAAGCGGTCACGGAAGGGAAGTAGGCCCGTCGAGTCAGGCATCGCCGCTGTGATGGCAACCACCTCCGGGTTCGACTCGGCAGCCTTGACCAGCGACTCGGTGAAGGCCTCGGTGTAGCTGCCGGGCTTGATGCCAGAGGTGTCGTGCAAGTGCTTGATCGGGTCTTGCTCCGCAGGCTCGAACCCCCGGCCCTTCTGGGTGAGAACGTGGACCACGACGGGGCCATCGAACTCGGACGCGTTGGTGAGGGCTTCTTCGACCTCGACGATGTCGTGCCCGTCGAAGGGTCCAAGATAGTGAATCCCAAGTGCCTCAAAGAAGGCGGTTGGCTCGAACATCTCGCGAATTGCAGCCTTGGTGGCACTGATTCCACGTTCGAGTAGTTCGCCCACCCACGGCAGCTTCTCGGCCAGTTCTTCCAGCCGATGCTGGCGTCGCATGTAGGTGGGGTTGGCCCTGATGCGGATGAGGCTTTCAGAGAGACGGCCCACCGTGGGGGCGTATGAGCGACCGTTGTCGTTCAACACGATGGTCACCGCCAGCTCACTGTGTCCGAGGTTGTTGAGTCCTTCAAAGGCCATGCCGCCGGTCATAGATCCGTCGCCAATCACGGCCACGACGCGCCTCTTCTCACCAGTCGTGGCGTGCGCGGTGGCAAGGCCGTGCGCGTAGGCGAGAACGGTCGAGGCATGGGAGTTCTCGATCCAGTCGTGCGGTGATTCGGATTGGGATGGATAGCCAGACAGACCACCTGGCTGCCGGAGGTCAGAGAATGCCTCGAGTCGGCCGGTGAGCATCTTGTGCACGTATGCCTGATGTCCGACATCCCACAGGATGATGTCATCGGGGCTGTCTAACACCCTGTGCAGGGCCAGTGTCAGTTCTACGACACCTAGGTTGGAACCAAGGTGACCACCTCTACGGTTCACGGATTCGACCACCATCGTGCGGATCTCACCGGCGAGTTGTGTTAGCTGCTTTGAGTCCAGGTTGCGGAGATCACGGGGGGACTGGATCGAGTCAAGGAGCACGTGCCGTCCTGGGGTCGGGTTGAGTTATTGGGCGATGCCAGTTAACGGTATCTGTCCTGTGGCCGGTTCGGGTTGGTGCCACGCCGGAGTGGGTCGTGCCTCAGTCAGTCCTGTTCAAGGAATGGTTCGGATTCCACGACCACCCTTGTGATCGAGGCGGAGGCAATTTCTCGGTCACCACATGTTGCTTTGGCTGAGAAGGTGAGGCGGCGGCCATCGACAAGTTCCAAGAGAGCTTCGGCGGATACGTGGCGGCCAGTTCGGGTGGGTGCCAGGTGGTCGATCTGGACGCGCATACCCACCGACGTATTGCCTGGTTCCAGATATCCGGCTAGAGCCTCCACTGTGGCTTCCTCCAAGAGAGCTAAGAGACGCGGGGTCGCTAGCACGGGCACATCGCCGGAACCCATGGCTATCGCTGTATCTGCGTCGGTAACGGTGAGGGAGGCGCTGCCGCGCAACCCCGGTATCAGAGGCACAGGGATACCATACGCATCCATCTGGGTCGAAGACCAAAAAGCGGTCTACCAGATGGGCGGCTAGGCAGGTGAGCTGTAGTGGAGAACGAGAAGAGTGGCCGGCGCGGAGATGATGGCAGACTGCTGCCGATGGTCGCACCCGACGTCCTAGCTGAGACCCTCAGCTCGGCCATGGGGACCGGGGCGGAATTTGCCGAGGTGTTTGTCGAAGATCGTCACAGCGTCTCTGCACTTTTTGATGATGGCCGTGTCGAAGAGATCACGAGCGGTCGCGACCGTGGCGCAGGTCTCAGGGTGGTGGTAGGAGACACCACCGGATTTGCCCATACAGCAGACCTCAGCCCTGCTGGCCTCAGGACAGCTGCCGAGGCAGCTGCAACAGCAGCGAGAGGTGGTGGCGGTGATGTGCACCAGGTAGCCCTCGACCGGCCCACAGGCCCTTTCCCGGACCCGGTGGAGATCATGCCCGGCGAGGTACCTAAGGCTCACAAGGTCTCTCTCCTGGAGAGAGCTGATGTAGCTGCCAGGGAGAGCGATGCCGCTGTTACCCAAGTGACATTGAGGTACGCCGATAGTAACCGAAGAATCCAGGTGGCTAACAGCGAGGGCCTCCTGACTAGCGACCAGCAGGTTCGAACGATGTTCTCGGTGTCTTGTGTCGCCAGTGGAGACATGGGCATGCAGACTGGCCGTGAGTCGATCGGGCACACGGTGGGTTTTGAGGTCTTCGACAAGGTTGATGTCGAAGACTTGGCACGCCGTGCGGCGCGGCGTGCATTGCTGAAGTTGGAGGCGGTTCCGGCCCCCAGCGGCGAGATGCCCGTGGTCGTCGGTCCCGGTGGTGGCGGGGTCCTCTTCCACGAGGCCTGTGGTCATGGTCTTGAAGCAGACCTGATTGCCAAGTCAGCATCTGTGTTCGCAGGGCGGTGTGGTGAGGTGGTGGCTGCTCCAATCGTGACTCTGGTCGACGACGGGACCATGCCGGGAGAGTGGGGCCGCTATGCGATCGATGATGAGGGAAGACCTGCCCAGAGAAACGTACTGATTGATGAAGGGGTGCTAACCGACTACATGTGGGACCACCTCCGGGCGCGTAGAGAGGGCCGCGTCAGTTCAGGCAACGGCCGACGCCAGGGCTACCGCCATCTGCCGATGGTCCGAATGACGAATACGTACTTGGGTGTCGGCGATGCCGATCCTGATGAGATCGTTGCTGACACAGAACACGGCGTATATGTGGCCCAACTTGGCGGTGGGCAGGTGAATACGGCGACGGGAGACTTCGTTTTCGGCATGACCGAGGCGTACATGATCGAAGGCGGCCGGCTAACCAGCCCAATACGTGATGGAAACCTCATAGGCAACGGGCCCCAGACCCTCTTGGACATCGATGCCATTGCGGGCGACTTCGCCATGGGGTCCCCGGGCACCTGTGGCAAGGACGGCCAAGGGGTGCCGGTCGGTGACGGCACACCGACCCTTCGTGTCACGAGGCTCACGGTCGGTGGAACGGCGGCCTGAGGTGAGCGAACTGCTGGACCTGGCCGAGATGGTGGTGAGCCTTGCCTCGGACCGCGAGCAACTTGAGGTTGTCGTGGTCCATGAGCGTGAGACGGAGGCCCGCGCTTACGAGGGCGAGGTCGAGTCCCTGACCGTGGCAGAGTCCCGCGGCGTGGGCGTGCGAGTCGTCTCTGGAAATCGACAGGGCTTCGCCTATACGGGAACGTTCGATGAGGATGCAGTCGGTGAGGCCCTGGCCGAGGCGCGCGACAACATGTCCTTTGCTACACCCGACGAGCACTGCGGGGTGGCTGAGCCGGATGGAGTAGACCCGGTCGACCTGGATCTCTACCGGGGCTCTCTCTGTGACCATCCAACCGATGCCAAGGTGGCGATGGCACTTGAGTTGGAGAGGTTGACCCGGTCTGCGGACAGCCGGATAAAAGGGGTTGAGTCGGCAGACTACTCAGACTCCGTGTCGGAGACGGCCGTGGCTACGACAACGGGGATCCTTGCCACCAGCAAGGAGACGGGCAGCATCCTCTCGGTCTATGCACTTGCCGAAGAGGATGGCGAGACCCAGGCTGGCTTTGGGTTCTCCATCGGGCGTGAGCTTGCGGACCTCGACACCGAGAAGGCAGCCCAGGATGCTGCCACGCGAGCCACCCGGATGCTTGGTGCCGTCAAACCACCATCGGGCCGTCTCACGGTGGTCCTAGACCCATGGGTTAGCGCACAGTTCCTAGGGATCGCTGGAGGAACCCTGAGCGGCGAGATGGTCCAAAAGGGTCGGTCACTTTTTGCCGACCGGCTTGGTGACGATGTGGCGGCTCCCGAGCTGACTCTCATCGACGATCCGACAGATGTCTGCGCTATCACTGCTTCGGCTACCGATGGAGAAGGGCTGGCTACCCGGAGGAACGTGTTGATCGATGGTGGTCGCCTAGACCGGTTCGTCCACAACAGCCAGACCGCGCGTCGAGCCGGGACCGTGTCCACCGGCTCGGCAGTGCGCAGCTATTCGTCTACACCTGGAGTTGGCGTTAGGGCGGTCTCGGTTATCCCCGGCATGCTCAATCAGGACGACTTGGTGGCAGGTATAGAAGACGGAGTCCTGGTCCAGGGTGTTAGCGGGCTCCATTCGGGAGTCAACCCGGTTAGTGGTGACTTCTCAACTGGTGCCGAGGGACTCCGCATCCGGGGAGGGGAGTTGGCCGAGCCTGTGCGTGAGTTCACGATTGCCTCGACGATCCAGCGGATGTTGCTGGACCTGGAGGCCATTGGTAGTGATCTCCAGTGGTTGCCGATGAAGGCGGCAGGGGTGACCCTTGTGATCGGCGAGCTGACCATCTCGGGAATCTGAGCCTCTATCCATGTCGATCATCCATGCGGTCATCCTGGGGCTAGTTCAGGGGTTGACCGAGTTCCTGCCGGTCTCCTCAAGTGGTCATCTGGCTCTGGTGCCATGGCTCTTCGGATGGGACCACTTTGGCGGTGATGACACCCTCGAGAACGCCTTCGACGTAGCCCTACACCTCGGAACCCTGATCGGTTCGGTCGTGTACCTGCGTTCTGACGTTGCCCGGTACAGCTCTGCCGCCATGGGTTGGTTTAAGGACCGCGGGCCACTGATCGGCGATGTGCGGGTCGCCTGGCTTTTGGCCACCACAGCGGTGCCGACGGGAATCTTGGGCATGGTCGTGTTGGCGGCCACTGATGACCTCGGTGACAGGACTTGGCTTGTAGCCGTAAGCCTGATCGTGTTCGGCGTGGCCCTCTATCTAGCTGACCGACACCATGGCAGTCGCAAGGTCGACGACCTGCGGCTGCGCGATGCTCTACTGCTCGGCACGGCGCAGGGTCTTGCATTCCAGCCCGGGGTGTCTCGGTCCGGGGTCACGCTCACCGTTGCTCGGGGCATGGGCATCGAACGTGAGGCGGCGACGAGGCTTGTGGTCTTGATGAGTCTCCCCATCATTGCCGGAGCTGGCCTAGTCAAAGCTCCTGACCTGGTTGTGCCAACTGATTGGTGGGGTGCCTTTGTCTGGGGAACTCTTGCCGCAGCGGTCAGCGGGTGGTTCGCTGTCCATTGGATGTTGCGTTTGGTCGCACGCACCGGCTTTGGTGGTTTTGCCATTTACCGAGTCGGGGTTGGGGTTGGGGTGCTAGTTCTGTTGGCATCATCGTTTCGTTGACCCAGTTGTTCCAGCCGAAATTGGCCGCTAGCACAACAGTGTTCCATCGGGGCACAGATGTCGGTTCAACGGCCCCCGACGGCTGTGGCGGCGGGGGCCTTGTCTGATGCAGAGATAAGGGGCCGCTGCACCTACCCGCTAGGCCTGCTCGTGGCGAGTGCCCCAACTCTTTAGGCAGACGAGTAGGCGACCTAATGCTCCCTCTAGGGATGGGAAATCAGGCAGAGGAGGTAGGCCAGTTTGAGAGTCTGACTAGGTGGTTGTCTTGGTTTCCTGACTCTTAGAGCCCTTGTCGGCCGAGTTGTCCTTTGAGCCATTGGAACTGGAGGGGGTTTCCTTCGTTGAACTGGTTTCTGTTCCCGACGCTGAAGATGTGGCCTTCTGCTCTGGTTTTTGTTCTGATTTCCTGGCTGGGGCACCTGAGCCGTGGTCGTTTTTGTAGAAGCCGTCACCTTTGAATGAGATTCCGACACCAGTGAATACCTTGCGGACCGTGCCAGCACAGCCATCACTGGGGCAGGTGGTGATGGGCTCGTCACTGAAAGCCTGGCGTACCTCGAACTCTTTGGTGCAGTCCGGGCAGCGGTACTGGTAGGTAGGCATGGCAGGAGGGTTTCTTGCGGGATCGGGTGGTCGTCAAGAAGCCGGGGATAAAGCCTATCGGGGGATCGGTCTCCGTTGGATGTGGGAGCATCTACTGGAATCCGCCTGAATGGTTCCCGGAGGGGTGATGCTGTGGGAGTGAACGTCGTCCACGTGGCGCTGGTTGTCGGTGCCTATTTGCTCGGAACGCTGCCTTCAGCCCACTACGTGGCTGGACGTAGGGGCTTTGATCCCACCCGTGAGGGTTCCGGGAACCCGGGCGCGACAAATGTCTTCCGGGTGGCAGGAACACGAGCAGGCATGATCGTGTTTGCTGCAGACATGGGAAAAGGTGCAGTTGCCACTACGGCGGGCCTAATCGTGGGTGGTAGATCTCTGGCCACCGTGTGCTGGGCCGCTGCAGTGGTCGGTCATGTTTTGCCCGTGACCCGCCGGTTCCGCGGGGGCAAGGGTGTGGCCACTGCCGGTGGGGGTGCATGGGTGCTGTTCGGGACCCTGGCTGCTATCGGAACGGTGATCTTCTTGGTGGTGGCAAGGCTTACCCGCAAGGTGTCGGTAGCTTCTCTCGCGACGGCTGTGTCAATGGTATTACTGATCATCCTGAGCGGTGTTCCACTCCTGGAAGCACTGGTGGCGACTGCTCTCACCGTTCTCCTATTCGTGCGACACCAGTCCAATGTCCGGCGCCTGATCGCAGGCGATGAGGGATCTTGGGGGTCAGGTTCGTGATGGGGTACGTTGCAGTTCTCCAGGCTCGAGATGTTGGACTGGCGTCCTTGGGTATCCTCACCGGGTGATACCCCTTGATGAAGCTAGGGCGTACATACTGGACAGGTGCCCTGTACCAGCAACTGAGGTCGTAGACCTCCGAGAGACACTGGGTCTGGTTCTGTCGGAGCCTGTAGAGGCAATTGATGCTGTGCCGCCGTTTGACAATACGGCGATGGACGGGTTCGCCCTGAGGGCCGCCGACACGGTTGGGGCACCAATAGAACTTTCCATCGTTGGCACCCTTGCCGCCGGGTCGGTTGCCGAAAAGGAAGTTGGTGTAGGCGAGGCGATGCGCATCATGACTGGCGCCCCCATACCTTCCGGTTCAGATGCGGTGGTGATGGTCGAACGGACATCTGTTTCGGCTGATGACGCCACTGTGACAGTTGACGTGGAGGTACCGGTTGGCAACCACGTCCGCTGTGCTGGCGAGGACCTACGTCCGGGCCAGCAGGTGTTTGCCGCTGGGACTGTGCTGGGGCCAGCCCACGTAGGAGTGCTGGCTAGCATCGGTTGTCGCAGCGTCCACGTCTACCGGCGACTCCGGGTCGGAGTTCTCTCAACGGGTGACGAACTTGTCACGGGTGTGCCTGGTCCCGGGCAGATTCGTGACAGTAACCGCGATGCTCTGCTTGCCATGTTGGAAGACGCCGGTATTACAGGCGCTGACCTCGGCCTGGTGGCCGACGATGAGCAGGCGATCGAACAGGCGATTGCGGTCGGTGTCGCCGACTGCGACGCCATTCTTACTTCTGGCGGGGTGAGCATGGGAGACTTCGACTATGTGAAGACGGTTCTGGATCGGATCGGCGACATGCGTTGGATGCAGGTGGCGATCAGGCCGGCCAAGCCATTGGCCTTCGGCCTGGTCGGCGAAACGCCGGTTTTCGGGCTGCCAGGTAACCCCGTTTCCTCAATGGTCGCCTTTGAATTGTTCGCCAGACCAGCACTGCTGTCGATGCTTGGACACGTCCACTTGGAACGGCCCCGCGTAAAGGCGGTTAGTGACGGTGGGTTGGGGCGGCACCCCGATGGGAAGGTCCACTTTGCCAAAGTGAGCGTCAGCTACGCGGATGGCCGATTCAGCGTTTCATCGGCCGGTGGGCAGGGTTCCCACCAGCTCTGGGCGATGGCGGCGGCTGACGGCCTGGCAGTCATTCCAGACGGCGATGGGATTCCCGACGGTGGCGAGGTCGAGGTCCTGTTGCTGCGTTGAGCCTGTGACCGTGCCGATGCCCCACAATCCGAGGTCCGCCCCTACGCTGTCCCCTGTGCGTGGTCATCTGATCGATTCGTTCGGCCGAGTTCACCGGGATCTTCGGATCTCTGTAACCGACCGGTGTAACTTTCGCTGTCGGTATTGCATGCCCACAGACGGCCTCAAGTGGTTACCACGTGAGGAACTGCTCACCTTCGAAGAGATCGAGCGCGTCGCCCGTCTACTGGTTGAGGAGTACGGGGTGGAGAGCATCCGCCTAACCGGCGGTGAGCCGACGGTGAGGGCACGGCTAACGACCCTGGTCAAAACGTTGGCCCGTCTACCCATCGACCTGTGCCTCACGACGAATGGAGCGACACTCGAGACGATGGCAGCACCCCTTGCCGATGCGGGCCTAAAGAGGGTCAATGTTTCGTTGGACTCGCTTCGACGCGACCGGTTTGAGGAACTGACCCACCGCGACGGCCTGTCGACGGTACTGGCCGGCATCGACAGGGCAGTTGAGGTCGGCATCAAGCCAGTCAAGGTGAATGTCGTGGTGATGAGGGGTGTCAACGATGACGAGATCCTTTCATTTGCCAGATTCGGGCGGGATCAGGGGATCGTGGTGAGATTCATCGAGTTCATGCCACTCGATGCAGACAAGGCATGGTCGGATCGGGCAGTAGTGACCCAGTCCGAGATCCTTTCAACCATCGGCGGGGTCTTTCCCCTCGTTCCGGTCGAACGCACCTCAGCTCCGGCTAACCGATTTCGGTACGAGGACGGTGCCGGAGAGGTGGGGGTTGTCGCAAGCGTGACCCAGAAGTTCTGCGATTCTTGTGATCGGATTCGCCTGACTGCCGACGGTCAGGTTCGAAACTGTCTGTTCGCTGCCGACGAGTTCGACCTTCGGAGCCTGCTGCGCCGTGGTGCAACCGATGCTGAGATCGGTGAGATGTTCGAATGGGCGGTGGGGTCAAAGTGGGCCGGTCACGGCATTGGAACGGTGAACTTCATCAGGCCCGCTCGGTCGATGTCACAGATTGGTGGATGAGGCGAGCCATGCCTATGACAAGAGAGACCATCGGATTATGAGCGACACCTCTGAGGGGTTCACTCATCTAGATGCCGAGGGTCGAGCCCGGATGGTTGATGTCGGGGACAAGGAGGTGACACGTCGTCGGGCCGTCGCACGGGCGAGGGTGACGATGTCGATGGAGACGGCACAGGCACTTGCCGGGGGGACTGTCGCCAAGGGCGATGTCCTAGCTGTGGCACGGGTGGCCGGCATTCAGGGAGCCAAGCGGACTTCCGAGTTGATCCCCTTGTGCCATCCACTGATGTTGAGCTCGGTCTTGGTTGATCTAGTCGTTGGTGAGGCGTGGGTAGACATTGAGGCCGTTGCCGAAACCGTTGGGCGTACCGGAGTTGAGATGGAGGCCCTCACGGCTTGTTCACTGGCAGCCCTGACGGTCTATGACATGTGCAAGGCAACAGACCGGTCAATGTGCATTACCGAGCTCGCACTCTGGGATAAGTCGGGGGGCCGATCTGGCCCCTGGGTCAGGGAGGCTTGAGTCCTCGAATCGATGATTGAATGTCTCGCGCGGTTCGCGCGATGATTCGCGCGGTCCGCGCGTGGAAATCCACCATTTGAAGGGGACTAGACAGTACGGTGACGCCAGCACGCCGGCCAACGTGGACCGGCGGGGAGGGAAACCGAACCGTGTTGATTTTGTTGGGCCTTGGAGTCCTCTGGGCGGCTGTGCTTGTGCCTCCCCTGTTGCGCAGGGAAGGACCTGCGATGCGACCAGTTGGAAGTCTCTCAGTGATGAGTCGGTTCGATGCCAATGGCCTGCGTTCCCTCCAGCAGTCAGCTAGAGCAGTTCCCAGTGGAGCATCGGCAGCACGCCGCCGCCGCCGTGACGTCCTCATTGCCCTTGCTGGGTTGGCCACGTTTACGCTGCTCGGCGCGATGGCTGTCGGTGGCTTCCTTTGGATGATCAACTTCCTCGTAGACATCGTGCTGGTCGGCTACGCCGTGATGCTCACCAACCGGCACCAGAATGAAAGCGAGCGCCGTGCAACCGTCGTGCCGCTCAGACCCGCCAATCCCTTCCTTGCCGGTGAACATGTCTCAACTGCCATGAGTGACGAAGCGGTGTTGCGCAGACAGGCCAACTGATTCCCGACATACTGGGTGGACCCCCCGCTACGCTCACCCCCGCCCACGGGGGTGTAGCTCAGTTGGCTAGAGCGCTACGTTCGCAACGTAGAGGTCGTGAGTTCGATTCTCATCACCTCCACCGTGGAGCCTCCAGGCCTCAGGCATTGTCAGCTTCGACCGCCTTGGCCAGGTTCTCTGCCAGGTCGGGCAACTGCGAGTCGACCCGCGTCCAGCTGGGAATGAATGGCGACTCCATGGGGTCATCTAGATAGTCGCGAGCTGCCCTTGTGACCGCATGGGTGAACACTTTGGCCATCGCTTCTTCTTCCTCGCGGTCGTAGCGGATGCCGTTAAGGACGGCATCGGCGTTGTAGCTGTCGATCAGGTCCAGGGCAGAGCGAAGGAAGGTGGCCTCGAGGGTGTGAAAGCCCTCAGCTGTCATTACCACCCCCGAGGTAGCCAACTTCTTGAACATGGCCTTTGTGATGTCGATGCTCATCTTGTGAAGGCCCATCGACGCATCGTCGGGTGAAAGTCCCTGGTGCTTGTGGTCATAGACGTCGGCGACATCGACCTGGCAGATCCTGGCACCCGTGTGGTAGCGGTACACCTCGCTGAGGACACCGATTTCAAGTCCCCAATCCGATTGGATGCGAATCGACTCAGCTACGTTGCGATCCATCGCACATTCACCGGCGAGCGGATACCGGAAGCTGTCTATGAACTCCAGATAGTCGTTTCGGCCAAAGGTCAGCGAGAGGGCCCGTAGTAGTGGTGCAACAAGCAACCGGGTGACACGGCCGTTCATTTGGCCACCGTCAGCCGCCGCTCGGTAGTAGAAGCCCTTGGCGAACGCGTATCCGAAGGTGGGGTGGGCAATCGGGTAGTGGAGTCTTGCCACCATCGACCTGTCGTAGGTGAGGATGTCGGCGTCGTGGAGCGCTACCGACTGGGCTCGTCCTGACGCCAGGAAGTAGCCGAGACACCACCAGACATTTCGCCCCTTGCCTGCCTCTGCTGGTGCTAGTCCATGGTTTCTTAGATCCTCCTCAAGCAAGCTCAGCCGCGGTCCGTCATTCCAAACGATCCGATGGTGCTGCGGCAGCTGGCCAAAGAACTCTCTGGCGCGTAGGAAGTCTTCCTGTCCGGCATTGTCAAGGCCGATGATCACCTCAGCCAGATATGGAATCAACGACAGTTCCTCGATGATTCCATCCAGTGCAGGGCCGTCCATCTCTGCTGCCAGGCAGGGGATGACCAGCGACATTGGTCGCTCGCCTCCCCATTTCACCAACTCAGACTCGAGAGACTCGAGAGATCTCTCACCCAGGTGGTGGAGGGTGGCGATCATTCCGCTCTGGGAGAAGTCGGCCATCGCTTCAGGCTAGGGGTGAGGCAGCCCTCTGCTTCGGGTCCTCACATGCATGGAGGGCTGATGGGCCTGTTCCTAACAGCTTCCTAACAATGCGCTGGAATGATCCAGCCTCATGCACAGAACAGAATCCAAAACGGAGCTCAGGTGAAGCACAGCCGGCATCGCCTTGCATTTTCCGTTGCCAGCTTGGCTACCGTTTTGACAAGGAGTTGCGAGGGGAGTTTCGGTGTCTAAGCACCAGGCAAATATTTGTACGTCTCTATTGGTGCTCTTGTTGGCATCATGCTCAGGCGGGTCAGTCGATGGAGCGACGAAGTCGATCGTCGTGTTGAGCCCCGATGCATCAGCTGAGATCGTGGTCTCTGCCGACGCATTCGAGAACGTGGTCGAGGTAACTACTTCTACGGTGCCCGGGTCAACTACAGAACCCCCTTCGGCATCTGTCGCATCATCCACAACAACGCGCTCACCGGAGCAGACGACCACGACCGAAGCGTCACGGACCACCATCCCGCTTGCTGAGGAGGAGGACACTCCTGGAGTGAAACTGCTTGACACCTTGGACAGGTTCAACTCGTGCCTCAGTGGGGAGGGCTACGAATGGATCGGTCCGCCGAACCCTGAGTCCGGCGCCAATGCCCCTGAAAA
>PBSS01000013.1 GCA_002726315.1 Acidimicrobiaceae bacterium
GGGACTTGAACCCCCGACCCCCTGCGCGTCATGCAGGTGCTCTAGCCAACTGAGCTAACGGCCCCGGAGCGCAGCATCGTACCAGTGGCCCCAGAACGGCACACCGGAGAGAGCGTCAGACCGGTCGATCAGACCCGACTGCCCAGGGGCCGCGATCCGCGATGGCAGCGAGCACCAGAAGGATCCCTCCCGCGGCTACTACTGGTAGGCCCAATCCGATCGAATACGTGTAGCCATCGAAGGAATCAAGGCTCAGTACATCCGCCATCTCCAGACTGGCCGTTACCAGTATGACCAGCCCCGTCGCCAGCAGCACAAGCTTCAGTATGAGGCCTCGCATCCCCATCCAGAGAGCACCGGTGGCACCAGCAGCAGCCAACCCCACCACCAGTATCAATACCGCAATCGCAGCCTGGTCCCATCCGATCAGGTCAGTCACGAAACCATTCTCGTGGGTCGCCAGTTGCCAAGGTAGGAACGTGCCGATGATCGCTAGCACGACACCACCTGAGGAGACGAGAGCGGCAATCCAGTTTGGACTGGGGCGCTCCCTGCGACTTTGCCTCGGCATCGGACCGGATGGCGCAACCGGAGGTTCATCACCGGGGTGTACGGCACGGATACCCATGGGAGGTGTGTGGGGCAGGGGTGGTCCACCGCCGGAATCCGACGATCCGATATCACCAACCTGATCAGTCATAGGGGCCCCACAGTAACGATCTGTCGGCCAGCCCACGTCATGGGCCCCGACGTGCCTATCAACTCTGGAATGGAGCACCGGGCGGGATTTGAACCCGCGGCTTTACGGCTTTGCAGGCCGTTCCCTTGGTCCGCTCGGGCACCGGTGCAGGCCCCCACCTGCGTGGGAACAGGACAAGCGTACAGTCGACCTATACCACCCCGTCCCACCGTCAGCTAGCCCGAGGCTTCTCTTCGGCCAGCTTGATTGTGCACGTTCCCTGGGCCAGAGCTACCAATCGACCCTCGTTTTCCACCTCGATAGTGACAACGGCAGAACGCTTTGTCATTGACCGGATCTCAGCCGTTGCCCGACACCTACCAGCACTGACCGGCCGGAGGTAGTTGACCTTGAACTCAGTTGTCGCCGCCCATGATCCAGGAGCCATAACCGGGTACAGGACCAGACCCAGACAGTGATCGCACAGCGCGGCGAGACAGCCGCCGTGGATGTTTCCGACCATGGTTACATGGTCATCGGCGACCTCAAACTCGGCCACAAGGTGACCGGCTTCGAACTCGATGATTTCGATGCCGAGGTAGCCATCTATTCCTGTCTCGGAGCGGTAACCCATGAGACCTTCCATGAATGAGCGGTTGGCGACCGTGAGGTCTGGCCTGGTCATGTGTAATACCCTCTCGTGTTGGGGTAGAGACACCGTTAGGTTGTCAGAAAACCTCGCGATGCCCCGAGGTGGCCTAAACCTCCCGCCGCCGCGAGTCGATCACGCCGGTGTCGAAGCCAGCTAAACGCAGGCCGCCGTGGAATCGAGCGTGCTCGACCTTGAGGCACCGATCCATTACAACTTCGAGTCCACCACCCAATGCCCGCTGGGCGGCATCGACACTCCACAAGCCGAACTGGGTCCAAAACACATTGGCACCAACGGCTACCGCCTCGTCTGCCACATCGGGCACATCCTCGAGTTTCCGAAAGACGTCAACCAGGTCAGGTCTCACCGGAAGATCAGCCAGGCTCGGATAGCACGACCTGCCCAGGATCTCTTCAAAGGCCGGGTTGACAAAGAACACATCGAAATCAGTCGAAGAGCTGAGCAGGTAGGTGGCCACGAAATTGGAGGGACGCTCAGGTCTTGCCGATATGCCGACCATGGCGACGGATCGAACCGACCGGAGTATGGCCAACCGTTTAGCAGCCGAGGGCTCAGACCACCCGGGAACTGGCTCATTGTCGACCTTCATGATCCCATGCCTGAAAGTGCCTGATCGAGGTCCCAGCAAATGTCATCAACATCCTCGAGTCCGACAGAGAGGCGAACCATGTCGGGGGTGACGCCGCCAGCAGTTAGGTCCTCGTCGGAAAGTTGCTGGTGGGTTGTCGTGGCCGGGTGGATGACAAGGGTCCTCGCATCACCCACGTTGGCCAGATGGCTGACCATGGTCAGACCCTCGATGAACTTTGCCCCAGCAGCTCGACCGCCTAAGACGCCAAAGGTGAAGATGGCGCCCGGTCCATCCGGAAGGTAGCGCTGGGCTAGATCGTGGTACGGCGACGACTCCAAGCCGGCATAGGCGACCCATGAGACGGCACTGTGGCCCTCAAGGAACTCTGCAACCATCTGTGCATTTGCCACATGCTCATCCATCCGTTGAGGCAATGTCTCAAGACCCTGGAGGAGCATGAAGGCATTGAACGGTGAGAGCGATGCGCCAACGTTGCGTAGTTGCTCTGCTCGCATCATCGTGCAGAAGGCGTACTCGCCGAAGTTCTCCCAGAATCGCAGGTTGTTGTAACCGGCCGAAGGCTCAGTCATCTGAGGAAACCGACCGGATCCCCAGTCGAAGTGGCCAGAGTCAACGACGGCTCCTCCGATTGAAGTGCCGTGACCACCGATGAACTTGGTAGCCGAATGCACGACTATGTCAGCGCCATGTTCCATGGGTCGACAAAGGTAGGGCGTAGCAAATGTGGAGTCGACGACGAGAGGCAGGTCGTGGGCACTGGCAACATCGGCCAGCGCTGTCAAGTCGGCGACCGCTCCCGACGGATTACCAATGACTTCGGTGTAGAGAAAACGGGTTCGGTCATCGATCCTGGCAGCAAATGCAACTGGGTCGTCCCCGTCAACGAAGCGGGCATCAACCCCGAACCGCCCCAGCGTGGTGTCAAACAGCGCATGGGTTCCTCCGTAAAGGGAAGACGAGGAGACCAGGTTGTCACCGGATCCCGCCAAGGAAGCCGCTGTCAGGAACTCTGCGGCCTGCCCACTAGCCGTGGCAACGGCTCCGATGCCTCCCTCGAGGCTGGCCAGTCGCTCTTCGAAGGCGGCCGTGGTGGGGTTGGAGATGCGCGAGTAGATGGTGCCGTACTTCTGGAGGGCGAATAGATCGGCAGCATCGGCTGTGTCTTCGAAGACGAAACTGGTGGACTGGTAGATGGGGACGGCACGTGCACCGGTAGTCGGGTCGGGGCCACCCCCTGCATGGAGTGCTCGGGTCCGAAATCCCCATCTGCGGTCGTTCATGGCCCAGATTCTAAGGAATCTTGTAACGGTAATATTGCACTAGGTATCTTACCGCCCATAGAATCATCCATATGAGGCGGAAACTGCTGGCCCCACCCCTGCCAAGCCTGCTCGACACTAACAGCGAGGCTTTCGTCCAAAACCGCTCCGACATGTTCGAACAACTTGCAGTGATTGACGAACTCCTAGACGAGGCCGAAGCTGGAGGCGGCCCCGCTGCCATGGACCGAATGCGCTCTAGGGGCAAAATGCCGATCCGCGAACGCATTGCACATGTCCTGGATCCCGATAGCCCATTTCTCGAGATCAGCCCTCTGGCCGGCTACGACTCCGACTACGCCGTCGGTGGCGGCTTCGTAATGGGCATTGGTGTAATAGCCGGAACCGAGTGCATGATCCTCGGTAACGACCCCACCGTGCTGGGCGGGGCCATCACCCCCTACATGGGCAAGAAGTGGATGCGAGCCATCGAGATCGCCCGGGACAACCGCATCCCTTACGTGAGCTTCGTCGAGTCCGCCGGTGCCGACCTGCGAATACCCACTGGCGGTGAAAGATCAAAACGCAGGGTTCAAACGGAGCACTTCGCCGAGACTGGTGACTTTTTCTACGAGATGATCGAACTCTCAAAGCTGGGCATACCCACTGTATGCATCGTGTTCGGGTCATCCACGGCAGGTGGTGCCTACCAGCCTGGTATGTCTGACTACAACATCTTCATCAAGGAACGCTCCAAGGTGTTTCTGGCCGGCCCACCCCTCGTAAAGATGGCAACCGGCGAGGAGTCCGACGACGAAACCCTCGGTGGTGGCCAGATGCACGCTGAGAGTTCCGGGTTGGCTGACTACCTGGCTGAAGACGAGATGGACGCCATCCGGATTTGTCGCGAGGTTGTCTCCCACCTGGACTGGTGCAAGCAGGGACCCGGACCGACGCTCGTGTCAGACGAACCGGTCCACGACTCCGAGGATCTCCTGGGCCTTGTCAGCCGTGACCTGCGTCAGCCCGTGGATGTCAGAGAGGTCATCGCCCGAATCACTGACGGCTCCAGGTTTGAGGAGTTCAAACCCCGCTATGGCCCAACCATGGTGTGCGGCTGGTCATCCATCCACGGCTTCCCCATCGGCCTCCTTGGCAACAACGGAGTCATTCACCCGGAAGCCGCTGAGAAGGCCGCCCATTTCATCCAGCTCTGCAACCGTCAGGACACACCGCTGGTCTTCCTGCAAAACATCACTGGCTACATGGTCGGACGTGAGGCGGAGGCTGATGGGATCATCAAGAAGGGTTCGCAGATGATCAATGCCGTCTCGAACTCCACGGTGCCCCACCTCACGGTGATAATCGGGTCCTCCTACGGTGCAGGTACCTATGGCATGTCGGGGCGCGGCTACCGCAACCGCTTCACCTTTCTATGGCCAACGGCCAAGATCGCCGTGATGGGCCCAAAGCAAATCGCCGGCGTCATGTCCCAGGTCCGCAGGGCCAGGGCTGCCCGCAAGGGTGAGGACTTCGACGAGGTCGCCGATGCCGAGATCGTGAAAATGGTCGAAGAGATTCAGGAGGCCGGCTCTCTTGCCCTCGTTGCTACCGGCGCCGTCAGTGATGACGGCATCATCGACCCCCGCGACACTAGGACCGTGCTGGCCTTGTGCCTCTCAGTAGTCCGCAGCCGGACCATCGAGGGTGCCGAAAGGTACGGGGTGTTTCGATTGTGATCATCACCAACCTGCTCGTAGCTAACCGTGGCGAAATCGCCCGCCGGGTCTTTCGGACTGCACAGTCCATGGGCATCCGCTGCACAGCTGTTTACGTGGACTCCGACTCGGACGCTCCATTCGTTGCTGAAGCCAACAAAGCGGTTCGCCTGGAAAATGACTACCTTGACGGCGCTGGGATCATTGAGGCTGCTATGGCAACTGGTGCCGATGCAATCCACCCGGGCTACGGGTTCTTGGCCGAAAACGCCGAATTTGCCACCGCCGTCCAAGAAGCCGGTCTCACCTGGGTTGGCCCAACGGCAACCGTGATCAGCACCATGGGCGACAAGCTCAAAGCCAAAGCAGCGGCAGCCCATGCCGGAGTTCCAATTCTCCCCTCCAGCGATGACCCTTCCGTCGCCGACGGTGTTGGGTTCCCCTTGCTCGTAAAGGCTGCTGCTGGCGGCGGCGGCAAGGGAATGCACCTGGTTGAAGAGCCATCCCAACTGGCCGAGGCGGTCGCGTCAGCGCAGCGGGAAGCCGCTGGTGCCTTTGGGGATGCCAGGGTCTTCCTGGAACGCTGGTTGCCACGGTCAAGGCACGTGGAGATACAGATCCTTGGGGACTCACATGGCAACCTGATCCACCTCGGAGAGCGCGAGTGTTCGATCCAGCGACGCCACCAGAAGATAATCGAAGAGTCACCATCTCCAGCGGTTGACGACGATCTACGCAACGCCATGGGATCAGCAGCGCTGAGCCTTGCCAGCGGGATTGACTACAGCTCTGCCGGAACCGTCGAGTTCTTGGTCAACGACGACACCGGCGAGTTCTTCTTCCTCGAGGTCAACACTCGACTTCAGGTCGAGCACCCAGTAACTGAGGAGGTCACGGGCATCGACCTCGTCCGTGAGCAGATCCGAATCGCCACAGGAGAGTTCCTTGGCTACAGCCAAGATGATGTCCGCTTCAACGGATATTCCATCGAGGCACGCCTTTACGCCGAGGATCCCTCGGCCGGGTTCCTTCCTGCCACCGGCACCCTCGTCGCCTTCGAACCTGCTTCGGTTCCGAAGGTCAGGTGGGACTCTGGTGTCGAACTCGGATCATGCATCGGTGTTGAGTTCGATCCGATGCTCGCCAAAGTGGTCTCCCATGGACCCACCCGATCCGAAGCAGCCGGGCGCCTAGCACTCGCCCTTGAGAACCTCCACATTGGCGGTGTCGCCACCAACCGTGACTTCCTAGTCTCGACACTCCGTCACCCCGGCTACCTCTCGGGTGACACAACCACGGACTTCATTGACCGATACTCCCCCGCCCCCGCCCTAGTGCTAAGCGATGACGAGGTGACACGTGCGGCAATTGCTGCTGCAATGTGGACTCAGGGTCGCAACCGCTCCGAGGCCATGGTCTTAGAAGGAATTCCCAGCGGGTGGCGCAATGCCCGCCTACCGGAACAGGTGGTGATGCTCAACCACCAGGACACCCCGATTGAGGTTTCCTATAGCTCACAACGTGATGGCAGCTTCAGGGTCAATGGTGTCACCGAGGTACTCGTCCACCGGTGGTCCCTTGATGAGATCGAACTAGAAATTGACGGTCATCGTTCCACCAACCGCGTCACCGGCACCGATGACTACGTATTCGTGCAGGTCGCCGCTGGAACGACCGTGTTTGAGACCGTTTCCCGGTTCGTAGTTCCCGGTGCCGAAGAGCCCACCGGCGGTCTGACCGCTCCGATGCCAGGCGTAGTATTGGAATTGAGAGTTGCGCTGGGTGACGCTGTCACAACCGGACAGACACTCGTCGTGCTTGAAGCCATGAAGATGGAGCACCACATGAAGGCACCATTTGACGGACACGTAGCCGAGGTGCTCGTTTCCAGTGGCCAACAGATTGATAGTGGTGCAGTTCTGCTTGTCATCGACCCACTTGACGAAGGCTTTGCCACAACGCCATGACCGATCCCATCCGCATCGCAAACTGCTCGGGCTTCTACGGCGACAGGCTGTCGGCTGCCTCAGAAATGGTCGACGGAGGCGACATTGACTTCCTCACCGGCGATTGGCTGGCCGAGTTGACAATGCTGATCCTTGCTAGAACCCAGGCAAAGCGGCCCGGTGGCGGCTACGCCCGTACCTTCGTGACCCAGATGGAACAGGTAATGGGAACCTGCTTAGACAAGGGAATCAGGGTTGTCTCCAACGCTGGAGGTCTGGACCCGGACAGCTGTGCAGAAGCCGTAGCAGAGGTTGCCGAAAGGCTCGGATTGTCACCCAGTATCGCCTGGGTGGCCGGTGACAACCTTCTACCGAGACTCAATGACCTCATAGCAGCCGGAGTGGACCTGGCTCACATGGAAACTGGTGAGCCGATCGGTGACACTTCCAGATTCATCAGTGCCAATGCCTATCTGGGTTGTTGGGGCATCGTGGAAGCCCTCGAAAGTGGTGCGGACATCGTCATCACAGGCCGCACTACTGATGCAGCCATCGTGTGTGGGCCGGCAGCCTGGCACCATGGATGGTCACGAGACGACTGGAACCAGTTGGCCGGGGCCGTGGTGGCAGGGCACGTCATCGAGTGCGGAACTCAGGCCACGGGAGGCAACTACTCGTTCTTCACAGAGGTTGAGGGCATGGAGCGAACCGGGTTCCCGTGGGCTGAAGTGGCATCCGATGGTTCGTCGGTGATCGGCAAACACGATGGCACCGGTGGCGAGATCTCGGTAGGAACCGTCACCTCCCAGCTGCTCTACGAAATCGGCTCACCCGCCTACTTGGGTCCCGACGTAACCGCCCGATTCGACACAATCAATATCGGACAGGCAGGTACCGACAAAGTCTTCCTACGCGACATCGCAGGTGAGCCCCCTCCGCCGACCCTTAAGGTATCAATGAACGAACTGGGTGGCTTTCGCAATGACGTCTCGGTGGCTCTCACGGGCCTTGACATTGAAGCCAAGGCGCTCCTCGTAGAAAAGGCCTTTTGGCTTGCCTGCCCCTACGGCCCAGATGAGTTCTCGCAGGTCACCACACGGGTGGTGCGCACTGACAAGACCGACCCTGCAACCAATGAGGAAGCTGTGGCCCTCTGGAAGTTGACGGTCAAGGATTCCGATGAGCGCAAGGTGGGTCGTGCCATCTCTAACTCGGTAAACGAACTGGCCCTTGCAACTATTCCCGGAATGTTCGGCATCGGCGGCGGCGGCGCAAAGCCGTACGGATTGTTCCGGCCCGCACTGGTGCCCTCCGCTCTGGTTCCCCAGCACATTGTGTTCTCTAATGGCAATCAGACCGTCGTGGAATCAGTGGCTCCAACCGGTGACGTCGACGTCGTACCAACCTCGGGCCCAGATGTCGAGAGGCCCGATGGTGAAACCAGCGCTGTTCCGATCGGCCTAATTGTTGGTGCGAGATCTGGTGACAAGGGAGGCAACGCCAACCTCGGCGTCTTTGCCCGCACGCCTACAGCATGGGCTTGGCTGGAATGGTTCCTTACCACTGATTGTCTGCGCAACCTCCTTCCAGAA
>PBSS01000014.1 GCA_002726315.1 Acidimicrobiaceae bacterium
GGGGTGACCGGGTCGGGATGTATCCAACTGGAGGCTGGAGGCCAAGGGTTGCCCGGTCTGCCGCAAGGAGCGGCCGTCGTCCCGGCTGGAGGAGTTCCAGCCGGGATCAAGAGAGGAAACAATGACTGAAGTAAAGACCGTGTCCCGCACCTTCAGCGGGTCCGAAAAGACAATGTCGTTCGAGGTGGGCCGTCTGGCCGGCCTCGCCGACGGTGCCGTGCTGGCACAAATTGGCAGGTCCACCGTCCTGGTGACCGCCACCGGAGCGAGGTCACCCCGACCGGGTGCGAGCTTCTTCCCGCTTACCGTCGACATCGAGGAGCGGATGTACGCCGCCGGCAAGATCCCCGGCTCGTTCTTCCGTCGTGAGGGCCGTGCGCCCGAGTCGGCGATCCTGACCTGTCGTCTCATCGACCGCCCGCTGCGGCCGATGTTCCCCGACGGGTTCCGCAATGAGGTACACATCGTCGGCACCGTCATGGGCGCCGACATGGAGAACCCACACGATGTCCTGGCCCTGAACGGCGCCTCGGCAGCGTTGATGCTGTCCGGCATTCCGTTCGACGGCCCCATCGGCGCCGTGCGCATCGCATGGTCCGCTGCCGGCGAGTGGATTCCACACCCCACCTATGAAGAGGGCTCTGAATCGGCATTCGAGATGGTCGTGGCTGGTCGCCTGCTCAACGACGGTGACGTCGCCGTGATGATGGTCGAGGCCGGTGGCACCGCATCCACCTACGATGTTTACGAGGCGGGTGCCCCGAAGGTCGATGAGGCAGTACTGGCCGATGGTTTGGAATTCTCCAAGCAGTACATCCGCGAGGTCATTGAACTGCAGCTTGAGCTCATCAAAGCTGTCGGTGCGCCCGAGACGATGCCCTACGAGGTCACCGTTGACTACAGCGACGAGATCAGGGCAGCCGTGGAGACCGCTGGTAGGGATCGCATCGCCGAGACCCAGACCATCGCGGTGAAAGCCGATCGTGGTATTGCAGAGGCAGAAGTCAAAGCCACACTTGTCGAGGAGCTTCTTCCACAGTTCTCGGAGGTAGACGGAGCCGATAGCCAGATCAGTGCCGCTATTAGGTCAGTCACTAAGGATGTTGTCAGGGCTCGCATCGTGTCCGAGGGGGTACGCATCGATGGACGTGGAACCTCTGACTTGCGGCCACTCTCGTCTGACGTGGCAGTCATCCCAACTGCACACGGTTCAGGTCTGTTCCAGCGGGGGGAGACCCAGGTACTTAACTTCACCACTCTCGGCACCGGCCGCATGGACCAGATGATCGATGGAATTGACCCCGTCGACCGCAAGCGCTACATGCACCACTACAACTTCCCCCCGTTTTCAACCGGTGAGACCGGTTTCATGCGTGGTCCGAAGCGACGTGAGATCGGCCACGGTGCTCTCGCTGAGCGTGCCCTCGTACCGGTCATTCCAGCTTTCGACGAGTTCCCCTACACACTGCGTCTCGTTTCAGAGGTTCTGTCATCAAACGGCTCGACATCGATGGCTTCGGTCTGTTCCTCGAGCCTTTCAATGATGGATGCAGGTGTGCCGATTAAGGCTCCTGTTGCCGGAATTGCCATGGGCCTCGTCTACCTAGATGGTGAGTACGTGACCCTCACGGACATCCTTGGAGCCGAGGACGCCTTTGGCGATATGGACTTCAAGGTGGCTGGTACGGCTGACTTCGTGACGGCCCTGCAGCTTGACACCAAGATCGACGGCATTCCCGCTGACGTCCTAGCGGCGGCCCTGAACCAGGCCAAGGAGGCACGTCAGCAGATTTTGGCATCCATGTCCGAAGCACTGGATGGGCCACGTGATGATGTAGGTGAGAATGCCCCGAAGATTGTCAGCTTTGAGATTCCGATCGAAAAGATCGGTGAGGTCATCGGCCCGAAGGGCAAGATGATCAACACTATTCAGGCTGAGACTGGTGCCGACATCAGTGTCGATGACGACGGCATGGTAGGCATCGTGTCTGTCGCCTCACCCGATCGTGGTGCCGTGGCCGAGGCCGAGCGCCAGATCCAGTTGATCGTGGATCCGCCGACAGCGGAGGTTGGTGCCGTCTACGAAGGTCGTGTCGTGAATATCACCAAGTTTGGTGCGTTCGTCAACATCCTTCCCGGCCGGGATGGCCTGGTGCATATCTCCAAGTTGGGTGGTGGTAAGCGCATCAACAAGGTTGAGGACGTCCTGGAGTTGGGACAAGCCCTGGCGGTTGTCGTCGAGGATGTAGACCCGAACGGAAAGATCTCCTTGATGCTGGCAGGCGATGATCCTGCTGGGGATGTTGAAGTTGTTGAAGGAGTCACTGACGATCCTGTCGAGAAGGCCATAGAGGTTGACCTCGATTCGTCCGATAGTGACCCGGCTGACAACGAGATCGGTACGTCATCCGATGATGACGATGACTACAACAGTGTCGAGGAGGAACCGACTCCTGCTGGCCGGGTCGAGGTTGGCTTTGAAGCGGCGTTTAGTGCCGAACTGGAGGCCGTCCACGGCGATCTCGGTGTCGCCGCACCCACGAACCGTGGTGGTGGTCGGCGCAGGCGGAGTCGCTGAGCACCAACACTGGCACGGGCTCTCCACGGGGCCTCAGGTCGGCCACCATTTCGGTGGTTGAGTTGACTGCGCCCCCTGACGGCTCCACCGATGGCCCGAGTGTGGTGTCCGAGCGAATGCCGGATGCCCACTCAGTATCCGTGGGTGTCTGGGTGGGGGTCGGTGGACGTGACGAACACGACAAGATCGCTGGTGCGTCTCACTTCCTCGAACACCTTCTGTTCAAGGGAACCGACACCAGGTCCTCGCGCTCCATAGCTGAGTTGGTGGATGGCACCGGTGGTGAGATGAATGCCTTCACTGCTAAGGAGTACACGGCCTTTTACGCACGTGTGCCCGCTGGCGGACAAGAGCTTGCAACTTCGCTGCTGTGTGATGTCATCACCTCTCCTGCTCTTCGCTCCGAGGACG
Organism: Acidimicrobiaceae bacterium; assembly: GCA_002726315.1. Taxonomy (GTDB): domain Bacteria; phylum Actinomycetota; class Acidimicrobiia; order Acidimicrobiales; family MedAcidi-G1; genus UBA3125. The sequence continues at coordinate 2,990 of PBSS01000014.1, forward strand.
TAGACAGCGAACGCCGGGTCATTCTCGAGGAGTTGAACCTGGCAGCCGATGACCCTGACGACGTTGTCGGGAGCCTCCTCTACGAGGAGATGTTTCCAGACCATCCACTCGGTCGCGAGGTCCTCGGAACCTCAGAATCTGTGATCGCGATGCAGCGAGATGACATCGTTGACTTCCACAACCGCTGGTACAGGTCGCCCAATCTGGTGGTGGCAGCTGCCGGAGACGTGGATCACACCATGTTGGTTGACCAGGTTTCTGAGGCATTTGGAGACCGCTTAGGGGTTGAGCGCCCGGCCCGTAGCGACCTGCTCACCGAGGCTGGTGAGGGGCGGTCGGTCTCCCGTCAGACCGAGGCAGTTCATATGGCCTGGGGATGGAGGGGTCTTTGCCGTGATGATCCGAGGCGTCACGCTCTTTCCCTTGGGGTCCACGTATTGGGTGGCGGGCTCTCCAGCCGGCTCTTCCAGACGGTCAGGGAGGACCGCGGTCTTGCCTACAGCATCTTTGCCGGTATGAGTGGCTACCAGGACACGGGCCTTGTGACAGTGAATGCAGGGACGTCTCCTGAAAAGGCAGATGAACTTTCCACCGTCATTGCTGCTGAGGTTCGTGAGGTGGCAGGCCAGGGGATCACGGCAGAGGAGTTGGAAATTGCCAAGGATGGTTTTGAGGGATCGATCCTGTTGGGTCTCGAGGGTACTGGTAGCCGGATGGCCAGGCTGGGGACGAGTCAGAGTCTCCTAGGGCGAGTTCTACCGCTAGATGAGTACGTGTTGTTGTTGCGGGAGATAACGCTCGATGATGTGAACACGGTTCTTGCCGAGGTCTTCACTCCGGCAGCGACAACTGCACAGGTTGGCCCCTCTCACTGAGCACTGTTTCGTATAACCGGTTCCTCTGGCTGAGCTGCCGACCGCTAGCCTCGGTGGTATGAGCGAAATTGCAGATCGATCCGCCGGAGGGATCCGTGTTGGGGTGATAGGTGCGGGAGGCCGAATGGGTGCTGCTGTGTGTGAAGCAGTTGCCGGTGCCGACGACATGGCCCTCGTTGTGGCTGTAGCTCCGTCTGCAGTTGGTGAGGCCCTAAACGGTGTGACCGTCGAGAAGGAGATCGGGGGCATGGTTGACGCGGACATCGACGTTGCTGTCGACTTCAGCACTGCGGATGCCAGTCGACAGAACCTTCCGGTACTCGCCAGTGCAGGTGTACACGCAGTCGTCGGCACCTCTGGTCTGACAGATGACGACCTGTTAGAACTCCAGTCGGTATTCACAGCGAGCAACTGTCTGGTGGTGTCCAACTTCGCCATTGGTGCCGTTTTGATGCAGCGCTTCGCTGAGATAGCGGCACCGTGGTTCGAGACCGCCGAGGTGATCGAGTTTCACCATGACCAAAAGGTTGACGCTCCGTCGGGAACAGCCTTGTCCACGGTTGAGCGCATGGCTGCAGCTTCAACTGACTGGGTAGAAGATCCGACTAGGTACGAGGTGATATCGGGTGTCCGCGGCGGCATTGGACCCGCCGACATCAGGATCCATTCAGTACGTATGCGCGGAATGGTTGCTCATCAGGAAGTCGTGCTTGGTACGACCGGGCAGACGCTAGTAATAAGACACGACACCACAGATCGCGGTTCGTTCATGCCCGGCGTCCTACTGGCCGTTCGCAGCATCGCAGGTCTGTCCAGTGTGACAGTCGGCCTAGATGGCCTGTTGGGGCTCTAAGGCCCCACACCGAGTGCCTGTCAGCCAACTCCTGCGTCCTGCGTGGCTACTCACCCATCTGCTGGTGGTGGCCGCGATCTTCGTGATGACCGGCCTAGGGATATGGCAGTTACGTCGCCTTGATGACCGTCAGACAGAGAACAAACTCATAGAGGAGCGCATGGCCCAGCCTGCAGGGGCGCTCCTAGAGGTAGTCGATCTTGCTGAGCCCGAAGCCTCCGTCCACATGACCGTTGAGGCCTCGGGGATCTTTGAACCAGGAAAGGAGGTGTATGTGGCGAACCGCACCCGTGATGGTCGACCTGGTGTAAATGTGGTGACTCTTTTCGAGTTTGATTCTGGTGCCTTGGCGGTAGATCGTGGGTTCCTGCCTAGGCAGGCGTATCTCGGTGGCGATTACAGGTACTGGGCAACACCAGGAGATGAGGTGATCGTGACCGGGCAGGTTCGGACAACTCGAAATAGTCGAGGAGGGATCGGTGACGAGATAGACGTGATCGACTTGGCCAAACTCTCAGAACACTGGACAGTGCCCTTGTTGCCCGTGTACATCGAGGCTATTTCTGGTGCGACTGTTGCCGACTACCCCCTAGGTCCCCAACTTCCCGACCTTACCGGCGGCCCTCACCTCGGATACGCCGTCCAGTGGTTCGTGTTCGCGGTGATCGCCCTGATCGGTTACCCGCTGGTGCTAACTCGAATAGCCAGAGACGTCCGGCTCGGGGTTGAAGCCACCTAACGGCCAGTTGCTAGCGTGGACACTATGCCACACCAGAGCCATCCGGAGGTACGCGTCCTGCATTCGCTACGCGTTCGGGGGTTCAGTGCTGCCCACCTGGTGGCTGACGCCACCATCATGGAGATTCCCGAAGTCGAGGGATGGCTTGTCCACTTGGAGTCGACAGGAGATGTTCGTTACAGGGAAGGCCGGATGTCAGGATGGATGCTTACGACCGAGGGCAGGAGTCGGGCCGAGTCGCTTCTTGAAGAAGAACTTGAAGCATCAGGCTGTCGCGACGGAGTTCACTCCGCCTATCAGGACTTCCTTGCCGTTAACCACGGATTCCTGGAGTTGTGCACCGACTGGCAGTTGCGGACACCAGCCCATGATCCGACTGGCGAAAAGGTCGTCAACGACCACTCCGACCCAGACCACGATGCGGCGGTGATCGGCCGCTTGGTTGAGGTCAACGAGGTGGTTCAGCCGATCGCATCTGAGTTGGCGACCCTCCTGCACCGTTTTGACGGCTACGGTCGACGGTTTGGAGATGCACTGGAGCGCGTTCGGGCTGGAGACCATGATTGGTTCACGAAGCCGATGATCGAGTCGTATCACACGGTCTGGTTCGAGTTACACGAAAATTTCCTTGCGACCCTTGGGATACCGAGGGCAAGCGAGGCACAGGCCATCTGACGGAGGCTGGAGAGGATCTTGATGGAACCCAGGTTCGGACGTGTACTGACCGCCATGATCAGCCCCTTTGCCTCCGACGGCACCCTGGACCTAGAGGGCGCTGTGACCCTTGCCAAGTGGTTGGAGGAGCAGGGAAACGACGGCCTGGTACTGGCCGGGACCACCGGCGAGTCTCCGACCCTTACCCAAGATGAGCAGGTCGAAATAATCGCTGCAGTCAGTGAGGCCGTGGATATTCCGGTTGTAGCCGGGGCCGGCAGTAACGACACAAGGTCTGCTGTCAGTAACGCCGAGAGGTGTGCCGAGGCTGGCGCCGCCGGCATCTTGGATGTAACCCCTTACTACAACAGGCCATCACAGGCCGGGCTGATCGAACACTTTAGGACCACGGCTTCTTCCACGGACCTACCGGTGATGCTCTATGACATCCCACCCAGGTCGGGCCGCAAGATTGAGACCGACACGATTCTGAGGCTCGCTGACGAGGTCGACAACATCGTTGCGGTAAAGGATGCCGCCGGTGACGTGGCTGAGACGGCGCGCCTGATAGCTGCCGCCCCTGATGGCTTTGAGGTCTACAGCGGCGAGGACTGCCTCACGCTCTCGCTTTTGGCTGTTGGCGCAGTGGGAACAGTGAGTGTGGCGTCGCACTGGTGCACCCCTGAGACCTCGTTGATGATGGAAGCCTTCTTCAGCGGGGATGTTGCCGGGGCCGCAGCAATCAACCGTAGGTTGATTCCTTCCTACGACTTTGAGTCGGGTGACCTCCGACCCAACCCGGTTCCAACCAAGGCCATGATGAAAGTCTTGGGCCTTCCCGGCGGCGACTGCCGTCTCCCGATGGGACCTGAACCCGATGGCCTTCAAGACGAGGCCCGTCGGGTGCTCGTGGGTCTCGGCCGCGGCTGAGGCTGCTTCGGGCAACCCGAGACACGACCTTGGCAGCACCCGTACACCTGACGTTCTTGGGCGGTCTCGGTGAGATCGGCCGTAACTGTGCCGCTCTGGAGGCAAACGGTCGAATCGTCATATTGGACTGTGGCCAACTGTTCCCTGATGACCTCCCGGGGGTCGACGCTGTACTTCCCGACTTCACGTGGCTGCGGGAGAGGGCAGACCGCATAGAGGCCTGCATTGTCACCCATGCCCATGAGGATCACATCGGCGGTCTTCCTTACCTGCTCTCGGAGATGTCGTTTCCGATCTACGGGTCGCCGTTCACACTTGGAATGGTGAGTGGAAAACTAAGGGCTGCCGGTGTGTCTGTACCAGAACTTGTTGAACTCCATGATCACGAAAGGCACAAGATTGGGCCGTTTGACTGTGAGTTTCTGCCAGTTACCCATTCGACCCCGAGTGGCCTGATGACGCTGTTTGGTACACCGCAGGGTCAGATTCTTCATTCCAGCGACTTCAAGTTGGATGACAGTCCCATTGACGGACGGGTGACTGACCTGCCTCGGTTGCGGGAACTCGCTGCCGGAGATGGGATACGCCTCCTGTTGGCGGACTCGACCAATGCTGGCTCAGCCGGTGCGTCCAGTTCCGAGTCCGAGATAGGCCCGGTTCTGTTGTCGGTCTTCGAGGAGCATGCGGGTCGCCGCATCATCGTGGGAGCGTTTTCCAGTCACGTGCATAGGATCCAGCAAATCGTCGATGCCGTAGTGGCAACAGGCCGCCGCTTGGTGGTTTTGGGCCCGTCGATGGTGCGAAATGTAGGACTCGCGCGAGATCTGGGTCTGTTGAAGATTCCAGAGGCCGTATTCGCTACGGAGGATGATCTGGGTGACCTGGATCCTGCTCAGACCTGCATTGTTTGCACTGGGTCACAGGGTGAGACCAGGGCAGCACTTTCGCTGATGGGACAGGGGCGTCACCGCTTTGTGACCATCGGCGACATGGACACCGTGGTCTTTTCGTCACATCCGATTCCGGGAAATGAGGCCGGCATTGGGCGCCTCCACAACGCGCTGGCCCGCAGGGGTGCACAACTGGTTCACAGCGGCCAGATCGGCATCCACACGACCGGGCACGGTAAGGCTGAGGAACTCATGGCATTACACAACGCGGCTGACCCCGACCTGTTCATTCCAGTCCACGGCGAGTACTCACACCTTGTCGCACACCACGAGTTGGCATTGGAGCGCGGCATGCCTGCCGATCGGGTGCTGCGGTGTACCGATGGCGACCGTGTGGTCCTTGATGACGATGGAATTTCACATAGTGGGCGTGTTCCAGACACCTATGTGATGGTCGATGAATCAGGCAACCCGGTGAGCGACGACTTGGTTGAGGAGAGGCGCAAGCTCGCGGGTGAGGGTTTTGTCGTCGTGAGAGTGGTTGTCGACGGTCGAAAAGGGCGACTGGTAGGTGAGCCCTTCGTTGAGACAAGGGGCTGGGTTGAACCGTCGGAGCATGACAGCTGGTGTCGTGAGGTGGCCGAGGCGGTTTCTGGTGCGCTGAAGCCGGTCGTTGCCGAAGGGGAACGGGACTCCAAGGAATTGGCTCGCCTAGCGCGGCGGGCTACTGGCCGCCTGGTGTCGCGCCGGACCGGTCGACGCCCCGCCCTTGTGCCGGTAGTGGAGGTCCGCTGACGCGTTCCGACCTTGGACGTGCACCAGCGGGGTCACTGGCCGGTGGTACGTTGAGGCTGCCGTGGGCAGAAAATCAGCGCGTTCAGGATCATCCGGCAAGCCTGACGCTACGCAACGTGGAAGCCGAAACCGCAAGGGCCGCGACGATGGTCCCGAGCTGTCAGACGCCCCCGGTGGGCGACGGTCGGATAGCCGCAGGGTCCCGAGTGAGTCTCTCCTGCATCGAATGGGGAGGGCCGCTTTCGCTGGGCGGGCCGATGAACTGGTGGGCCTCGGCCTTGTCCTGGGTGGTCTGCTGACCGGCCTCTCGATCTACCTCGAAAAGGCGGGCATCGTCGGCAGGGTGATCGACAGTGGCACCGGTTGGACTGTCGGAATGACCAAGGTCGGTCTTCCCGTAGCCATGGTTGCCACGGGCCTCGCAATGTTTCGTGAGCGCAGCGAGTTCGGTGAGATCAGCAAGCGTCTCCCCGTTGGGTTATTCATGGCCCTGTTGAGCATCACAGGCCTGCTTCACCTTGGAAGAGGAAAGCCGGGCCTCTCCGAAGGAGCAGACGGCCTGGGTGCCGGTGGAGGCCTTCTGGGCCTAGCTGTGGGAGGTAGCTTGGATGCAGCGTTGGCGACCCTTGGAGCGGTATTGGTCCTTGTGGGAACAGGACTCGTTGCCTTAGCGGTCATTACCCGAACCTCGGCCAGCCAGGCTGCACGTGGCCTCATAGTGGTTGTTCGTCAGGCGGGGCGGGTTGTCTTGGCAGGGCTGGTTCCGTTGGGTCGCTCATTGAGGAACTGGGTGCAGAGCCTGCTCAGTGCTCCAGGCTCTGATGACCCACAGGTGGTCAGCCACCATGAGCAGCCTCCGCACCTACCACAGCAGGTCTACGAGCCTGCACCTGAGCCAGAGCTGGTTCCGGAATCGACTGGCTCCAACGAGGACGCTCCAGACCCGAAACCCGTCCCAGAAAAGCGTAGACGTCGAACAAAGGCATCAGCGGACAGTGGAGAGCAGCTCACCATCAAACTGGGCACGGCAGTAGCAGGTTCAACTTGGCGTCTTCCGCCCTTGTCGATCCTGTCGCGCAGCGAGACCCACGACATTGACGCCAAAGCCATTGAAGAGCGAGGCCGTCATCTCCAAGAGGCTCTTTCCGCTCATGGGGTCGAGACCCGGTTGATTGACATGACCGTCGGCCCCACCGTTACCCGCTATGCACTCCAGTTGGGTGACGGGGTGAAGGTGGCCCGGGTGACGAGCCTGAACAAGGACATTGCTTACGCGTTGGCGGCAGCCGACGTGCGCATCTTGGCTCCGATTCCTGGACAGCAAGCAATTGGAATCGAGGTTCCCAACGAGGAGCGTGAGGTTGTTGCACTCGGCGACATCTTGTCGTCTGTGGTGGCAGCCAAGGCCCACCACCCTCTTGAGGCTGCAGTTGGGCGCGATATCGACGGTAAACCCGTGCTGTTGAACCTCGCAACCATGCCTCACCTGCTCATCGCCGGAGCCACGGGTGCCGGTAAGTCATCGTGCATCAACTCGCTTGTCACCTCCGTGCTGATGCGTTCCACCCCTGAACAGGTCCGTTTGATCTTGATAGACCCCAAGAGAGTTGAGATGGGTCAATACGAGGGCGTGCCACACCTGCTTACGGCCCCAGTGACCGATCCCAAGAAGGCCGCTAACTCCCTCCACTGGGCAGTGCGCGAGATGGAGCGCCGTTACGGTCTGTTATCAGACTGCGGGTTCCGTGATATCGCTGGCTACAACGCGGCCTATGACCGCGGTGAGCTGTCAGCACCGCTCGGAATGACTGACGAAGATGAGCCGTTGGTGTACCAGAGGCTGCCCTTCATCCTGATAGTCGTCGATGAGTTGTCTGACCTGATGATGGTGGCAGCGCGCGATGTCGAGGATTCGATCTGCCGCCTCGCCCAGATGGCCAGAGCTGTCGGAATCCACTTGGTAGTAGCCACGCAGCGACCCTCAGTGAATGTCATCACAGGGGTGATCAAGGCCAACATTCCTGCACGTCTGGCATTCGCGGTCTCCAGTTTGGCCGACAGCAGGGTGATCCTTGATCAGCCTGGTGCCGAGCGCCTTGTCGGTCAGGGCGACATGCTGCTGCTTGGACCTAGTTCCAACACAGCACAGCGGATCCAGGGTGCGTGGGTAAGTGAGATCGAGGTGAGACAGGTTGTGTCCGCGTGGTCGTGTCAGGTAGACGACATTCTCCAAGGCGATGAAGGCACCCCGGTGACGACCAAGTTTCCCGTTCCGGATTCACCAACTGATTCGATTACTGACGACTCGACCCGCTCACTGGTGGACAGTGGTGGGGAGGAGGATGACCTCTTCGAGCAGGCCCGTGAACTTGTGGTGTCCAGTCAGTTGGGGTCCACATCCATGCTCCAGCGGAAACTACGTGTCGGGTTCGCCCGGGCCGGCCGACTCATGGACCAACTGGAGGAGGCCGGCGTAGTGGGGCCATCCACGGGTTCTAAGGCACGCGAGGTCCTACTAGGAAACGAGGGTCTCCAGAACCTGAACGAGCAGGGCCTTTAGGCTGCTACGGGAGACAGGTGGTCTTGCTCCCGTGATTGTCGACTGATGCCAAGAAGGGTGACCTGCCCGTTGTCGCCTCCCGTAGCCTTGCCCAGGTATGTCCGAGAAGCGCTACCACCTGGTGACCCTGGGCTGTCCTAAGAACCAGGTCGACTCAGACAAGTTGGCAGGAACGTTGGTGGCCGATGGCATGGTGGAGAGTGATGTTCCTGACGACGCGGACCTGATCGTGGTCAATACGTGCGCGTTCATCGAGGAAGCTAGGCAGGAGTCGATCGATACGGTTCTGGCCCTCGCTGACGTACGGCGCGATGGGGCACGCCTGGTCGTTACCGGTTGTATGGCCGAGCGCTACGGCGATGAACTGGCCGGGACACTGCCTGAGGCTGATTCGGTTAGTGGTTTTGGAATACCAGTCACGCTGGGGCGCAGAGTCAGCGCGGGACCTATGCCCATGTTGGACCTGTTGAACCTGCCCAGACCTTCAAGCCCACGACCCTGGGCATATGTGAAAGTTGCTGAGGGTTGCGATCGGTCGTGTGGTTTTTGCGCCATTCCGACATTTCGCGGCCCGCAACGCAGCCGCCCCGTTTCTTCGATACTTGACGAGGTGGATGCCCTCGGGGTTCGTGAGGTAGTGCTGGTTGCCCAGGATCTAGCTTCTTTCGGGCTTGACCAGGGGACCGGTGAGCGAGCAATCATTCCGTTGATAGAGGCCACCGCCGACCGTGTAGACAGGGTGCGACTGTTGTACCTCTATCCGTCTGACCTGACCGATGGCCTTGTGGAAGCAGTGCTCGCAACTGGTGTTCCATACTTCGACCTCTCCCTCCAGCACGTTTCACGACGACTCCTGCGAAACATGCGCAGGTGGGGCGACGGCAGACGTTTCCGTGAAAGGATCGACTACATCAGGAACCTTGATGCGACAGCCACTTTCAGGTCCAACTTCATCGTGGGGTACCCCGGCGAGACCGAGGAAGATCACGATGAACTGCTGGCCTTTGTCGAGAACGCCAGGCTGGACTGGTGTGGCTTTTTCGCATTTAGCGAGGAGGCTGGGACGCACGCAGTCGGCCTTTCCGACAAGGTCTCTCCGGGTTTGGTGGCTGAGCGCTTGCGGGAGTTGAGCGAGTTGCAGGATGCCATTACAGCGAAACGACGAGACGCCCTTATTGGTGGCGAGCTCGTCGTGCTGGTTGATGAGCCTGGTGTTGGACGCACCCACCGTGAGGCCCCCGAAATCGATGGTGTGGTGCATGTATCCCGCGAGCTTCCCGTGGGGGAGTTTGCCACTGTCTTGGCCACAGGTGCCCTGGGGCCAGACTTGGAGGCCACGTGAGGATCACACGCCATCTGGGCACGGTTGTCAGTCCTGCCAACTTGGTCACACTGGCGCGTCTGGTGTTTGCCCCGGTGCTGTTTGGGATGGTGCTGGCGGCTGAGGACACTGCGGGTACCTCCTGGGGCGGGTTCCTGCTGGGCGGAGTGCTCGGCGCCTCAGACTTCTTCGATGGGGTGCTCGCGCGCCGCCGCGGCACAGTCAGCCGATGGGGAGCATTCCTTGACCCACTGGCCGACAAGGTGGTTGTGATCGGGGTGGCGGTCAGTCTCGTGGTGGTGGAGCGCTACTCCCTTCTACCGGTGATGCTGTTGACTCTCCGCGAAGTGGTGATCACGTTCTACCGACTCTGGTACGTCCGCCGAGGTTTGGCGGTTCCCGCCCGTAGGTCGGCCAAGTGGAAGACCAGTGTCCAGGGCTTGGCCCTGATGTTGGCTGTGCTGCCGCCGCTCGAGGGAGCAGACCTCCTTGTTGAAGCTGTTCTCTGGATTGCAGTTGCCTTCACCCTGGTTTCGGGGGTTCAGTACCTAGTTGACGGCAACCGTGCTACCAGTCGGACCGGGGCGTAGGGAGGAGACCGGACCGTGCAGTGTGAGATCGTCGCAGTTGGCACCGAGTTGCTGCTCGGGCAGATCGTAGACACAAACTCGGCGTGGATCGGGGAGCAGTTGGCCCTGTCGGGGATCGATTGCCACCGTCACACAACAGTGGGTGACAATCGTGAGCGCATGATGGCGGCATTCCGCGAGGCGCTAGATCGGGCCGATGCCGTGATTGTGACCGGTGGGCTGGGCCCCACACAAGATGACATCACTCGTGAGGTGGTGGCCGAACTGATGGGTGTGACGATGGAGCGCGACCATGGACTGGCTGACCGAATCAAGTCTCGGTTCGCTGGGAGGGGTCGAAAGATGCCAGCCAACAATCTGCGACAGGCCGACGTACCGGTGGGTGCCACGCCGATGCTTGAACTGCCGGGAACCGCACCGGGCCTGGTATGTCCTGTGGGTGACAAGGTGCTCTACACGGTTCCCGGTGTTCCATGGGAGATGAAGGAGATGCTTAAGGGAACAGTCTTGCCTGACCTGCGACGCAGAGCTGGAACCGTGTCGGTCATCGGCTCGCGGACGCTGCGCACGTGGGGGCAGTCCGAGTCGGGCCTAGCTGAAATGTTGGCTGACGAGATCGACCGCCTTGATGTGGAGGGTGGTCCCACACTGGCATTCCTGGCCAGTGGTATCGAGGGTTTGAAGGTCCGAATTACGGCAAAGGCCCCCACTCCAGGCGAGGTCGAGGCGATTCTTGATGATGAGGAAGCCAGAGTAAGTTCAATCATTGGCCCCATCGTGTTCGGTCTAGACGGGGCAAACATGGAGTCGGTAGTGCTGGACGAACTCGTTTCCCAAGGCCTCACTTTGGCAGTGGCCGAGTCCCTCACCGGCGGCCTCATTGGATCCCGCCTCACCGATGTGCCCGGCTCCAGTCGTGCCTTTCGCGGCTCAGTGGTCGCCTATGCCGGTGACGTCAAGCGAGAATTGCTGGATGTCACCGATGGTCCGGTGGTGAGTGAGGAGGCAGTTTCTGCCATGGCATCGGCTGTGTGTCGGGTGCTCGATGCTGACGTCTCAGTAGCGGTGAGCGGTGTTGCGGGTCCTGATCCACAGGATGGCCAGGAGCCCGGTACGGTCTGGATGGCCACGTGTGTTGACGGCGAGACCGAGACAGTGAAGGTCGTATTTCCTTTCGATCGCGTGAGGACACGTCAGTTCACGGTGATTTCGGTGCTGAACTTGCTTCGCTTGCGCCTCCTGAAGCGTCGGGGAGGCTGACTGGCGGGAAGTTGCTGATCAGTTGGTCTGGCCGTCGTCAGGCTCAAGGGTTATGCAGGCCGAGTTGATGCAATAGCGGTCACCAGTTGGCTGGGGGCCATCAGGAAAGACATGGCCCAGGTGGGCGCCGCACGAACTGCATGTGGTCTCAGTGCGTACCCGCCCCAGACTGTGGTCTGGGCTCTCGGAAACAAGGCCTGTGCTGAGGGGTTCCCAGAAGCTGGGCCAGCCGCAGCCGGCATCAAACTTTTTGGTACTGGCGAAGAGGGGCTCATCACAGACGATGCAGCAGTAGGTGCCAGACCTCTCATCGTCCCAGTACTCGCCAGTGAATGGAGCTTCGGTTCCAGCCTCCTGGGTGCAGTGGTACTGCATGGACGTCAGGCGCGAACGGAGCTGCTCGTCTGTTTCATCGGTACCCATGGGTACCGAAGGTAGTGCTATGGAGTAGGAGATTGCTATGAAGTATCGAGAATGCTTGCATCGAACGCCTGTTCGCAATTACGATGATGTCATTCGCTGAGGTGGATTCGTATGGGATCGCTGTCACACCCCGTACATAGGTTCGTCTGCAGTCGACCCAACCACATCACATCACGCAACGATTCGCGAAAGATCATCGGAAACGGAGAACCACGATGGCAAAGAGCAACAGAACCAGAAACGGGAGTACAGACCAGGTGCTCCAAGCCTCCCCCGAGGGGCGTGAGAAGGCTCTCGACATGGCGTTGGGGCAGATCGAGAAGCAGTTTGGCCAAGGTGCCGTGATGAAGATGGGCGACAAGGGTTCCATGGCTATCGAGTCAGTTCCTACCGGAGCTCTGGCACTTGACCTAGCACTCGGAATAGGTGGTCTTCCAAGGGGCAGGGTGGCCGAGATCTACGGCCCCGAGGGTTCCGGAAAGACCACTTTGGCGATTCACGTGGTGGCTGAGGCTCAACGTAACGGTGGTATCTGTGCCTATGTGGATGCAGAACACGCCATGGACCCCGTCTATGCCAGGGCCATCGGTGTCGATGTTGACGAGCTCCTGATATCCCAGCCAGATACAGGTGAGCAGGCGTTGGAGATCACCGACATGCTCATCCGTTCAGGTGCGATTGACGTAATCGTCATCGATTCGGTGGCAGCGCTCACCCCACGGGCCGAGATCGAAGGCGAGATGGGTGACACACATGTAGGTCTGCAAGCCCGGCTTATGTCACAGGCGCTGCGCAAGCTGACCTCGAACCTCAACAAGTCGAACACCATCTGCATCTTCATTAATCAGTTGCGCGAGAAGATCGGTGTCATGTTCGGTTCACCCGAAACCACGCCAGGTGGCAGGGCCCTCAAGTTCTATTCCTCTGTCCGTCTTGATATTCGTCGCATCGAAGCCATCAAGGACGGGGTCGAGGTAGTTGGCAACCGTACCCGCGTGAAGGTTGTCAAGAACAAGTGCGCTCCACCCTTTCGTCAGGCTGAGTTTGACATCATGTACGGGAAGGGAATTAGCCGTGAGGGATCGGTCATCGACTTAGCCGTGGACCTTGACATCGTCAAGAAGTCAGGTGCTTGGTACACCTACGAGGGCGAACAGTTGGGCCAGGGTCGCGAGAATGCCAAAACGTTCCTAGTCGACAACCCGGAGGTCATGGTCGAGATAACTGATCGGGTTTGGCGCGAGGTGGCCCCCGAGGACCCGGAGATCAAAGTTGAGGAGGCGCCTCCCCCGGAAGCCGAGGCCAGCGATGAGTTCACACCGGCTGACGATGAGCCAATCTCGATAGGGGACTGATCTGTCCCCAGCAAATACCTCCGGCCGACGGTCGTCGTCCCGTTCCCCCTCCTGGGGCGACGGCCCGGTCGGAAACTTCAATCGGTAACTCCCGGAGGGGCCGGCGGGTCTACAACATCTAGCCTGAGGTGTATGAGTCGCTCTTACACCCTGCGTACCTACGGGTGCCAGATGAACGAGCATGACAGTGAGCGCATCGCCGGCCTACTTGAGGCCGATGGAATGAGGCCGGCTGCATCGGAGGGCGAGGCCGATGTAATTGTCTTGAACACCTGTTGCATCAGGGAGAATGCCGAGAACAGGCTCTATGGAGCACTCGGCAATCTGAAGGCCGAAAAGGAGGCTAGGCCCGGCTTACAGGTGGCCGTAGCCGGGTGTCTCGCTCAAAAGGATCGGGACCTCATTCAGAAGAGGGCGGGTCACGTTGACGTGGTCCTTGGAACTCACAACGTGCACATGGTCGCCGACCTCTTAAGGCAAGCTCGAAAACATGGGCCTGTGATGGAGATCCTGGAGGAGACGGTGCGGGAGGATGCCGATGCATTTCCGTCGGTACTTGCTGCGCGGAGTGGACAGGATCACAGAGCCTGGGTGGCCATCCAGATCGGCTGTGACAACAGTTGTGCCTTTTGCATCGTGCCGTCGGTACGTGGGCCTGAGATGAGTCGTCCTTTCAGTGCCCTACTCGCAGAGGTAGAGGCGCTCGTAGCCGACGGTGTGACTGAAGTGACCCTGCTCGGCCAGAACGTAAATTCTTACGGTCGGGACCTGACAAAGCGCCTCAGATCCAATGAGCCCGGCCCGGTTGACGAGGTTGAAGCAGGCCCGGTATGGGCTGCCGAGGGAAAGCGCCGCCCACGGCCGCTGTTTGCTGATCTTCTTTCGGCGGTGGGTTCCGTAAATGGAATCCGTCGGGTGCGCTACACGAGCCCTCACCCTAAGGACCTGCGACCAGAGACCGTTTTGGCCATGGCCACTACACCGGCTGTGTGCGAACACCTCCACCTGCCCCTTCAGGCTGGCAGTGACAGGGTGTTGGCCGCCATGCACCGGGGGTACACGGCCGAGCGCTATCTAGAACGGCTCGCAAGTGCTCGGTTGGGTATTTCGGATCTAGCTGTGAGTACCGACCTGATTGTCGGGTTCCCAGGCGAGACCGAAGCCGACTTTAAGGCGACACTGGAGGTAGTCACCGAGGCCAACTACGACTCAGCCTACGCGTTCGTATTTTCACCGAGGGGTGGCACCGAGGCTGCCAAGATGACCAGTGACTTTGTGGACCACTCGGTAGCCGTAGACCGTTTCGAGCGCCTCCAGGAGGTTCTGCAGCGATCGGCGTGGATCCGTCATGAGGCCAGGGTCGGCCGAATTGAGGAAATCCTGATAGAGGGACCGGCTAAGCGTGAGCCTGATCAGATGACAGGCCGTACCCGACAGAACAAACTCGTACACCTCGCTGCCACTGAAGGCTTACGCAAGGGTGCATATGCAGATGTGGAGATCACGGGAGCCGCCGCCCACTATCTGCACGGTGAACTGCTCCAAGTGACTGCGTCTCCGCTCCATCGGAGCCGGATCCCTGTGGAAGCGGCCTGAGAATTGGCGACCCTAGGACAATGACCATGTCCAACGGGCACCTTGTGCTCGTCGGTACCACCGCTTCGGGCAAGTCGGCACTGGCGATGGAAGTCGCCCGTGCGCGGGCCAGCGTCGAGTTGGTGTCCATGGATTCCATGCAGCTCTACCGCGGAATGGACATAGGCACTGCAACCCCAAGTCCGATCGATCGTAAAGAGGTACCGCATCACCTTCTAGACGTCGTGGATCCAGTCGAGGAGTTCACGGTGTCGGCCTTCAAAGAAAGGTGTACCGCAGTCCTAGCCGATCTTGGTGATAGGGGTGTTCGTGGCGTTCTGGTCGGTGGTACCGGCCTCCACGTTCGTGCAGTGGTGGACAACTTGGACATCCCCGGTCGCTTCAAGGAGGTTAGGGAGGGTCTAGAGACAGAGTCCGATACTGCAGTTCTGTATAGCCGGCTGAACGCTCTTGACCCCGTGGCAGCTGAGAGGATGGAGTCTTCGAATCGCCGCCGAATTGTAAGGGCTCTCGAAGTGTGCATTGGATCCGGTCATCCCTTTTCTTCGTTGGGCCCTGGTTTGGACCACTATCCGTCCACACCGTTTACCCAGGTCGGCATTCGCCTTCCGAGGCCAGAGGTGGATAGGCGAATTGCCGAGCGCTACGAGAGGCAGGTCTCTGAGGGGTTCGTTGAGGAGGTGGCTTCCCTAGCCGCCCGACCTGGTGGGCTGTCACGTAGTGCCAGTCAAGCACTCGGTTACAGGCAGGTCCTTGACCACCTGGAGGGAAAATGCAGCCTTGAGGAGGCCATTCACACCGCCGTTGTGGCGACACGCCGCTTTGCTCGGCGACAGGAGCGCTGGTTCAGGCGGGATCCACGGATCACGTGGATGGACGCCGAGGAGGACCCACTAGAGGTAATGGAGCAACTGCTGGCGTACTTCGACGGATGTGCCTACAGACGATGACGCTAACCGTGCGTGGCGGTGGCCTTCTCTTGAGCGAGACTGGTCCCGTGAAGCTGATCCACTGCCATGGTCTTGGCAACCAGTTCCTAGTTGCCTTCATCGATGAGGTACCCACTGACGGGGCTGAGCGCGCCCAAGACCTCTGTACCCCCTTAAACGGCATCGGAGTCGATGGTCTGATCTTTGGGACCCCTACGATCCCCGGACAGTCGGAGCGGCTCACCTTCACCCTGTTCAACAGTGACGGAAGTAGTGCCGAGGTGAGCGGAAATGGGCTTGCCTGTTTCGGCCATGCGATCCTCCGGACCATGCAGCAAAATGAGGGTTTGGATGTCGTGGTCGATACTGCTGCAGGACCCAGGCGCATCCGGGTGTTTGGCAGTGCTGCCGATGCAGAGGTGTCGGTAGCCGTGGAGATGGGAACTGCCACTGACGGTCCCGACTTCTCGGGGTTGTCAGTGGAGGTTGGTGGTCCAGAGGTCGGTCGTGTGGCAAGCGTCGACATGGGAAACCCACACCTGGTGGTTGAGGTGGACGACCCTGGTGGAGTTGACTTGGCTGTCGTCGGCCCAGCACTTGAAGCTCACTTCGAGCCCATTGGATGCAACATCCATATGGTCTCGGTGCTTGACGACTCCACGTTGCACCTTCGAACTTGGGAGCGTGGGGCAGGCGCGACCAAGGCGTGCGGGAGCGGTGCCTGTGCTGTAGCCGCCTCGGCCCAGGAGTGGGGTGCTGTTGGCGACGAGGTTGAGGTCCGCATGCCGGGCGGAATTACAAACGTTTCGCTTGGAGATCCGATTGTGTTGAGTGTCACATCAACCTATGTAGGCGATCGTGAGGTTGCTGATGGGTGATGCTCCAACTCGTCGGGGGGAAGAGTCACACCGCGGAGCCTTTGGTGAATTCGGAGGCGAAAGCACCGGACTCATCGATCGCGCCTTTCGGGAGCGCATCGTCCTCGCGGGGGTCACCCTGCGCCGCGGGGACCAGGAGACAACCGAGGCGTCACTTGACGAGTTGGCCCAGTTGGTCGATACGGCAGGTGCAGATGCAGTCGCACGTGTTCACCAATCGCGAGAGAGCCCCGATGCCGCCACCTTCGTGGGCAGCGGCAAGGCAGAGGAGATACGCGAAGTCTCAGAGGAGCATGACGCCGACACTGTTGTTTTTGACGACGAGCTGAGTCCGGCACAACAGGGGAACTTGACGGCCATCCTGAAGAGGTCAGCCCTGGACCGAACTGCGGTGATTCTGGACATCTTCGCCCAGAATGCCAGCAGCCTCGAAGGCAAGGCACAGGTTGAGTTGGCCCAGTTGCGTTACCGGCTTCCGAGACTCCGGGGAATGGGTAAGGTGCTCAGCCAGCAGGGTGGTGGCATTGGCACGAGAGGCCCTGGCGAGACCCAGCTTGAGGTTGACAGGCGACGCCTAATGCGCAGAGTCAGTCGCCTTGAAGCCGACCTCAAACGGGTCAGAAGGCACCGTGCCACCCAATCCAAGGCTCGACGGCGTACCAGTAACCAGTCGGTGGCAATTGTCGGGTACACGAACTCCGGCAAGTCCACGCTGTTGAACCAGCTAACCGATGCTGGCGTTCTTGTTGAGGACCGCCTGTTTGCCACCCTCGATGCAACGACCCGGCGACTTGACCTTCCCGGTGGTGAGTCGGTCTACATGACAGACACCGTCGGCTTCGTGCGAAAGTTGCCACATCAACTGGTAGACGCATTCAAGTCGACTCTCGATGTGGTAGTCGATGCTGATCTGTTGCTCCATGTTGTCGACTCATCCGACCCTGATCCGATAGGCAGTATCGACGCCGTGCACTACGTCTTGCGGGAAATCGGAGCTGACAGCGTGCCCGAGTTGTATGTGTTCAACAAGGCAGACTTGGCCCCAGTTGAGGCTGCCAGACTGGCATCCCGTGAGCCCGACTCGGTCATAGTGTCTGCAACAACAGGTGAGGGAATCGAAGGAATACTTACCGAGATAGGGAGCAGGCTGCGTGTTTTCACAAGACTCCTTTCTTTGCTGATCCCATTCGACAGGGGCGACATCTTGGCCATGACACACCGTGAGGGCGAGGTTCTGTCAGAGGCCGCCGATGAACTTGGATGGCTAGTCGAAGCTCGGCTGGATGAAGGGTCGGCAGGGCGCCTTGCCGAGTTCGTCGTGGATCCCGACCAGTCCGGATCGTCCGGTTGAGCGAATTGGAGATGATATGACGATCGGCTTTCACCCACCTCCATACCCGTTCGAACGGATTGACGACCTGAGGAAGATGGCTGCGTCACAGCCCAGTGGGCTGGTAGACCTGTCCATTGGGAATCCCTGTGATCCGGTGCCTGAAGTTGTGGCTACTGCTCTAGCCGAGCCGGACCCGGCCCGTACGTATCCGCCTTCGATCGGCAGTAGTGACCTGCGCCAGGCGGTAGTCGGTTGGGTCGAGAGGAGCTTTGGTGTAGGCCTCAATCCTGCTGAGACTGGGGTATGTATCGGAACCAAGGAACTTGTTACGGGCCTGCCCCACCTACTTAAGCTGAGAACCCCGGGACGAGACACGATCCTGTATCCGGCCGTGTCTTATCCGTCCTACGCAATGGGGGCAGAACTGGCCGGTTGTAGGGCAGTTGCAGTTCCTGTAGACGGGAAATGGTGCCTAGATCTGTCGGCGATCGACGAGTCAGATGCGGAGAGGGCACTGGCCCTGTGGGTGAATACCCCGGGCAACCCTGCCGGAGGACTCGATGATCTGGAGGCTGCTGCATCGTGGGGACGTTCATACGACGTGATGGTCCTTTCCGACGAGTGCTATGCAGAGTTCACCTGGGAGGGTCCACCCAGGTCGGTTCTCCAGCACGGTTCGAAAGGCGTGTTGGCGGTCCACTCGTTGTCAAAGCGCTCAAACCTGGCGGGCTTGCGGGTCGGCTACTACGCCGGCGACCCGGACCTTGTCCTCTACCTTCAAGAAGTGCGCAAGCACCAGGGCTTCATGGTCTCGGGGCCGGCGCAGGTGGCTGCGGTAGCAGCTCTATCGGACCAGTCTCATGTGGACGTCCAGCGCGACCGGTACAGGCGCCGGCTGGAGTCACTAGTTGAGGTGATGGCAGCCATGAATGTCGCAGTCTCGATGCCCGATGGCGCCTTTTACCTTTGGGCACCTGCTCCTGCCGGTGATGCCTGGGGTTTCGCCAGAGTGCTCGCTGACGAGCTCGGTATGGTTGTCAGCCCAGGTGAACTCTTCGGCGAGGCGGGTGCTGGCCATGTGCGCTTGGCGGCTGTAGCCAGCGATGAGCACATAGACCTTTTGAGGGAGAGGGCTCGTATCTGATCGAACTCGTTCCCGGCGAGTGCAACTCGGGCTGTAGCCTCAGCGCCATGTCAGACCTCAGTACGAAGATCGAAGAAATCTGGTCCACTCGCGATTCGCTAGATGCCGACGACGAGGGTGCCAACTCTGCGATCCATGCCGCTATTGACCTACTTGACACCGGAGAGGCCCGTGTCGCCGAACCTGCCACTGATGGTGGCATGGTGGTCAATGAATGGCTGAAGCAGGCCATCCTTCTCCTTTTCAGCCAAGCACAGATATCGACCGTAGAGGTCGGACCGTTTGAGTTTGCCGACAAGATTCCGCTCAAGACCGACTATGCATCACGTGGGGTCCGAGTCGTACCCGGTGCATCTGCCCGGTGGGGCAGCTATCAGGGCCCCGGTGTGATCATGATGCCCAGTTACATCAACATCGGTGCCTACGTGGGGCCCAACACCATGGTTGACACCTGGGCAACGGTGGGCTCGTGTGCCCAGATTGGCAGCAATGTGCACCTTTCAGGAGGTGTGGGAATTGGTGGTGTCTTGGAGCCACCGAATGCCGTTCCAGTCGTGGTGGGGGACGATTGCCTGATTGGGAGTCGGTGCATCGTGGCCGAGGGGGCGCGCATCGGCGATGGAGTGGTTCTTGGAGCTGGTGCGGTCCTGACGGGTTCGATCCCGGTCATCGACGCTGAGACTGGCGACGAGTTGAGTAGGGGCGAAGTGCCCTCATGGTGCGTGGCCGTGCAAGCCAGCAGGGTGCGTGACTTCGAGGGTGGCCAGTTCGGCCTGCCGTGCGTGCTCGTCATCAGGCGCCTCGACCCTGGAGAGCGGCACGACAAATCGGCGCTCAATGACATCCTTCGTTCCCACGGCGTTACCACCTGACAGCCGGGATGCTCAAGAGACCCATGTGCCTGCCATGACAGACCTTTTGACCCTGACCGCCGAACTGGTCTCCGTTCCGTCAGTTAGCCACGAGGAAGCGGCTGTAGTCGCCCTGATAGAGGCCGAACTTAGGTCCGTGCCTGGGCTGAGTATTGAAAGGGTTGGTGACAACCTGGTCGCCAGAACACATTTAGGACGATCGCAGAGACTTGTGCTTGCTGGCCACACCGACACCGTCCCCGGCGATACCGCTGCCGGTGCTCGAATCAGCGATGACACCTGTATCGGCCTCGGTAGCGCTGACATGAAAGGTGGCTTGGCGGTCATGTTGGAGTTGGCACGGTCCATGACTAGACCTTCGGTCGACGTTACCTGGATCTTTTACGCTCGTGAAGAGGTGGCGGGCGACCTCAACGGCCTCTTGGAGGTTCTCTCGGAGGCGCCACATCTCCTCGAAGGTGATGTGGCGATCCTGGGCGAGCCGACTAGCGCTGCAATAGAGGCCGGCTGTCAGGGGACCATGCGCTTCAAGGTGACCCTGTCCGGCACGCGTGCACATTCGGCGCGGCCCTGGATGGGGGTCAATGCCATCCACCGTGCGGGTGGGTTACTGAGTGCGATCGAGGATTACAGATACCGGGAACCCGAAATAGACGGATGCCGTTTCCGTGAAGCCCTTCAGGTGGTCCATATCGAGGGTGGGGTCGCCGGAAATGTGATCCCCGACCGGGTCGAACTCATCATCAATCACCGGTATTCCCCGGATCGCACTAAAGACGAGGCCGAGACCCATGTCAGAGAGGTCCTATCACCTTTCATTGGCGACGGAGATGAGGTGGTCTTAGTCAATCATGCCCCAGCTGCGCTACCCGGCCTTGACCACCCCCTACTGACGAGGCTGGTAGAAGATGGCGGACTTGACGTACGGGCGAAGTTGGGGTGGACCGATGTGGCGTTCTTCGCTGCTAGGGGAATGCCGGCGGTGAACTTTGGGCCTGGTGATCCCACCCTCGCCCACACTGCGGATGAACGAATTGAGAGGAAGGCCTTGGAAGCCTGCTTCGACACCCTCGCCAGACTCCTAGGTGCCGGAACCTGAGGCCTTTGTTGCTACGTCAGACCCTGCGCAAGACAGTCACCACCCGGCCGTAGATGGCGACCTCATCTGCCGGGTAGCGCAGTTCGTCGACATCCGGGTTGGAGGGGACCAAAATGACAGTTTCGCCTTCGATTCGCAGGTATTTGACAGTTGCCTCTCCTCCGGGAATCCCAGCAACAACGAGGTCGCCGGAATCGGCAGTGGGCTGTACGCGGGCGACGACGCAGTCGCCGTCAAAGATGCCTGCATCGATCATGGATTCACCCCTGACCCGAAGCATGAACAACTCCCCACTTCCGGTGAAATCGGATGGCATCGGTACAGATTCCTCGATGTTCTCAACTCCCAGCACTCCCGTACCGGCGGCGATGTCACCGACGAGTGGAACGTGGCGGACAGATCCCCGATCGACGGCCACACCAGTAGTGGGGTCGAAGCGGACCTCAATGGCACGTGGCTTGCTGGGGTCACGGCGCAGGTAGCCGCGGTCTTGGAGGGTGGCAAGGTGTGAGTGGACCGTGGAGGGGGAGGTGAGGCCCACGGCTGTGCAGATCTCACGGACAGACGGCGGGTATCCGTGCTCTCCGGTGTGAGAGTCGATGAAGTGCAGGATCTGGCGCTGCCTATCGGTGAGGGCCTTTTGACTCATTGTTGCTGCTCACTCTCGGGCTTGATTACAGGGATAACTTGAAAATACTTGTAATCGAACAAGTGTTCGATACACTGGTTGATGTGATCGAACACTTGTACGTCGCACATATGTTCCCCGAACAGGCGTTCCGTGTCAAGGACCATTGCTTCACTATGTGGGCTGTTCTCAACGGACGCTGTCACACCCCACCTCCAGGATGTAAACAATGACTGCAGTTACCCATACGACAGGCACAGTTAACGGGCTCCATTTTGAGGACCCGACACGTGGTCTGATACGCCCACTGCCGACCTCGGTATACCGGCGTCGGCGCACCCTCGCAGTGGCCACTCTGGCTACTGTCGTGTTTCTGGTATCGCTTGTGGCAACTGAGCTTGTAGGTCATGTCAACGGCTCTCCCGGTTCGACACTGGTTGGAGCAGCCGGTGAACCTGTCGTCTACGTGGTCCAGCCGGGTGACACCCTTTGGGAGATAGCAGAGCGCATTGGCTCTCCCGGCGTCGACTTGCGCTACACGGTTGATCGTCTTGCGACAGCAGCTGGTGGACCACTTCTCCGGCCAGGGCAGCGCATAACTTTGCCCACAGGTCTGTGAGCAGTCATGGCCTGTGCACCGGGTCTCAGTCGATCAGGTAACGGCAGAACAGGAAGCCGTCGTCGCTCAGTACCCGCTCTAGTTTCAAGCTGGCGGGCATCTCAAGGGCTGGGCCAGCCAAGATCCTCTTTGATTTTCCTCCTGCCAGGAGGGGTGAGACCGTAAGGTTAAATTCATCGACCAGACCCGCAGCTACGACCTGATGGTTGAGCGAGGGCCCTCCTTCAACCAGAACCACCCCAACACCACGGTTGGTGAGGTCTGCCATGACCAAGTTGATATTCACCCGGTCACCCACCCCGGCTTCGACTACCTCGGCCACCCTGGCCAGGGCCTGGCTCTCTTTGCCAGGTGCTCCGCTAGCCGTGTAGATGAGCGGTGGTGGGTCAGCTGGGTCAACAGGGCTGAAAATCATGGCGGTTGGATCCAAAGAGAGGCTCGCCGAGACCACTGCTAGACGCGGTCTGGGTGGCCTGCCACTGGTTGCACGTAGTACACCAACCCGATCCTCGGGAGTTCTGGGAGCCCTGTAGTTCTCTGCTCTCACTGTGCTGGCACCGACCAGGATCACGTCGGCGAGGCCGCGCAGCGTGCCAAGCAGGCTCCGATCAGCATCACCGCTGAGGCCGTTGGACACACCGTCTACGGCTGTTGCACCGTCGGCCGAGGAGATCATGTTCATGAGTATCCACGGACGTGTCCCGTCGGTTTGGCGGACGTCGCGGTGGAAGAGGTCGATCGGGTCAACGGTTGTCACACCATCGTCGGCGGGGAACACCTGCTGCACGACTCTGACCGTAACCGCGTTGCACCACGGGGGCATCAGGATGTCAGTGTGGGTGTCGCTTGCAGGAGGTTTCTGTCTTTCGCGAAATCCACAACAAGTCCCCTAGCCGTCCACAGGGCCAACTCCGTATGGTGCGAAGGCGGTCATCTCGGGGAGGGTCCCGGAGGTTGTCGTCCACGGGCCGTACAGTCAGACCCCGGCTCCATTTCGGGAGACACCCGGCGCCGGCAGACCCAGATGGCAATAGACGAACCAGGAGCTCTCAATGACGTTGGTACCGGATCAGGGAGTGATCGGAATCTGCCGGCATTTCACGAGTGCAGGATCGGACCCCTACGACGCAGTTGAGTGGGAGCGGCGCGATTCCCGTCTGGTCGATCACCGTGATGGCAGCGTGGCGTTTGAACAACTCGATGTTGAGGTTCCAACAAACTGGTCGGTGAATGCCACCAATATCTTGGCCCAGAAGTATTTCCGTGGTTCTCTCGGCACCCCAGAGCGCGAGACCTCACTTCGGCAGGTCGCCGACCGGGTGGTCGACACCATCACCGAGTGGGGCCTGCGTGATGGCTATTTCGTGGATGACACCGAGGCAGCAACTTTCGCCGATGAGCTCAAGTTCCTAATCGTCTCACAGCGGGCCGCTTTCAACTCACCTGTCTGGTTCAACATCGGTGTAGCCGGTGTTCCCCAGCAGGCCTCTGCTTGCTTCATCCTCTCCGTTGATGACCAGATGTCATCGATCTTGAACTGGTACGTAGAGGAGGGAACCATCTTCAAGGGTGGTTCAGGAGCGGGTGTGAACCTGAGTCGCATACGTTCCTCGCGTGAGCACCTGGCAGGTGGTGGTTCTGCCAGTGGCCCTGTCAGCTTCATGCGTGGCGCCGATGCCTCAGCGGGAACCATTAAGAGTGGAGGCAAGACGCGGAGGGCGGCCAAGATGGTCATCCTTGACGTTGCCCATCCCGATGTCGAGGACTTCATCTGGTGCAAAGCACGTGAGGAAAACAAGATCCGCGTGCTCAAAGAGGCCGGTTTCGACGTGGGTTTTGATGGCACTGACAGCCACTCCATTCAGTACCAGAACGCCAACAACTCGGTCAGGGTGACTGACGAGTTCATGGCAGCGGTTGATGCCGATGCCGATTGGGACCTCCTGGCTGTCACCGACGGGTCGGTAATAGAGACAGTGAGGGCCCGCGACTTGTTCCATCAGATCTCCCAGGCCGCATGGGAGTGCGCCGACCCAGGTCTGCAGTTCGACACCACCATCAACTCTTGGAACACAGCGTCCAACACTGGTCGAATCACGGCAAGTAACCCATGCAGTGAATATGTTCACCTTGACAACTCGGCCTGCAACCTCGCAAGCCTGAACCTGTTGGCGTTCCTTGACCAGGGAGATGATTCCTCAGCCATTGGTGGCTTCGATATCGAGGGATTCGGTCACGCCGTCGATGTCGTGTTCACGGCTCAGGAGATACTGGTGGGCAATGCCGACTATCCGACAGCCCCCATCGGAGAGAACACTCGGGCTTACCGCCAGTTAGGTCTGGGTTATGCCAACCTGGGCGCCATGCTCATGGCACTGGGCATGCCCTACGACAGCGATGATGGTCGTGCCGTTGCAGCTTCTGTCACATCGCTGATGACAGGTCAGGCCTATCGGGCTTCGGCTCGCCTTGCAGACCGCATGGGTGCTTTCACCGGTTTTGAGGTGAACAGGGAACCGACCCTGGGGGTACTGGAGCGCCACCGTGAGGCAGCCGAACTGCTTGACGATGCCATCGCACCTGCCATTGTCATCGCAGGTCGCCAGGCCTGGTTCGAGGCCTGTGCCCTCGCCCAGCGCGTCGGGGTGCGAAACAGCCAGGCCACCGTGCTGGCGCCGACCGGAACTATCGGCCTGCTGATGGACTGTGACACCACGGGTATTGAGCCCGATCTGGGTCTCGTGAAGATCAAGCGCCTGGTTGGAGGTGGGACCATGTCCATCGTCAACCGAACTGTTCCACGGGCATTAGCGCGACTGGGATATTCCGATGAAGAGTCGTCAGCGATCGTCAACTACATCGACGACAACCATTCTGTAATCGGCTGTTCCGACTTGAAACCGGAACACACCGCCGTGTTTGCCACCTCGATGGGTGACAACCCGATCCACCACATGGGTCACATCAAAATGATGGGAGCAGTCCAGCCGTTCCTCTCGGGAGCGATTTCTAAGACCTGCAACATGCCCGAAGATGTCTCAGTCGACGACGTCCAGGAACTGTTCATGGAGTCCTGGAAGTTGGGCCTCAAGGCCGTTGCCATCTATCGCGATAACTGCAAGGTGGGCCAGCCACTTTCCTCGGGCAAGGGAGAGAACCAGCCAGCTGACCAGGTGTTGGAGGTCACACCACCCGGTGAGCCTGTTCGCCGCAAGATGCCACGGAGTCGCAAGTCGCTTACATTCGACTTCCGTGTCGCTGACTGCAAGGGTTTCGTGACCGTTGGCGAATACGAAGATGGTCGTCCGGGTGAGATCTTCGTCCGGGTCTCAAAGCAGGGTTCAACCCTCGCTGGGATTATGGATGCCTTCGCCATATCACTCAGTCACGGCCTCCAGTACGGCGTGCCGCTCCGGGCATTCGTCGAGGCCTACACCGGTATGCGCTTTGAGCCTGCAGGCATGACCGATGATCCTGAACTGCGACTTGCCACGAGCCTCATCGATTATCTGTTCCGACGTCTGGCGGTGGAGTACCTGACACCCGAAGAGCGTGCCGAGATGAACATCCTCACGAGCAGCGAGCGCATCCAGCTGACCCTTCCAGGGGTGGAGGAGTCCACCACCGAAACTTGCCAGGGCAGTGACATTCCACCTGATCCTCCGACTGTCCCGTCGGCATCGCAGTTTGCTGCCCACCTCACCACCACCATCTCGAGTTCCGCTCCAATGTGCATGCAGTGTGGTGTGGCCATGCAGCGAGCCGGATCCTGCTACGTGTGCACCGACTGCGGTGCGACCAGCGGGTGTTCATGAGTGGGCCTGTAGAAGGCATGGACTGATGGCGAGGTTGCGCTTTTCATTCGGAACGATGGGCTCTGGCAAGAGCACGCTGGCTCTCCAGATCCACCACAACCTCGCATCACGCGGTCTTAAGGGCCTGCTGTGCAGCCAGCTTGATAGGGCTGATGGCAAGGTTTCGAGTGCGCTAGGCGTCTCGGCTGATGCAGTTGAGGTCGGCCCCAAGCTGAACCTGTATGAGTTAGCTTTGGCGATGAGGGAGCGGCACGGGCACCTCGACTACATGGTCTGTGACGAGGCTCAGTTCTACTTGATTGAACAGGTCGATCAGTTGGCGCGCATCGTCGATGAGTTGGGAGCTGACGTCTACGCATTTGGCCTGCTCACCTCATTCCAGGGCCTCCTGTTTGATGGTACGAGACGCCTCCTGGAGCTGGCTGACGAAAGTGTTGAGGTACAGGTCGAAGCTCGGTGCTGGTGTGGGTCGCAGGCCACCCATAATGCTCGCCTCGTTGACGGGGTGCAGGTATACGACGGTGAGTTGTTCGTGGTGGATGACCCAGAGAACCATCAGGTCACCTACGACCTGCGGTGCCGCAGGCACTGGGTTTCTGGTGATTCGGGAAATACCGAGACTGATCGGGCCATTCGGAGCATTTTGGCCGAGCAGGCTGGCTGAACCTGCCCGCCTGACCGGGAGGCTAGGGCGGACAGCGGTTACCCTTCGCCCATGAGTGACTACAAGCCACCACTTGAGGACATCCGCCTCGTGCTGGAGGAGATATGTGACATCCAGGAGGTCTGTGGCTTCCCTGACTTCGACCATGTAGACATGGACACCATCGATGGGGTGCTCGACGAACTGGGTCGCTTTGTGGCCGAGGTGGTAGCTCCCACCAATCGCATAGGTGATGAGCAGGGCTGTTCGGTCACTGACGGTGTGGTTACGGTTCCCGAGGAGTTCCACAGGGCTTGGGATCAGTATGTGGCTTCTGGCTGGGGTGCCATTTCCCAGGATCCCGAATATGGAGGCGGTGGCTTTCCTGGGTCCATCCAGACCGTCCTAACAGAGTTGCTCGCCACTGCCAGCAGATCTTGGTCAATGGGGCCAATGCTTACCGTCGGTGCCATTGATGCAATCCACAACTTTGCCGACGAAGGCCAAAAGGAGACCTACATGCCGAAGATGGTCACGGCCGAGTGGTCCGGGACCATGAACCTCACGGAGCCCCAGGCGGGCTCTGACGTCGGAGCTCTGACGACTAGGGCCGTGCCACAAGATGACGGCACTTATCGGATCTTTGGCACCAAGATCTTCATCACCTTCGGAGAGCATGAGCTGGCTGGCAATATCATCCAGTTGGTCCTAGCCCGTACGCCAGAGAGTCCACCGGGCACTCGTGGCATATCGCTATTCATCGTTCCCAAGTATCTGGTTGCCGACGACGGCTCCCTGGGCGAGCGCAACGACTACACGTGTATCTCCCTTGAACACAAGTTGGGACTGCATGCCAGCCCTACCTGTGTCTTGTCATATGGGGAATCCGGAGATGGAGCCGTGGGTTACCTGATAGGTGAGGAACACCAGGGGATGCGCTACATGTTCAAGATGATGAACAATGCTCGTCTGGGTGTCGGCGTTGAGGGCCTTGCTGTTACAGAAAGAGCCCTCCAGCAGGCGGCGGAGTTTGCACTTGAGCGCCGCCAGGGAACAGCGGTAGGAGCGCCACGTGGGGAGCAGTCGGTAATCGTCGAACACGCTGACGTGCGTCGGATGCTCTTGACCATGAGGGCATATACGGATGCCATGCGATGCCTCCTCTACCTCAACTCATCAGCACTTGACACAGCTGGCCATCACCCAGACCCCGAGATAAGCCAGGCGGCCTCAGAGCGGGCCGAGTTGCTCACTCCCATCTCAAAGGCATGGTGCACCGATATCGGCGTCGAGATGGCATCGATCGGCATTCAGGTACATGGAGGCTATGGCTACATCGAGGAGACCGGTGCAGCCCAGCACTACAGAGACGCGCGGATCTCACCGATCTACGAGGGAACCAACGGCATTCAGGCAATCGACCTAGTGGGTCGCAAGTTGTCCTTGCGTGCCGGGGGTGTGATGGGCGATCTTCTCGATGAGATTGCCGCACTCGACGCTGCACTAGCGGTAGCAGGTGAAGAGTTCGACTCGATCCGTTCGAATCTGGCCGATGGACTGGCGGCGCTTCGTGAAGCAACAACCTGGATTATCTCCAACGGGGTCGATGACCCCAACGCGGCACTTGCTGCAGCCACGCCATACCTGAAAATGTTTGGTCAGGTGGTAGGTGGATGGCTTCTGGCTCGTTTGGCCCTCGGGGCACGTCGTCGGCTTGATGAAGGTGTTGGTAACACCGGACACCTTGAGGGGAAGATCGTGGCCGCCAGGTTCTATGCGGAGCAGTTGCTCCCGATAGCGCGGGCCCAACTGGGTGCTGTGACCGCCGGCGCAGAGGATCTTTTCGCTATCTCGGCTGACGGCTTCTCGGTCTGACCGCGACGTTGTAGACGACGGTGCTCTCCCCACTACTGACGTCTGGCCAACTGGGGATGCTGCTCGGTTATATCCCCAGCCCGTCTTCAGGGTCTGTGCACCTTGGACCGGTCCAGTTGCGTGCCTATGGGCTGATGATTGCTCTAGGTGTCATGGCAGCGGTATGGGTAGGTCAGAGGCGCTGGGTGGCCAAGGGTGGTGATCCAGGCGACATCTCATCGATTGCCATGTGGGCAGTACCTGCGGGATTGATCGGCTCCAGGCTTTACCACGTAGCCACGGACTGGAAGCGTTTCACAGGTCGTTGGGGTGACATGTTCGCCATTTGGCAGGGTGGCCTAGGTATACCCGGAGGACTCGCTGCAGGGGTGATCGTTGGCGTCTTGGTAGCTCACCGACACAGAATCGACGTACCCGGAGTCCTGGATTCCCTCATTCCGACACTCCCAATCGCCCAAGCGATCGGGAGGTGGGGGAACTGGTTCAACCAGGAGGTGTTTGGTAGGCCGACAGGCCTGCCATGGGGCCTGCGGATTGACGAGGCCCACCGTCCGGTTGAGTACGTCGCTTCCACGACATTCCACCCCACCTTCCTCTACGAAGGCTTGTGGAACCTAATCCTTGCGTGGTTACTGGTACGTGTCGATCACCGTGGTGTCCTGAGACCGGGTTGGCTCGTGGGCCTGTGGGTGTTCGGGTACGGCTTGGGCCGGCTTTGGGTGGAGACGATCCGGGTTGATGCCGCGTATCTGGTTTGGGGGCTGCGCATCAACATCTGGGTGAGCCTTCTGGCAATCATCGTCGGAGCTGCAGTCACCTTGGTCGGACGCACGGATAGGTCCGCTGCCAGACCCGGGTCGGACCTTAACTAGCCTTCGCGACATGACAGATGTGGATCAGACGGCCAGAAGCGTCGGGAAGCGCGTTGACCGAACCTTTGCGTTCATCGACCTGTCTGGCTTTACGACATTCATGGACACCGAGGGTGACGGGCCGTCGATGGACGTGATCACCGGCTTTAGGGCCGTTGTCCGTCGCATCGCGGGTGACCGAGGGGTTCGAGTGGCTAAGTTCCTAGGTGACGGCGCGATGCTCGTTGGGGTGGAGCCTGAGCCACTCGTGGAGACTGTCGTTGAGATTGAGGCGTGTGTTGACGCTGCCGGATCCGTGCTGCCACTCAGGGCAGGCATCGCCCGTGGATGGGTTCTGCTGATCGAGGGTGAGGATCACATCGGCGATGCGGTAAACATGGCTGCCCGGCTCTGTGACAAGGCACAACCTCACGAGGTGCTTGCACCTGCCACCATGGTTTCAGGCCTTCTCGTGAACACCACCAACGAGAACCTTGGACCACACCAGATCAGTGGCTTCGCCGAACCAATTGAACTAGTCCGGTTGGTAGCAACCGAAACATCGAACTGATTCCGATGCCTGCGAACGGACCGTCGTTCGAGTTGGCGGTGGCCGAGGTGATGGGACGACTTCTACCCGGCGAGGTCATGACCTATGGCGAGATTGCTGCCGAGGCGGGTCATCCCGGTGCCCACCGAGCTGTTGGGCGCCTGTTGAGTGACAGTGACGAGTGGCCGTGGTGGAGGGTCGTTACCTCTACGGGTCGGCTGGTTCCGGGACTCGAAGCCGAACAGGCACGGAAACTGGGGGACGAGGGTGTTTGTGTAGTCGATGGGAGGGTGGTGGCAGGCTAGGCAGCGGGGTTTCTGACAACACACTGCTAGTGAAGGTAGGCTTAGTCCTGCCCGTCCGGGTCAAGTTGATCGCTTGTGTTTCAACCCCGGACCGGAGTCGTCACCCGTGAACGGTGGTGGCGATGCCCGCACGAGATAGCGGGTGACGGACCCGGCGGTCTGACCGCCGAGAAATGGCAACACATGACGACGACCCAATTCGCCGATCTGGGTGTCGACCAGGACCTGGTCGATGTTCTGATCGATCGTGGTATTTCTGTCCCGTTTGAAATCCAGACCCTCACCATCCCGGATGGCCTCGCTGGTCGAGACGTTTGTGGCCGTGCCAAGACGGGGTCTGGTAAGACATTGGCTTTTGGTCTTCCTCTCGTGCAGTTGCTCCCAAAGGCTCGCCCGGGTCGGCCAACCGGCCTTACCCTTGTGCCAACCCGTGAGTTGGCAGTGCAGGTTTGTCGTGAACTTGAGCCTCTGGCGAAGGTCAGAGATATCTCGGTCTTAGCGGTCTACGGCGGAGCACCGATCGAAAAGCAGATAGCGGCCCTAGAAAAGGGAGTCGAACTGGTCGTCGCAACCCCGGGACGCATTATCGATCTGATCGAACGCCAGGAACTCTCGGTCTGCGACATCGAACGCGTGGTTATTGACGAGGCAGACCGGATGGCCGACATGGGCTTCATGCCCCAGGTCGAATGGGTTTTACGTCGCGCCGAGGCCGACCACCAGACCTTCTTGTTTTCAGCGACACTCGATGGCATGGTCGGTGGGCTGATCACCCGATATCAGAGCAACCCCGTCATGCACGAGATAGCTGCGGGTGAAGCGACAGTCGAGGAAATGGAACATCGCTTCCTAGCCGTCCACGAGATGGACCGGGTGAAGGTTGCAGCGGCAATCATCAACGCATCCAATCGGACCATTGTGTTTTCCCGGACAAAGTGGGGGGCCGACAAGCTGACCCGTAAGTTGATCGAGGAGGGTGTGAAGGCCGCAGCGATCCACGGTGATCTGCGCCAGAGCCAGAGGGAGAAGGCCCTTGCCGACTTTGCCAAGGGAAAGGTGAAGGCTTTGGTTGCAACCGATGTGGCAGCCCGTGGGATCCACGTCGACGACGTCGATGTGGTCATCCACTACGACCCACCTTCTGATGCGAAAACCTACCTACACCGGTCGGGTAGGACTGCGCGCGCAGGTGAGTCAGGGATGGTGGTCAGCCTTGTCATCTGGAATGAGGAGCTCGAGGTCCGCAAGTTACTTCGCCGACTTGGTATGAAGTTCCCGATTGTGGAGGTTTTCTCCAACGATGACCGTCTTTCCGACCTTCACGCCTGGGACCCGACCGAGGAAGCTGCTTGACCAGACCGGTGGGTGGCTCTACCACATCCGGGGCACGCACCGTCCTAAGTGCCGGGATTCCAATCGAGGTGGTGCTTGCCTCTGCGGCAGCGGGATCGGGTGGTCCTACATTCATCGTTGACGGAAATGTCGTCGAGCCGGTTGCACTCGATCAACCAGTCGAACTGATCGCTGATGGCGGTTTGGGTCGTCTCTACGAGAGCCTGCTCGAATCGGATGATCGGCGAAGCCTAGGAGCGTTCTACACACCAACTGAGGTGGCTGCTGGGCTGGTGGCTCAGGTGGTGATTGATGGAACCGTTGTGGATCCTGCTTGTGGCAGTGGAGTGTTCTTGCAGGCAGCTGCCCGCAAGCTCTTTGACCTGGGGGTCGGTTCGCCAGCGGAGATCGTGAAGGAGAGGTTGTTTGGGGCCGATATTGACCCTCTCGCTGTGGCCGTGTGCCGCTGGAACCTGGCCTCTTGGGCTGGAATCTCGGTTGACGAGGTGACTGGTATTGTCGCCGGTGATCCACTCCGAAATGGTATGGCTGTATGGGGTGACGGACCGGTGGGAGGCTTTGATGCAGTGGTCGGCAACCCACCCTTTCTGGGACAACTCAGGGGTACAACTGTCCGGAATGCCGCCGAACGGGAGGACCTCAAGGCGAGGTTTGGGGACCTTGTAGGTGCCTACACCGACACGGCTTGGCTGTTCTTAGCACTAGGGATGGAATTGCTGGCGAAGGGGGCCCGGATGGCTCTCATTCAGCCGCAGTCTGTACTTGCCGCCAGGGATGCTGAGCCACTTCGCATCGATCTCCGCAATAGAGGGTGCTTAGAGGCCCTCTGGTTTGACCGTTCCAAAGTGTTCGCCGGCAACACAGAGGTGTGTGCACTAATCGTGGAACGTAGCTCCTGTAGCAGGTCAGTGCGACTGCTGGTTGATCGTGAGGTTGTACCTGCAGGCGAGGTAGCGGCTCCGGAGGCCGGCATCCAGTGGGGAGGACTGGTTGCAGGGTTAATCGGGATTCCATCTGTCGACTTGGCTAGATCGTGTTCTGGTGTTGGCCGGGTCGGTGACCTTGCAGCCGTCACCGCAGGGTTCAGGCAGCACTACTATGGGCTCGTTCCAGCTGTTAGGGAGCATGCCGGAGCTTTTGATGAATCTCCCAGGCTGATCACCACGGGTCTTGTCGATCCGCTCCACTGCAAATGGTCCAAGCGGTATGCGCGGTTTGCCGGGCGGGCATGGACGGCCCCCGTCGTTGAGACCGACTTGGTCTTGGCCGAAGACTTGGCAGTTGGAGAATGGATTGAGGCTCGCCTTCGGCCGAAGTTGCTGCTGGCTAGCCAGACAAGGGTCATCGAGGTGGTAGTGGACGTGACCGGAGACATGGTTCCTGTCACGCCACTGGTGATACTCGAACCCGAGGAAGAGGACCTGTGGAAGCTGGCTGCGGCGTTGTCGGCACCACCGGTGACGGCGTGGGTAGCCAAACTGACCATTGGGGCGGCGAGGGCATCTGGTCGGATCAAGTTGTCGGCCCACCAGGCTTCTGAACTGCCTTTGCCAATGGATGACCGGGCATGGTCCGAGGGGGAGGCTTTGGCGCATCAGATATGGGAATCAGCGGGAAGCGCCAGTTCAGGGACCTGGCTAGCCTTCGGATCGGCCATGTGCCGTGCCTATGGGGTGATGGAAACACCGGTTCTGGAGTGGTGGTGGGAACATCATCCTGGAAGAGTTTGACCTGAGATTGTCTGAGGGCCCCTAGACTCTTTCCAAAGACATCATGAGTGGCCCGGCTCGCCGGGTCCGGCAACCTGGGACGGACACCCAAGGTGCTCGCCTGCCCCTCCGGGGCGGGGATGCGGTCCCGCAAGGGACAACTAAGTGTCCGGTGACGGCGTGAGCGTCGTTCTACTGGCGCAGAGCCCGGAAAGTTGTCCCCCCCCGGAGGACACAATGGCGCGCGACGTGTGGAGTGGAAGAGGGACTGGTTCCTGCGACCTACCCAGGCACCCGCGCGCCTACGCTGACGACCTGCCGGCTTCGGGAGCGTGGCAACCTGGTGACCCGGTAGGTGGTCGTCGTTTCGTAGACGTCGCCCACGGAAGGCCCTTTGTGTTGGAAGGTGGTGGTGTTCTTGAAGAGATCACCATGGCTTATGAGACTTGGGGCGAACTGACCCCGGATGCCGACAACGCTGTCCTGGTCTGTCACGCGCTGACTGGTGACTCTCATGCGTTTGGTCGTAGTGGGTACGGCCATGCGACTCCCGGTTGGTGGAATGGTGTAATCGGTCCCGGGTGTGCTCTCGACCCTGCCAACCACTTCATCGTGTGCGTAAACGTCTTGGGTGGTTGTCAGGGCTCGACAGGTCCGGCTTCGATCGACTCCTCGACAGGTCGCCCGTACGGTTCCAACTTCCCCACCGTCACGGCTCGGGATATGGTGCGATGCCAGGCCGGAGTAGCGGACCACCTAGGGATCGACCGTTGGTTGAACGTGGTTGGTGGTTCGATGGGGGGAATGCAGGTCTTGGAGTGGGGTGTGATGTTTCCTGATCGGGTGCACTCGCTTGCACCTCTTGCGACCACGTTGGCTGCAAGTGCCCAACAGATCGCGTGGAGTGCCGTCGGGAGGACAGCCCTTGCTCTGGACCCGCGCTTTCGCGGTGGCGACTACTACGAAGCTGAACCAGGGAATGGGCCCGCTGCGGGCCTTGCTGTGGCACGGTCGGTAGCGCAGGTCACCTATCGCAGTGATGAGGTGTTCACCGAAAGGTTCTCGCGTGAGCTCGTAGAGCCGCGATCCTTATATGACCTGTGGGACCGCTTCCAAGTCGAGTCATACCTCGATTACCACGGCACCAAGTTGGCTCGACGGTTCGACGCCAACAGCTACATGGTCCTCAACAGGTCCATGGATCTGCATGACATCGGAAGGGATCGGGGCAGTCTGGAGGCTGCTGTGGATAGGTTCTCATCGGTTCCGTTGATGACGGTGAGTATCGACTCGGACATGTTGTACCCGGTACACCAGCAGGTGCACATGAGAGACGTCGTGGTGGCTGCCGGTGGAAGCTGTGAGCATCACGTGATCAAGAGCCCTGATGGGCATGACGGTTTCCTCCTCGCAACCCGTGAGGTAGGGGCACATCTGGCTGATTTTCTTAAGGAGGTGAGTGGGCATGGCTGAACGAGGCAAGGTGTCTAGGGACTGGGAACCAGAGACAATGGCGATCTTGGCCGGCCGAGACTCCAACCAAGGGGGCCTGGCTCCCATCTTGTGGGCGACGACGGCATTTGCATATGACTCAGTTGGGCAGGGCTATAGCTTGGCCACTGAGCCAGCTCCCGAGCGCTTCTACTCCCGCTACGGCAACCCCACCGTCAATGCTTTTGAAGCGACAATTGCTGAGCTTGAGGGTGCGGAGGCGTCTCGTGCATTCGCATCTGGGATGGGAGCGATGAGTGCTGTAGTGATGGGGTTCTGTTCGACAGGTGACCACATCGTCGCCCAGCAACAGCAGTACGGCGGCACTCAACTGCTGCTTCAGACCGTTTGTCCACGTTTCGGTATTGACGTGACATTCGTGGACGGGACGCGTCCGGGTGCCTTTGCTGAGGCCATACGCCCGGGTAAGACGATGCTCGTTATTGCCGAGACTCCGGCCAACCCGTACCTAGATCTTGTAGACCTAGATGAAGTGGGTGCCCTTGTCGGTCCGATGACCGTGGTTGATTCGACATTTGCTACGCCGTTGGGTCAACAGCCGATAGCCCACGGTGTTGACTTGGTCCTCCATTCGGCAACCAAGGCCATTGCTGGCCACAACGATGCCACCATCGGTGTCGTGTCAGGTTCTGAGGAGTTGATGACATGGCTCTGGAACTTTGCTGTGCTTCACGGAGCCAATGCTTCGCCGTTCGATGCCCTCAACGCTCATCGTGGTGTCCGCACGCTGGGCGTACGTTTGGCCAAGCAGTCCGATTCCGCCCAGCGCCTAGCGGAGTTCCTGGAGGGTCACGGATCAGTGTGCCGTGTTGCCTACCCCGGTTTGGAGTCGCATCCGCAACACCACCTGGCACAGCGGCAGATGAGTTCAATGGGTGGGCTGTTGACATTTGACCTGGCTGGTGGCAGCAAGGCGGGGGAGCGGTTCGTGGAATCGACTTCGGTGGCGATCTTGGCATCCACACTGGGAGGACCCGAGACATTGATCACCCATCCCGCTAGTACGACCCACGTGGGTTTGACCGAAGTGGAGCAGGCTGCCACCGGAATCGGGCCGGGAACTATCAGGGTCTCGTGTGGCCTTGAGGACTCAGGTGACATCGTGGCAGACTTCGAAGGGGCCTTGGCGGTTGCCGGTTGAATGCCTATCGGGTAACAGGAGTGCTTGTTGGTCCACTACGATCACGTGCCGAGACTGATCGTTAAGGATGGGGGAGTTGGCGCATACACCGTTACGCAGGATGGTCTCAGCACTGCTTGCCATCGGTTCGGCGGCGGCCGTGCTGTTCTTCGTCGTGGACCCCGTGTTCGCACAGGTGACCACGATCGAGACGATCCCACCCGTAGTTGATGAAAATGGCTTGACGGCTGGAGAACGCATTGATCAGATCGTGTTCTCAGTCAGAATTATTGCCATTATTCTTTTGGTGATCACGGTCGCATTCTGGTGGCACACTCGACCTGGCCGTAGGGTTGACACCGAAGGTCTCGTCGTAGCAGATGTCGAGACCGTAGGTGAAGAAGCCCCGGCTGAGGAGGTCGTGCCCACCGATCCGGAGTTGGAGGATCTGCTCTCACTTCACTTGGGCGTCGAGGTGCCAGCCGACACCGGCATGACAGTCGAAACTGGGTGAGCAGGTGAAAGAACCCGAACTGGATACCAACGCAATGCTGGCCCGGTTCCGGGAGAGGGCTGAAGCGGTCCGTTCACGAAACATGCCGCCTATCGGCGGAGAAGAGCGGCAGAGGTTCCTAGATCAGGCCCAAGTTGACTTTATGGATTTCGCGATCATCGGAGATGCTGAAGCGACGCTTGAGGAGGGCATCCTCACCCTGCGTACCGACCTGAGCAGCAGCGACGGAGGCTGAGGCCCTCTGGTACGGCCCCTGACGGGTCGCATGGACGACTATGCCCGCTACAGTTACGCCCCGACGCGGACGTAGCTCAGCTGGTAGAGCATCACCTTGCCAAGGTGAGGGTCGCGGGTTCGAATCTCGTCGTCCGCTCCA
>PBSS01000015.1 GCA_002726315.1 Acidimicrobiaceae bacterium
ATATGACCCGAAGGTCGAGTGCGTTCGACTTGCATGTATTAGGCCCGCCGCCAGCGTTCGTCCTGAGCCAGGATCAAACTCTCCGTCGAAATCTCGGGCACACCTCCGCAGAAGCGGTGTGTACCGTCGAATCATTGGTGCGACACCAACCAAAGGTGGTGCCGACGCGAGTCTGAGGTCACCCTGGACACCAATCCTGGGTGACCTGGCACAGGGCAATGATGGTCAACCGAAGTCGACCACCGTTGTCCGTCAGTGCTATTGAAATTGTCAAGGTCTGTCCAATGACGACTCGCGATCGTCGGTGGACAGCCCGCACTGGCTTTTTCGTCCTCTATTCCGATTTCAAGGAACACCTGGCAACCAGAAGTCGCCGGGCACACGCCACCACAAGCAGTGGAGGCGGTGGTGCCCTCAGACCGCACCACCGATTCGATCCGGAACCGGACCTGCCGATGGGGCAACCACCCACTTAATGGCGCTATAACCAAATGGTCAAAGCGCCGGTGGGTATGGCAACACTAGCGCTAGCCCCGTTACTACCCAACCCCCCAAAGGGTCAATTTCTGCTCCATCATCGGGTCTGAGAGCTGTGACAGCCCAGGGTTCAGGCAAGCACTAGAAGGTGCCGGCTGCGACGACCCTTCTGGAGCAGAATGAAACGACCGCCTAGGGCCGAATCGGGTGGCAGGGCCGAGGTGTCGGCCTCCTGCCTCAGGCCATTAACTGAGACACCTCCACCCTTGATCGTGCGCCGAGCATCACTCCTTGAACTGCAAAGGCCACTCACGACTAGAACGTCAACAAGTGACTCGTCACTATCGATGTCGGCGGCAACCACAGTCGACTCGGGCACGATGCCCCTTATCGCCTCAATCACCTCGATGGTTGGCGGCTCGTCTCCGAAGAGGCCGACTGCTGCTAGACGTGCCCTTGCAGTCTCTTCGGCACCATGTAAGAGCGTGGTTACCTCATCTGCGAGGCGGTTCTGTGCGACCCGTTCCTCAGGGGCAGCAGCGTGGGTGGCCATCACGGCAGCCACGGCTGGTACCGACACGAATGTCAACTGCAAGAGAAACCGCTCTACGTCGCGGTCATCGACATTCAAGAAGTACTGGTGCAGTTCAAAGGGAAGGGTGCGCGTCGGATCCAGCCAGATGGCACCCTCGGCCGTTTTGCCGAAC
The DNA here is from genome assembly GCA_002726315.1 of Acidimicrobiaceae bacterium. Taxonomy (GTDB): domain Bacteria; phylum Actinomycetota; class Acidimicrobiia; order Acidimicrobiales; family MedAcidi-G1; genus UBA3125. The sequence goes on from PBSS01000015.1 coordinate 1,185, forward strand.
TTGGCTCCGTCGGCGCGAGTGAGCAGTGGAACAGTGAGGCCGTGTGCCGATGCCGTTGAGCGACGTCTAACTAGATCGATCCCTGCCGTGATGTTTCCCCACTGGTCGGAACCACCCACTTGGAGCTCACATCCGTGGCGAGCATGCAACTCAAAAAAGTCGTTGGCCTGGAGCAGCATGTAGCTGAACTCGGTGAAGGAGATGCCCTGGTCCCCAGCCAGGCGGGTCTTGATGGAGTCCTTACCGAGCATGGTTCCGATGGTGACGTGCTTGCCAACGTCACGCAGAAACTCCAACACGTCGACGCCAACGGTCCACTCACGGTTGTCCACTAGCACGGCTGCGGTTGTGTCATCACCATCGAAACGCAGGAACGCCCGCAACTGAACGGCCACTGCCTCTACGTTTGCGCTGAGTTCGCCCTCTTCGAGCAGGTTCCGCTCCTCGGAACGGCCACTCGGGTCCCCCACCATGCCAGTAGCTCCACCAGCCAGAGCGATTGGCCTATGGCCGCCGTCCTGGAAGCGACGAAGGAGGAGGAGTGGAACCAGATGGCCGATGTGAAGGCTGTCAGAGGTTGGGTCGAACCCGCAGTAGAGCGTGACGGGGCCCTCAGCCAGCCTGGTCCTCAGGGCATCCAGATCCGTGCTGTCATGCACCAGGCCTCGTGCCACCAGGTCGTCAAGTATCAAAGATCCGTCCACAACCACCAGTATGCAGCCCCACTGACGCCTCAACGGCCCATCCCTCGGTCAGAATGGAGGGATGCCAAGAGCCACCCACCCGCTCGTCCGCGCCATCGGTGTGATTCTGGTTCTGTCAGCGGTGGCCACGGGTTGCTACCGCTACGAGACACCCAAGTTCGAAATCACCATCCCCGAGACCGCTGAGTCTTCAACCGTCGTGGCAGCCGACGGAACCCACCTCACCACAATGGTGGCACCCGAGAATCGCACCAGTGTGCGCCGCATCGACGAGATCCCCGAGATAGTCCGCCAGGCCGTCATCTCCATTGAGGACGAACGCTTCTACATCCACGACGGTATTGACCTGAAGGCCATCATCCGGGCTGCCCGCACCAACTTTGAAGCGGGTGGCATCAGCCAGGGTGGATCCACGATCACCCAGCAATACGTGAAGTTGGCCATCATCCAAAACACAGAGAAGACCGCCAGCCGCAAGCTGGAGGAGATCTGGTATGCCACCCGACTCGAAGACGAGTACGGCAAGGACTTCATCTTGCTGCAGTACCTCAACACCGTCTACTTCGGTCATGGCGCCTACGGCATCAGAGCAGCTGCCCAGACCTACTTCAACAAGGACCTCTATGAGCTCAATCTGCCCGAAGCGGCCATGTTGGCCGGCATCATCCAGCTTCCAGGCCGCTACGACCCACTCCTCAACTACGAGAAAAGCCTCAAGCGCAGCCACCTGGTGTTGGAGCGAATGCTGACTAACGAGTACATCAGCGAGGACCAATACAACGGCGCCATCGCCCTGCCTCCGGTAACTGAGGAGTACACGGCCCGCCTTGAGACCCGCTACCCAGCCGGCCACTTTGTGGAAGAAGTAAGGCAGTGGTTCCTTGAGAACCCGGCCTTCGGAGCAACCCGCGGAGTCCGCGAGCAACTCCTCTTTGAGGGCGGTGTCCGCATCGAAACAACCCTTGACCTGGAGTTGCAGGCTGCTGCTGAAGCTGCTGTCGAGAGACGCCTGCCGGCGGGCCAAGGCCACCCCGATGCTGCCATCGTGACTATCAACCCTCAGAACGGCCATGTCTTGGCCATGGTCGGTGGCCGCGACTTCTTCGCAGACGATGCCGACGCAAAGTACAACCTGGCCATAGGCCTCGGTAGACAGGTTGGCTCCTCCATGAAGCCCATCGGCCTGGCTGCGGCACTTGAAGCCGGTTGGAGCGCCACAGCCTCCTACCCAGCGCCCAACGTGGTCGAATTTGAGATTGCTGGCACTATCGAGGAGAACCGGGTCTGGCGGGTGACTGGTGGAGTGAACGGTCACAAGGGCCTAGAGGCCCGTTTCGAGGAGGGTCTGGCTGCCCTCGAGAAATACCAACGCAGAGAGGAGCACCTCGATGTACCCCCGGACCACGTAGAGACGGTGAGAGTCTGGGCCCGTGGTTCTGAACGCAAGAGCAGGGAAGAGTCGGTTGAGTTGGCTGCATGGATGAACAATCGCCGCTACGAGTACGACAGAGGCGAACTGTTCACCTTCCGAGTCGAGGCCCTAGAGGCCGTGCCCGGCTGGACCTGGGAGCCACCAGAGGGAGAGGCCCTGCTGCCCCCACCCATCCCCGAGTCGGTCACGCTCATCCGTGGGGTTCGCAGCTCGTACAACACCGTCTATGCGCAACTCAACATGGAGATGGGTCCACATCGGGTCGTAAGCATGGCGAGGCGCCTTGGGATGGAGTCCCCCATCCAGGAGGTCAACTCCAACGTTCTCGGCACCTCAAACACGACAATGCTCGACATGGCAACCGCCTACTCAACCTTTGCCAACCGCGGAGTACACATCGAACCGGCGTATGTGACGAGGATAATAAGACGCTCAGACGGAACGGTGCTCTGGGAGTGGAGCCGCGAACAAGAACGCATCCTGGATGCACGTCTATCGGACCAGTTGACCTGGATTCTGGAGGGCACCATCACTCAGGGAACGGGACACCGCGCCGACTTCGGTCGTCCAGCCGCCGGCAAGACCGGCACCACCCAGAACTACGCCGACGCTGTTTTCGTGGGCTACACGCCCCAGCGCACCACAGCGGTGTGGGTCGGCTTCCCGGAGGCCCAGATACCCATGATCCCACCGACCACCGACCGCAAGGTCTACGGCGGCACCTACCCGGCTCTCATCTGGAAAGACGTCATGGAGGCTGCCCACACCGACCTACCAATGGCCTCATTCGCCGCACCCCCACCGTCATCAACCACAACGACTACCAGACCACCTATCAACGCTGTGCCAACCCCTGAACTAATCGGCCTCACTCTTGAGAATGCCGTCAAAATGCTCAAGGACGCCGAAACCGACATCAGAATCGTCAACGCAGTCCGCGTCGAGGTCCAGGGCTCGGAGCCGGGAACCATCATCGGCCAGTCCCCAGGTGTAGGCACCTCGATCAGGCCCGACGGATCGATGCTCGTCGAAGTTGTCGTCGAACCAGCAGTAATCGAAACGGTGTCGGTCCCCAATCTGGTTGGACACCTCGCAGAGGACGCCACTGCGCTGCTCACTTCTGAAGGACTCGGCTACGAAACCACCGAGGTTGACGACCCCGATGATCCCAACGCCCCAGTCGGTTACGTCTGGTGGCAGGACCCCGTGCCTGGCACCGAGGCCGCTCCCGGGGCCATCGTGTCCATCAGGGTCTCCCAGTGAGCCAAATGACAGGTGGCAGGCTCACCCCGGGGCGGGTCTTCTTGGGTCTCCTCGTCCTCGCCATGGCAAGTATGTGGTTCTACGCTTTCTTCCTCGCCCGCTCGGGTAACCCCGACCGACTAGATGACGGCTTCTGGGCCGAAGCAGCTGAGGCCCGCTGTGTAGAAATGCTTGAAGATATTGCCGCCATCGCCCCGGCCTCCAGCGTCACTAATCCTGCCAGTCGTGCTGCCGACTTAGACGAGGCAACTGTTGTGCTCTCGGCCATGGTTACTGACCTGAGGGCCCTTGAGCCGGGTACACACGAAGATGCTTTTCTTATCGGCAACTGGTTAGCCGACTGGGACACTTACCTGTCTGACCGACGAGTCCACGCAGAGCGACTCCGCACAGAGGGTGACGTGCGACCGCTCATGTCGACCCTGCCGGGTGGAGCTGGCAGCATTCAAGAGCGCATGAACGGCTTTGCGAGGGTTAACGACATGGATAGCTGCCTTGACCCCGGCGACCTCTGACCCCCACCGCTAGAGGAGGCCCGCTTCCTCCATGTCCCCCAGATGGGCAAGTGCCCGTCCAGCAAGGCGCAGTAGGCCAACATCGGCGCCGAGTGATTCCAGCTCACCATAAGTCACCCATCTGAGTCCCTGGGACTCGTGGTTTCCCACGGGTACCGCTCCGGGAGGCGCCACCACTAAGAAGCGAACATCATGGTGCTCGTGGGCTTCCTCAGCAGGCGGGTCCACAACATGAATGTCTAGATCAACGGGTGGTTCACACACTCTGAGACCCTCAATGCCAGTCTCCTCGCTTGCTTCCCGTAGCGCTACCCGAGCAAGATCACCGTCACCATCGGCATGGCCTCCCGGCTGAAGCCAGCGTTTCAACTTGGTGTGGAACATGAGGAGGATTTTCCGGTCCGCCGGGTCGATGACGAGCGCGGAGCCGGTCAGGTGCCCGGGGCGACAGGACCTGTCCAGTGCATCGTCATGGTCAGCTAGGAGTTTGAGAATGCGGTCCTGCTCTGGGCCCGCCGGTCCAGAGGCGACAACGTCACCAGGCTCCACACCGCGACGGCCATACAAGTCTGCCTGCTCTGAGAGTCTGGATGTCACGACAGTGAGGCCAGTCGTGCCTCCTGGTTGGTGAGCTGCTCGGCGAACCGTTTCCTCTGTCGGGCCACCGGCTCCGGGCCAGCACCACCGGGTGTGGTCCTGCGTCTCACCGCTGCTCCTGGTTCCAAGAGTGCTGCCGCCTCAGGACCCAACCTCTCGTCGGCGGCAACCAAGTCAGCCAGGTGGGCCTCGCCAGCCAGTGCTGTCCGTACGTGACCGCCCACAACAGCGTGGGCTTCCCTGAACGGCATGCCGGACACAACCAGAAACTCAGCCAGGTCGGTGGCAGCACCGAATGGGTTATCGGCAGCCTCTGCCATCCGATCGGTCCGCAACTCCATGGTCAAGACCAGGCCCTCCATTGCGAGCAGGGTCAGACGCGCCGAGTCACAAGCCTCAAACAGGGGTTCCTTATCCTCCTGAAGGTCCTTGTCGTAAGCCAGAGGTAGGCCCTTCAGTGTCGCCAGTAGGCCCGTCAGACTTCCGATCAGCCGGCCTGCCTTGGCCCGGGCTATCTCAGCGATATCGGGGTTCTTCTTCTGGGGCAGCATCGAGGAGCCGGTGGAAAAGGCGTCATCAAGTCCCACGAATCCGAACTCTTCGGTAGACCAGAGCACTATCTCCTCGCCTAGTCGCGACAGATGCACGCCTAGCAGCGCCAGGGCGAACAGCGCCTCGGCCACGAAGTCTCTGTCAGATACGGCGTCTATGGAGTTTTCGAACCGCTCTGAAAACCCCAGATCGGCGGCCACCCCATCTGGATCCAGCGGCAGCGACGATCCAGCAAGAGCTCCAGCACCAAGAGGGGACACGTCTGTCCTCACCACTGCATCCAGCAGCCGGTCCACGTCGCGAGACAGTGCCCAACCGTGGGCCAGGAGGTGGTGGGCAAGCAGCACCGGTTGGGCCTGCTGGAGGTGCGTGTAGCCCGGCAGGTAGGCGTCGCCGACCTGGTCGGCTCGTGCAGCCAGGGTTGCCTGGAACCGCCCGATGAGGGCGGCTATCTCAAGGAGTTCTCGCTTGGTCCACAGCCGTAGGTCAGTCACGACCTGGTCGTTCCGACTTCGACCGGTGTGGAGCCTGGCCCCGGCTTCGCCGGCCAACTCAGTGACTCTGCGTTCCACCGCAGTGTGAATGTCCTCGTCGAAAGGAGCAAATTCGAAAGAGCCATCAGCCAGTTCGGCCTCGGTGGCATCCAATGCCAATTCGATTGCACCAGCATCGGCATCACTGATGAGACCGACCCGGGCCAGCATCGCCACATGGGCGCGTGAGCCAGCGATGTCCTCGCGAAACATCCGTCGGTCAATGGGAAGGCTGTCGTTGAGGGCCTGGAGCGCCTCAGCAGGACCTTCATCGAACCGTCCGTGCCACAGCGTGGTCATGTGCCCTGTCTCCTTGATGCAGCCCTGGCCTGCCTTCGTGCCAGGGTCCGCAGCCGCAGGGCGTTCAACTTGATGAAGCCCTCAGCATCGGCCTGGTCGTAGGCACCGTCATCTTCTTCGAAGGTGGCGATGGCTTCGTCGAACAGAGTGTCATCGGATTCCCGGCCGACAACGTCGACATTTCCTTTGTAGAGCCGCAACCTCACCCGACCGTTCACCCATTGCTGAGATTGGTCGATGGCTACCTGGAGCATCTCCCGTTCAGGGCTGAACCAAAACCCGTTGTAGACCATCTCGGCGTACCGGGGCATCAAGTCATCCTTGAGATGACCCACTCCGCTATCGAGAGTAATCGATTCGATGGCCCTGTGAGCCTTGAGAAGGATGGTGCCGCCGGGTGTCTCGTATGCGCCCCGTGACTTCATTCCCACGTACCGGTTCTCAACGATGTCGGTCCGGCCCACACCATTCGCACCACCCACTCTGTTCAACTCAGCGAGCACTGTTGCGGGTGTCATGGCCCTTCCATCGATGGCGACAACATCGCCTTGCTCATAGGTGAGGTCAATGTAGGTGGCCTCGTTGGGAGCCGCTTCAGGGCTGACCGACCAGCGCCACATCTCGGTGGTTGGCTCATTCCATGGGTTCTCAAGCGGTCCGCCTTCAAAGGAAATGTGTAGCAGGTTGGCATCCATCGAGTAAGGCGACTTTGTGCCCCGCTTCATCTCGATCGGAATGGAATGCTTCTCGGCGTAGTCCAGCAGGCTTTGTCTGGAGCCCAGGTCCCACTCTCGCCAGGGGGCAATCACCTTGATGTCGGGATTGAGCGCGTAGGCACTCAACTCGAATCTGACCTGGTCGTTGCCCTTGCCCGTAGCACCGTGGCTGACGGCATCAGCTCCTGTCTCGTCTGCGATCTCGATGAGTCGCTTGGCAATGAGCGGCCTAGCTATCGACGTTCCGAGTAGGTACTCGCCCTCGTAGAGGGCGTTGGCCCGGAACATGGGGTACACGAAGTCGGCCACAAACTCCTCACGTAGGTCCTCGATGTAGATCTCTTTGACACCCATGGCTTCAGCCTTAGCCCGCGCTGGTTCAATCTCCTCTCCCTGCCCTAGGTCTGCGGTGAAGGTAACGACCTGACAGCCGTAGGTCTCCTCCAACCACTTCAAGATGATCGAGGTGTCGAGTCCCCCCGAGTAGGCGAGGACAACCTTTTCGATTCCGGTGCCAGTCACCACGTGCTCCATTCCGTATCCATGTTGTTTGACTCCGGTCCTCTCAGAACCCTGCCAGGCTCCGCAGATTACTAGCGAGGTCGCTCCCGGTCGTGCCGTCGACAGCCACCACCAGCACGGTGTCGTCGCCGCCCACCGTGCCCGCAACCTCAGGCAGGCCTGTCCTGTCGAGTGCTGATGCGACAACGTGTGCTGAGCCTGGTGGTGTCCGCAAAACGACCAGGTTGGCCGATGACACGACATCGACCACCCACTCGCCCATGACCCGCTTGAGTTGACTCTCGGGGGCAACCCGGTCTGAGGGAAGTTCAGGTATGGCGTAGGCGCTCTCACCTCCAGAAACCCGAACCTTGACGGCTCCGAGGTCCTCGAGGTCGCGCGACACGGTGGCCTGAGTGGACTCGATCCCTTCCGCTGCCAAGAGGCCGACCAGCTGTTCCTGGCTGGTAACGACATTGTCGGCCAGTAGTCGTGTGATCCGATGCTGTCGCTGGTGCTTGCTCATGATCTGCTCCCCTCGTCAGTGGCCTCGCCCAAGAGCCACGCCAGGAGGCCCCTAGCTGCGTGCATCCGGTTGGCGGCCTGCGGCCACACCCGGCTAGAGGGACCATCAACGACTCCGTCGGTGACCTCCTCGCCCCTGTGGGCAGGAAGACAATGCAGAAATACGGCCTGCTCGCCAGCGGCATCCATGAGGTCACCGTCGACTTGGAAGCCCTCGAAGTCAGCTAACCGCTGAGCCTTTTCGTCCTCTTGGCCCATCGACACCCAAACGTCTGAGTAGACAGCATCAGCTCCCTCAACCGCCTCCTCTGGCCGGTCGAACTCATCGAACTTGATACCGGCGTAGCCCAACCGGTCCCGGTCTATGTCGTCTAGCCGGTAACCAGCAGGACCGGTGAACCGAACCTCCATGCCAAGCATTCCGGCGGCCAGCGCCAGGGACCTGAACACATTGTTGCCATCGCCTACATATGTGATGACCCGGTCTGTCAAGTCGCCAAACTCCTGCCTCATGGTGAGCACGTCAGCCAATGCCTGCAACGGATGAGCACCATCGGACAACATGTTCACAACGGGTACCGCCTGAACGGCGGCCATTGCCTCCACGGTTGCATGGTCAAACACCCGGGCACCGACACAGGCATGGAAGCATGCAAGTGTCCGCGTCACGTCCTCGACCGATTCCCTAACCCCGAGACCGACCTCGGCAGCCTGTATGTACATGGGGTGGCCACCCAGTTGCACGACTGCCATCTCCATGGAGTTTCGGGTCCGTGCTGATGGCTTCTCGAAGAGAAGTGCCATGCCGAGGCCGTCTAGTACCTGCGGAGGTGACGGGTCCACGGCAAGGTCCAGCACCCGGCCCAGATCAGCGACACTCAGGTCATCTATCTCTAACAAGTGCTTCACTGGCCCACCTCTGCTTCGTCATCTGTCGGGGTCGGGGCATCGAGCACGCTGGCCAGGACGCCCACACCCTCAAGGAGTTCTGCGCTGCTCACTGTGAGCGGTGGTGCAAACCGCAGAGAAGTCGGGGTCACACCGTTCACGACGAGGCCAGCGTGCAGGCACGCCAGGGCGACCTCGGCGGCTGTCCGCCCAGCCAAAGCCACCTCGTTCAACTCGGCTGCAAGGAGCAAGCCAAGGCCCCGTACACCTGACACACCCGGCAACTCGCTTAGCAGTGCCGTCAACTCAGCGCCCTTCTCAGTTGCTAGGACGGGGGCATCGATCTCATCCATCACCCGGAGAACCTCACAAGCGGCTGCGGCAGCTAGAGGTTGCCCACCAAAGGTGGAACCGTGGTCACCGGGCTTGAACGCGGATGCGATCTCCACCGGCGCCCAGACGGCACCAATCGGCACGCCGTTGCCGAGTGCCTTTGCCACGGTAACGATGTCAGCCTTGATGCCGTGGTGGTGAAAGCCAAACCACCGCCCGGTCCGGGCCAGACCAGTTTGGACCTCGTCGACAATGAGCAGGATCCCGCGCTCGTCACAAAGTCTCCGGATGCCAACGAAGAATTCCATGTCAGCCGGGTTGACGCCGCTCTCGCCTTGCAGGGGTTCAAGCAGGATGGTTCCAATGGATGGGTCGATAGCAGCCTCAAAAGCAGCAAGATCGTTCCAGGTAGCATGCCTAAAGCCCTCCGGTAGTGGCTGAAAGGGCTCGTGCTTCTCGGGCTGACCGGTTGCCGCCAGGGTCGCCAT
>PBSS01000016.1 GCA_002726315.1 Acidimicrobiaceae bacterium
CCGGAGGATGCAGCCGCGCGGGTCACCCGGCTTCCCGATGTTGAATCGGTGACAGGCACACTCCAGATGGCCGACATCGTGACACTTCCTTTCGAGGAGGCTGAGGACTTCTACCGGGCGTTCCCAGTCCCGGTGATAGCCACCGATCTGAACCTTCCTGAGACCCTCGAAGTTCCATTGGCCAGCGGCAGGTTCCTCAACGACTTTGACGTGTCGACCGCTGCGAGGGTAGTGGTTATTGGCAGGGACCTTGCAGACGAGTACGGGTATCTTCGCGGAGAGGCACGGACGATCCAACTCAACGGAACTGACTACGGGGTGATCGGGGTGCTCGACTACGTGCTTTTGGAGCCTTCTATGGACTCTGCGGTGTTCCTGACCTTCGCCAACGCCGAAGCAGACCTCGGAATGGATTCCCGTGATCCCAGTCGTCTGTATATACGGGCACCGTCCAATACCGAGTTGGTGGCCCAGGAGGTTCCGACAGTCATCAGCCTCGGTGGTCCTGATGGTGCCAACACCTCGGTTCCGACAGACCTCTTGGACGCACAGTCACAAGTCGACGAGAACCTGAACAACTTGACCAAGATGATGGGGGGCTTGGCGCTGATTGTGGGTGGAGTCGGGATCGCCAACGTCATGTCGATTTCGGTAATCCAGCGTTCCAGTGAGATCGGGGTCCGGAGGGCGCTCGGTCACAGCCGTGGAACCATCGCAGTCCAGTTCCTTCTAGAGGCTCTGGTTGTTGGTGTGCTGGGCGGCATCCTCGGAGCTGCCGCAGGAGCGGGTGTGGTCTGGCTGACATCGGAAATGCGTGGATATGTGGTGGTTTTGTCCGTCCCGGGCCTTTTCGGTTGGGCGGCGGTCTCAGTTGCCGTGGCGGTGGTAGCCGGTCTCTACCCATCCACCAAGGCCGCTCGCCTTGAACCCCTTGAGACCCTCCGGCTGGGTTAGAAGCAATCGACATAACATCTGAGTGATGACGATCGACCTCTCCGCTTACGGCTGGTCCGATGCCCTTCCAGGCGGTGATGGCCTACTAGGTCGGATCGTCAAGGTCGATCGCGGAGAGTGCGATGTAGTCACGGCTAATGGTCGGGTGCGTGTGCTCTCTGACTCACAACGCGCTCAGGACCAGATGGCACCGGTCACCGGTGACTGGGTTCTCCTCCACGATGAGCCGGAGTTAGGTCTCCTGATCTCGTCGGTACTTCCACGTTCAAACAGCGTGTCTAGGCGGGACCCGTCTGAGCAGGTAGTCGAACAGGTCCTTGTGGCAAACGTGGACGTCGTATTGATAGTCCATGGCCTCGATCGCCCCCTCCCACCTGGTCGCCTTGAAAGGTTCTTGGTAGTGGGTTGGGACAGCGGAGCTGAGGTGGCAGTCGTGTTGACCAAAGCCGACAAGAAGGGTGCACCCGTTGACGATGTGACGGCAACGGTTGGGGCTGTAGCTCCTGATGTACCGGTGCTGGTTGTGGGGTTGGCTGGCAGAGCACAGGAAGGACTTGAACACGTCGCCGCAATGGTGGGGCCGGGACGGACCGTAGTTCTTTTGGGCGAGTCTGGTTCGGGCAAGTCGACACTTGTCAACGCCCTCCTTGGGGAGGAACACCTTGAGACTGGTGAGGTCCGATCGGTTGATTCCAAGGGGCGTCACACGACTGTCAGCCGGGAACTGGTGAGGCTCGCCAACGGAGGACTCCTTGTCGACACCCCCGGAATCAGGTCGGTAGGCATCTGGGATTCGGAGGAGGCTCTAGAGCGGGTGTTCGGTGACCTTGAGGCACTCTCAGCCACCTGCCGGTACTCGGATTGTGTCCATGGTCCAGAACCAGACTGTGCGGTAAGTGCTGCTGTGGCCAATGGACAGGTGGACAGGCGACGAGTTGACCGCTACGTGGCACTCAACGTTGAGCTTGAAGAGCAACGCCAACGTGAAAAGGAGCGGGAGCGACGGGGGCATGGAGAGAAGCGAGGAAGGCGTCGCTAGGCCGGGCTCGGCTGGGGAGTACGATCCCGGAGGCCGTAAAGTATCGGGATCCTTGAAGTCCACATGGAGAGCCGACGATGTCCCGTAGCGATGCGATCGAGAGGTTCACTAGCGAGGCTGAGGCCTCCGGGTTGACCGTAGAGGTCCACCGGTTTCCGGATGGAACGCGAACAGCTGCCGATGCAGCAGCGGCCGTAGGGTGTGGTGTAGGCCAGATCGTGAAGTCCCTGGTCTTTATGGCAGACGTCAGACCTGTGTTGGTTCTGTGTTCTGGGGCGAAGCGTGTCAATGAGGAACTGTTGTCGGCCCATTTGGGCCTTGAGGTACGAATAGCTGCTGCCGCCGAGGTGCGGTCAGCTACGGGCTATGCGATCGGCGGTACACCGCCGTTAGGGCATGCGGTTCCACTACGAACAGTCGTCGACCCGCACCTGCTCGAGTTCGACGAGGTCTGGGCTGCGGCCGGAACCCCGGACTCGGTATTCCCGGTTTCTCCCAAGGCCCTGGTCAAGGCCACTGCCGGTGCGGTCATTGCCGTCACCCACTGAACTCGCTGAATGAAGCGGTCGCGCATTGGGCACCTAGCGGCGGTGGACGAGAGTTGTTCCCAGCATCTGGGGCGTGTACTCAGGTCGTATCTGTCATTGGGTGGTATAGCGAACGCGAGAATGCTTGATGTGCTAACGCCGGTCCTTCTTGAGACCACAGCTAGCAGGACCGTCAGAAGGCTAGATGGCGAGATCCCTAGTTTGCGCGGTAACGACACTGGATGACCGGGTCAAATGGGCCCATTAGGGTCGAAGTGACGCGGGCGGGCTGCGTGGAGAGCCTTCACGAGGTGGATGCTGTCATTGTCTCTACCTCCGGATCAGTGCTTGAGTCCTGGGGGGATCCTGGCCGGCTGGTCCTTCCAAGGTCTTCAGTAAAGCCGATCCAAGCAGTTCCCCTGATCACGTCAGGGGCTGCTGATGCTTTCAACCTCACAGACTTGGAGTTGGCTCTTGCATGTTCAAGCCACAACGCGGAGCCGGCACACGTTTCCGCAGTGGTCCGCTGGTTGGGGATGGTCGGTGCCACTCCTGAAGATCTGAAATGTGGCACCCATCCACCTCTATATGGCCCGGCAGCCTTCGACCTTGCTCGTTCGGGTGTAGAGCCAGATGCTTCTTACAACAACTGTTCAGGCAAACACGCAGGCTTTCTCAGCGTGTGTCGCCACGAGGGACTTTCGTTTGACAGATATCTGGAGGCATCGCATCCGCTACAGCGCGACAGCGTGACACCAGCCCTAGAGCAGTGGTGCGGGATCGACCTATCTGGTCAGGTCCCGGGGGTGGATGGTTGTGGGATCCCAGTTTGGCCGGTACCCCTCTCACACCTTGCCAACGGTTGGGTCAGGATGGGTGCAGGTCGGGTCGGATCCGCTGAGTACCGATTGCTCTCCGCGATGCGATCCGAACCCTTCTACGTGGCGGGAACCGGAAGGGCTTGTACGCGCCTCATCCTCGATTCGACTGGTGGGACAGTGGTGAAGACCGGTGCGGAGGGCGTCTTTTGTGGCACTGTTCCCGATGACGGCATCGGCATCGCGTTGAAAGTCAGGGACGGTGCTAGCCGTGCGTCGGGGGTTGTCATGGCGTGGATCCTGCATTCGCTTGGTCGATTCCCTGAGACTGATGATGAAGTGGTCACCAATCAGGCTGGGACGGTTGTGGGAACGATCAGGGTGGGCACCTGAGCATCGGGTAGTTCAGGTCTCAGAGTCTTCGAGTTCACGAAAGGCTTCAGTGACTGCCAGATAGGCAGTCTCGGGGTTCACTCCCAGTTGTCTCAACTCGAACACGAACCTCAGTGCAGCCGCTTTCACTCTCTCTCGGCGTTCTTGGACCGGCTCTGAGTGAGGGGGTTCGTCGACGACGAAGGTACCTCTGCGTCCCCGGCCCTCAACAACGCCGTCACTTTCCAACTCGCGGTAGGTGCGGGCGATTGTGCCCGCTGCAAGGCCGAGTTGAGAGGCCATGTAGCGGACGGTTGGCAGGCGGCTACCTGGTTCTAGGTGCCCGACGGCGACCATTACCGACAATTGCGCCCTGACCTGTTCGAAAAGGGGAATGGCCGTTTCAGCATCAAGGCGTAGGACCATCTGTTTGTGACGCCCGGTCTGCTGGGTCGAGTAGACAGGGTCGGTCAGGTCGACGATGGAAGGAGACCGCATGATATGGATAATGTATCAATACAAAGAACACTTTTCTGTCAGATAATGGCCAGATACTTGCATAGATCACTGATACATAGAACTGTTGTATCAGTTGATTTCCGATACTCGGAACGCCCCAGGAGGGTGCAAGAGAGATGAGAGAGGATTACACCCATGAAGTTGGTTACAGCGGTAATCAAGCCTTTCAAGTTGGACGAAGTGAAAGATGCCCTATCTGCACTAGGCGTGCAGGGAATGACTGTCAGCGAGGTCCAAGGCTTCGGCCGCCAAGGTGGCCACAGCGAGACCTACCGTGGAACCGAGTACAAGGTGCTCTTTACCCCTAAGACCCGCGTTGAGGTTGTGGTTAGCGACGATGCTGCTGCCGGTGTGGTCGAGGGGATTGTCTCGGCTGCCCGTACCGAGAAGATCGGTGATGGCAAGGTCTGGGTGACAGACGTCGGAAACCTGGTCCGGATCCGTACAGGGGAGCGCGACAACGACGCCATCTGAGGGCGAATCCAACCAGAGCATTGCCATTCCGAGAAGGTACGGTCTGGCCTGACTGACAACCAGATAGGAGAACCAGATGGCAGCCGTGACCATCTTTCACAACCCGCATTGAAACTCGTCCACGAAGGCCTTGGCGGTCGCCGAGGAGTTGGGTGTGGAAGTAGATGTCGTCCTCTACATGAAGGAGCCTCCCGATGGGGCACTTCTGCGGCGAATGGCCGCAGGCATGGACGGTCCCGTTGAGGATCTGGTCCGCAAGGACTCACAGTTCAAGAAATTGGAACTTGTCTCCGAGGACTATGTCGATAATCTCGATGCCGTTGTCGAGTTGTTAGGGCAGCGCAAGGCGCTCATGCAGCGACCACTTCTGGTTCGAGGAGACTTGGCCTCTGAAGGTCCACTTGAGGCATGTGTGGGACGACCAAGAGAGAAACTCTACGAATTTCTCGGAGCTTGATTTCCTGGGAACAGGCTCCAGAGAGTGGTGGGTGTCCGACTACAGAACCGCCGAGGTGACCGCGTCGGCTTGCAGAGGGACGTCACCGCTATCGAACTAGCTTGTGTGCAAAGGTCGTGGGTGGAGTGGTAAGGGCCGCCTTCTCATAGAAGGGGAGCGTCTACTACGGTCCGTTAAGCCACTCAGCAGACAGGGGGAACGATGTTCGCAGCGATTCTGGAGACGGTACCGACAGACCGGCTGGCGCTGAGAGACGATGTGACTCTTCGCGACATCGCCCCCGGTGATGTGAAGGTGAAGATTTCTCACAGCGGGGTATGCCACTCGGACCTGTCGGCCATGAACGGAACGATTCCGCAGCCTCCACCCAGTGTTCTCGGTCATGAAGGCTCCGGAGTGGTACAAGACGTCGGAGATGGTGTCACGCACGTGGCCCCGGGCGACCACGTGATCATCGCCTTTTCGCCCCCGTGCGGCACTTGCCCCTACTGCACGGGCCGCCACCAGCCGAACCTGTGCCTCAACGGCTTCCTGGCGATGGGTGCAGCACCACAGTTCCGGCGTGGTGATGAGGTCCTCGGGGCCATGACCGGTTGCGGTACCTTCGCCGAGGAGACGATCGTCCCTGGAATTGCGGTCGTCGGTGTTGAAAAGGACATTCCGCTCGATGTGGCTGCCCTCGTAGGGTGCGGGGTGACCACTGGAGTCGGTGCGGCGATTAACACAGCGAAGGTGACTCCCGGTTCGTCGGTGCTGGTCATAGGAGCGGGCGGCGTTGGTGTCGCTGCTATCCAGGGTGCCCGTATAGCCGGTGCCGCCGAGATAGTCGCCGTCGACTTGCACGAGGGCAAGCTAAACAGGGCCAAGGCATTTGGTGCCACCCACGGTGTCTTGCCAGATGACCTCCCCGGAGCAATGGCAGAAGTTACTGGGGGGGAGGGCTTTGACTACACGTTGGAGTGCATCGGCATGCCCACGACCATGAGGCAGGCGTTCGACCTAACTCGCCGGGGTGGAACCTGCTGCATCGTCGGTGTCGGCCGGGCCGAGGAGACATTTGAACTATCGGCCTTCGAGATGTTCTTTTCGGAGAAGAACCTAATCGGGTCTATGTATGGCAGCGCCGATGTCAGGACCGACTTCAACCGGTTCCTGCGCCTCTACAAGTCGGGTCAGCTGGACCTCGAGGGCATGATTTCCCGACGGATCAGATTGGACGAGGTGAATGAGGCCCTCGGTGCGTTGGGTGACGCCGACGTGATTCGCCAGGTGATTGACTTCTGAGGATCCCCGAGAAAGGGCGTATAACCGTGCGCATCGTCATCGACTACGACCTCTGCGAGAGCAATGCCATCTGCATGCAAATAGCACCTGACGTGTTCGAAGTACGCGATGACGACTTTCTCTACCTGCTCGATGAGATGCCTGGTGAGGAGAACCGCGAGGTGATGGAGGCGGCGGTCCGGCGATGCCCCAAGCAGGCGATCAGGATCGAGAGCTAGATCGGCCAGGGTCGGTTGCTTATTCGCACCGGCCAGGAGGTCACGAGAGGTTCAAGAGATGCCAGTGGGTACTCGGTGAAGGTGATGGGGTTCTCGTTTGCAGGCCTGTGGTCTGTGGAGATCCGTTCCCTAGCGGTGTCCTTGTTGCTTCTGGCTACGGCGTGCACCGCTATCGAACCTGCTGGAATCGATGTGGAAGCTGTTGAGCGGGCCGTCCCGCTGGCGCTGCTCCCCGACCATCCAGACCTGGTGTCAGAGGTGGCATGCCCCCTGTTGGGATCCGAAGGCCTTGGTCCGGTGCCATGCACGGCGGTCATCGCCGGATTATCTGTTCCGCTTGTCATCTCGAGGCCTGATACAGACGGCCGAGTGCATATCAAGTCGCCTGTGGAAGTGGTCAGAGCAGTCGAAGTCGCATCCGAAGCAAAAGTTCGCCTTGACAGTGATCTGGGTGTCGACAACGCGGCGACATGCGAACCGGCTTTGCGGGTCTCGCGTGCAGGCCAGGCGTTCGCGTGCACGGTGACAGAGCAGAATGGTCGTATCCACCACCTGACAGCGGTGTTGGTTGACGGGGCTGGGTCGTTCCGGTTGGATCCGAGATGATTCGGCACGAACCTGGTTGTCCGGGAAGTGGACATGGGTCTGATTGCTCACCAGTTGAGGACATGTCATCGACGGCACCATCCAAAGAGGAAGCGACAATGGCAGCATCGGTGCTAGGAGGCTTATTAGTGGCCGACATCCAGTGGAGCAGAATATGAATCCGTCGAGTGGGTCGGTGAGTATGAAAAGCGAGAAGAGGATGAGGGGAGACCGTGCCATCGACGTGGTCGGCGTGGGTAACGCAATCGTTGACGTCTTGGCATCTGTGGAGGATGCCTTTATCGATGAGCATGGCCTGACCAAGGGGGCTATGACCCTCGTGGATTCAGATCGTGCCAGCTTCCTACAAGGGGTGATGCCACCGGGGATCGAGGCCTCGGGAGGCTCAGCTGCGAACACCGTAGTCGGGGTGGCTGCCTTCGGCGGCCGGGCCGCGTACATAGGCAAGGTGGCAGACGATGATCTGGGCGAGGTGTTCAGGCGCGATCTGCAGGCGGTTGGTGTCAGGTTTGACATTCCTGGAGCCAGGGCCCTCGATGGTCATGCAACTGCTCGCTGCCTGATCCAGGTCACTGCAGATGCCCAGCGCACAATGAACACATACCTTGGGATCTCTGCATACCTTGGAACCGATTCGATCGATGCAGACCTAGTCTCTCTGGCGTCATACCTGTATTGCGAGGGCTACCTATGGGACAGGGAAGAAGCCAAAGATGCCATCCGGTACGCAATGGATGTATCAAGAGCAGCGGGCAGGACGGTCTCACTGACACTCTCAGATGAACTGTGCGTGGACCGCCACCGTGAGGAGTGGCTGGAGTTGATGGCCGACAAGGTCGATGTGCTCTTCGGTAACGCTAGTGAACTGTGTTCCCTGTATGAGGTCGACACACTCGAGGCTGCAGCCGATGCCGTGTCCGAGCAGGTCGGGCTGGCCTTCGTGACCATGGGCCCGCGTGGATCGATAGTTGTAGCTGGTAGAGACCGGGTGCAAGTCGAGGCCGATGAACTAGGTGCCGTGGTCGATACCACTGGTGCTGGTGACCTGTATGCCTCAGGAGTCCTGTTCGGGCTCAGTCAAGGCGCCTCTTTGGACCATGCGGCACGTCTTGGCAGCATCGCTGCTGCTGAGGTGATTAGCCACATGGGAGCCCGACCCGAGGCCGACCTTGTCAAGGTGGCACGGTCCCTCTTGGAGTAGCGCAGGGCAGAATACCTGCCCGCATCGAACACCGTTTCCCACTCGGGCTAGCGTCGCGGACTATGAGTGACTCCTACACATGCTTTGAAACTGTCATCTCGGATGGCATTGCAACTATCACGTTGAACCGTCCCGACAAGTTGAACACCATGACACCGGCATTTTGGAGCGAACTTCCCCGTCTTGTCCGTCAGGTAGACGCCACGGGAGAGGCACGTGTAGTCGTACTGGCCTCAACCGGTCGCCACTTCAGTGCGGGCATGGACTTGGCCGTGTTCGGACAGGCTGGCGGAGATGATGGTGCGGAGATCGGCAGGCTTAGAGCGAACCTGCGGTCCAACATTCTTCACCTCCAGGACACGTTCACGGCGATAGAGAAGGCCCGAATGCCTGTACTGGCAGCTATCCAAGGAGGCTGTATTGGCGGAGCGATCGACATGGTCACGGCCTGTGACATGAGGTACGCGACCGAAGATGCCTTCTTTTGCATCCAGGAGATCAACATCGGCATGACCGCCGATGTGGGCACCCTGCAGCGGCTGCCCAAGCTTGTTCCCGAGGGTGTATGCCGCGAGTTGGCCTACACGGGCCGTCGCATGCCCGCAGAGGAGGCGAGAGCGGTTGGCCTTGTCAACGAGGTCTTCTCCGACCATGAGGCCCTCTTGGAGGGGGTGCAGGCCGTGGCTGCCGAGATCGCCTCCCGGTCACCGCTGGCGGTCTGGGGCTCCAAGGAAATGATCACCTATGCGAGGGATCACTCCACTGTCGACTCCTTGGATCACATTGCCACCTGGCAGGCGGGGATGTTTCAGCCAGCCGACATGCTCGAGGCGTTTGGCGCCAAGGCTGAGGACAGGCCAACCCAGTTCGACGACCTTTTGCCCTTCGAGGGTGGTGTCTCCGACGGAGTCTGAGCATTCGGGAGGTTCAGACGGCTGGCGTGTCCGTCGACCCATCAGCACTGGCCTGGCCCAACCTGAGATCACCCAGTCGGACAAGGGCACTGGCAATCCATCCACCCAGACTGGCAAAGTGGTCGTCCATCGCAGCACCATCCTCGAGGGTCGTCTCGTCCAGTTCGTAGGTTCCTTCAAACGTAACGTCCAATGCCCAGGAGGGGTTCTCCAGTTCGTCGTAGATGGTTTCGACTGTCGTTCCTGACCTTTCCAGTTCAAGTTCACCGAGGGACGGTGGTTCGGGTGGGAGGGAGGCCATGACATCAAGTGGGCTAGGAGCCAACTCCAGTTGCTGCAGTCGGAGCACAATCTCAACAGTGATCTCGGGTGGTTCGGCTAACTCACCCTCGAGATACCAGTTGCGATACGAGGTCTGTGACCACGTGGGCCATTCAAGCGTCAGGTCACAGCGCACTCGTGGTGGGTCACCCTCTCCGGGCATGGAGTAGGAGGTGACCCAGGTGAGGTCACCAAGGAGGACATCGGTTTGCAGCCTCTCCTCGAGGGTCTGGCGCTCAAGGCGTGCTGACTCAAGTGCCTCCCGGAGGGAGCCGATGGCATCGGAAAACACGTGGTCCAACATGAGGACATCAGGTTATCCAGTTGATATCAGTTGGCTAGAGGTACGGGTGTGGCTGGCCGGTAGGGCAGACTCTCCATCCATGCGAAGGGCACTACCACAGCAATGAAACAGGGAGTTGCTGCAAGGGTGGCCCTCGCTTCCCAAGGCTTTTGTGATCCATCTCCTTCGGGACGGATAGATGTGCGCCACTTCCGGCGTGTCTTGGGCCGCCTGGCCCTGTTGCAACTCGATTCAGTCCAGACGGTGTGCCGCTCGCACTACCTACCTATCTACAGCCGACTCGGTAGCTACGACAGGGACCACCTTGACGACTGGCTATGGAACTCGGGCGAAATGTTCGAGACCTGGGCGCACGAGGCCTCAATTCTACCAGTCTGGATGGAGCCGGCACTGCGGTGGCGAAAGAGGCGTGCCGCCGAAGGAGACACATGGCCAGGTTTGCATGCCATGGCCACCCGGCAAGCAAAGTACGTGGATGCAGTGATAGCCGAGGTTGAGGAGCATGGACCGATCAGGGCCGCAGACCTGAGCGATCCAAGACCAAGGTCGGGCGATTGGTGGAACGGCCGCTCAGACGGTAAGCGGGCGCTGGACTGGCTCTTTCGGATCGGCATGGTCGGGAGTCGACGGCTTGGAAACTTTGAGCGGACCTATGAACCTTTGAACAGGCTGGTGCCAGCTCAGGTCCTGGCTAAGCCAGCCCCGCCCGACGAGGCAGCGCAACGGGATCTCTTGGAGGTGGCCGGACGCTGTCAGGGGATCGGTACGGCAGGGGACTTGGCCGACTATTTCCGCATTGGGATCTCTGAAGCCCGTCCGAGGTTGGCGGAATTGGTCGAACATGGACGCCTTCTTGCCGTTCAGGTGGAAGGTTGGCGGGAACCCGCCTTCATCCATCCGGAGTCACCACGACCGAGGAAAGTGGCGGCCAGAGCCCTCCTCTCTCCTTTTGATCCCGTCGTCTGGTACCGCCCTAGGGCCGAGCGGCTATTCGGGTTCCGGTACCGGATCGAGATCTACGTTCCGGCGGGCAAGCGGGAATACGGCTACTACGTCATGCCATTTCTACTCGGACAGGATCTGGTCGGACGGGTAGACCTCAAGGCTGATCGGTCAGAGGGTGTTTTGAGGGCACGCGGGGTGTTTGCCGAGGATGGCACTGACCACTGCCACGTAGCAACCGAGTTGTCAGCAGAGCTGGATCGACTAGCGACCTTCCTGGGTCTTGAGGGAGTGAAGGTCGGTAGACGGGGGAACTTGGCTGCTGTCCTGCGGTCAGTTCGTCATTGACCGACTAGGTACGGGCCCTTCGCCAAGTGGCGTAGCGGCTCGCTTGGCCTAGTGCGGCTACAGCTCGGTCGGCAGATGTGTAACAGAGGCGTCCAGCCCCACGTACAGCAGCAACCATCGGGTTGTCAGGCCTAGCGGTTGCTAGCTCGGAGGCGACCAGGATCGGCTTGGAGTAGGTCGATGAGGCTTCGACAGCTGCTGTTGCATACAAGTGCTCCTGGCGCTCGTGGAAGTCCACGATTCGCTCCAGTCCGTGTTCCGGGTAGAAGGGCCCGTTTCGAGTCAAAGAGGCTGTGTTGCCCTGGATTCCAAGGCCCAACTGGAGAATAGAGTCGACATCGGGGTGGCTGGCCACGAGGTGCAACAATTCGGGGATGGTTTCACGGGTTTCTCCGCCGGCTAGGTCCACAGGATTGTTCCTGCTCCAGCGAGGCGGGAGCATGTCATCGATTGTGGCAAACAGATCCTCAGGAAGGGTGCTGAGTTCCAAGTCGGGATGTGCAGTGACGGCATCAGCGGCCACGACGCCCCAGCCTCCGGCAGTGGTCAGTATCACTACCTGGTTTCCCTGTGGCAATGGCTGGGTTGCAAGAGTGGCAGCCACATCAAAGGCGGCCTCGATGCTAGGTGAGCGGAGCAGGCCAGCCTGACGTGCCATACCGGAGAAGATGCGGTCATCACTAGCTAGTGAGCCTGTGTGCGATGCTGCAGCCCGCTGTCCCCCCGAGGTGGTCCCGCCCTTTATTACGACCACCGGCATCTTGAGGCTCACCTGTCTGACACGTTCAAAGAAATCCCGGCCATCGGATAAACCCTCGACGTAACAGAGGGCTACGTCGGTCTCCGGATCGTCTGCAAACCATTCCAGGTAGTCGACAAGGCCTGTTGCGGCAGCGTTGCCTGCCGAGACCGCCCGGCTGATACCGATGCCGGTCTGCTCGGCCAGGTTGAGAAATGCCGACACCAGGTTGCCCGACTGGGAGGCCACGCCAATACGCCCGCGAGGAGGCCAGGGAGCGACTATCTGGGCACACAGGCCCACAGGCGTCGAAATCACCCCCTGACCGTTGGGACCTGCCAGTATCAGGCCAAGCTCGTTCGCCAGAGAGGTCAGACGTGCTTCAGCGGCCATTCCCTCGGGGCCAGACTCCGAGTAGCCACCTGCAGCCACGAAAATGGCCCTGACTCCCTTTTGCGCCGCTGAGACCAAGATCTCCTCATTTACAGACACCGGTGTACAGATGATGAGCAGGTCAGCGCTTCCGTCCGGTACTTCATCGACTGAGGCCAGTACTGGGCGGTCCAGGACCGTACCCGCCTCACGGCCGACGGCGAAGACAGAGCCCTCGTAACCACAGGTGAGGATGTTGTGTAGTGCCACGAAACCAAACTTTCCAGGATGGCTGGAGACGCCGGTGATGATCACGCCACGGGGCTCGAACAGGGCGGCGAGGTCTATGGCCATCAGTCGAAATCCACCAGTTCCACAAGTGCATCAACTGCGACGGGGCGGCCGCCGGAGATGATGATTGGGTTCAAGTCGATGGACTTGATCGTCTGGTCCCGAGCCAGTGAACCCAGTGCACAGAGGGCATCTACGAGAGCTTCACGGTCCAGCTCTGGTTCTCCACGAGATGGACCAAGGACCGCCTGAGTTTCCAGGGAATCGACCAGGTCATGTGCGTCGACCCGATCGAGGGGTACAAGGCGGAATGCCACATCAGCCAACGCTTCGGCCAGCACGCCACCAATGCCCAGCATCACGCAGGGTCCGAAGCTGTCATCTCTTACAAGCCCGGCGATCAGTTCCCTGTTTCCACTGATCATCGTGGAAATGAGGAGTTCGACTTCACCGTCGCCAGGCGTAGCCGCGGCCAACAGTTCTCTTGCGGTGACTTCAACCTCGCTGGAACCAGCAAGGCCCAGCCGCACGAGGCCACGTTCGGTCTTGTGGGTGATTCCAGGACCGCAAAGTTTGACAGCTACGGGAAAGCCCATGCGGGCTGCCTCATCAGCGGCGGCAACCGGATCAGTAGCAACTGACCATCTCGAGACGACCACGCCGGCATCGGCGACGACGCCACGTGATTCGGACTCTGAGAGGGTGCCCACGTAGAACCGGTGTCAGCTTGTGATGGCCGCGTAGCCGGGCTTGATCACCGCGTTGATGATTTCAAGGCGTTGATCGAAGGGAAGGAAAGCGCTCTTCATTGCGTTGATTGTCAGCCACCTGAAGTCATCGAGGCCCCAGCCGAAGGCATTATTTAGGTCTGCCATTTCAGATGTCATGGAGACATTGCTCATTAGGCGGTTATCGGTGTTGACCGTGACCCTAAATCCGAGATCGCGTAGAATCCCGATTGGATGGTCGGCGATGCTCTCGACTGCACCAGTGTGGACATTGGAGGTGGGGCAGAGTTCTAACGGTATCCGTCGGTCCCGGATAAAGGCCGCTAGGCGCCCGAGTTCCGCATTGTCACCTTTCAGGTCAATGTCGTCGATGATCCTCACACCATGGCCCAGACGCTCTGCACCACAGAATTGAACCGCCTCCCAGATGGAGGCCAAGCCGAATGCCTCACCGGCGTGGATCGTGACATGGAAGTTCTCACGTTGGAGGTACTGGAACGCTTCTAGGTGCATGGTCGGCGGAAAGCCAGCTTCGCGCCCGGCGATGTCAAAGCCGACAACTCCCCGGTCCCTGAAGCGGACCGCTGCCTCTGCGACGCCCACAGAGTCGGTGTCGGTTCGCATGGCAGTGATCAGAGTCCGTACCGTCAGCGGTGTACCAGAGGAACCTTCTCTAAATCCAGCCAGTACAGCCTCGATCACCTCGTCTACCACGAGGCTTGCAGCGGTCAGGAGCGTCGGTGCGAATCTGACCTCGGCATAGACACAGCCGTCGGCAGCTAGGTCCTGTGCACACTCTGATGCCACACGGTGGCAGGCATCAGCTGTCTGCATGACGCCGACAGTGTGCGCGAAGGTCTCCAGGTAAAGGCCCAGGTCGCGCTGGGAGGCTCCTCGGCGGAACCACTTTGCCAGATCATCACCGTCGTTGCTGGGAAGATGGCGGTAACCCTGTTGCTCGGCCAGGTCCAGAATGGTTGCAGGGCGGAGTCCCCCGTCCAGATGGTCATGGAGGAGTACCTTGGGTGCCTGACGGATCCTGTCAAGGTCAATCTGCATGTTGCAGCCTAACCTTGGTGGCTAGCAGGAATTCAGGTAAAGCCGCGCAAGGGAAGGCTAGGACCTCTCTGTAACCAGTTGTCCTCGAGGTAGTCAGCGGTACCGTCGATTACGTGCAGCGTGTAGGCGAGCCGGGGGTTCTTGGACGTGTTGGGTGCACTCCAGTGGGGGAGCAGTCCCGAAAATGCGATAAGGGTGCCAGCATTGACCTCAACGGGTACGAGGCTGTCAATGTCGTAGGGAACAGGGTTGATCACGTCTGTGGTCGTACCGGTTCCATCAAGGCGGAAGCGCGTACGTGCCGGCTGGTGGTGCCCTCCTGGTACCACCCACAGACAGCCGTTGTCGACTGTCGCATCATCAAGGGCAAACCAGAGACCTGCCACTGTTTGGGGCTCGGTCCACAGGAAGCTGTGGTCACAGTGGCAGATTACCTCTCCGCCGATATGGGGAGGTTTGAAGATCACCATTGATTGCAGTAGCAGAGGTTCGGTGAACCCTAGATCTGATACCAGTTCAGCCAGTTCGAGAGTTCGCGAGAACCGGTCAAATACTGGGTCCAGGTCGTGCATGGCGTGCCCCAACTTGTTGAGCGCACGGTTCATGGGCACCTGTAGGTTTCCATCGGCGTCGAATGCTCCATCCTCAAAGAACGCCCGGATCAAATCGCCGGAACTTAGGAAGTAGTGCTCTTGGGCGTGGGTTTGTTCTGTAGTCGAGAAAACGGTTGCTGCTTCTTCTGATGATGCTGCGAAGCCCGCGACTAGTTCACTGATTCGATCTCTCAGGGTGGCGACCTCGCTTTCAGGAACGAACCCGGGAAGTACAACGAAGCCTTCTCTGCTCCATGAGGCAAGCTGTTCGACTGACAGCGGCACTTTCGGCTACTCCTGGCCTTTCCGGTAGCGCATTCCGTCTGCGGCAGGCATGCGTAAACGTCCGGTGGCAAAGACCAGAACTAGGAGGGTGGCAATGTGAGGTGTCACTGGCGGCAACTCGCCCATGACACTGTCCGTTACTGAGTACCACCAGAGAATCAGTGCTGATATGAGGAGTAAGACGATGCTTCCTGCAGGCTGGCGTCGTCGGAGGGACCAGAGTGCAGCAAGTCCAACAGCTACGCCAGCTAGCAGCAAGAGGGCGTGGACAGCCGTTCGGTCTCGTAACTGCAGGGCATCAGCGAAGCCAAACAGGATTGATCCCAGAAAAGCACCGAGCGGGCGCCAGTTGCCGAAGATGACTGTTGCCAAGCCAATGAAGCCGCGACCCTGAGTTTGAGACTCGCGGTAGATGCCGGTCTGTTCAATGGCGATGAAGGCTCCGCCGAACCCGGCCAGACCTCCACTGATGACCACAGCTGCATACTTCATTCGATAAACGTTCACTCCAAGGCTGTCAGCGGCTACAGGGTGTTCGCCACAGGCTCTAACACGTAAGCCGAATGGCGTGCGCCACAGGATGAATACTGTTGCTGGTACCAGGGCCAGAGCCAGGAGAGTGGCCCAGGAAACGTTCGAGGTGGCACCTGACAGCACTTTGAAGAGATCAGAGACTAGGAACCAACCACGGTTTGAAATCCAGTCGAAGAGGTCTGGGCTGGACCATCCGAAGAGATCTCCACCGGAGAGGAATGGGACGTCAGCGTGTCCGACACTTTCCACTCGTGGTGACTGCGTGATTCCTCCACCCGACTGCGTGGCGAAGATCTCGCGGGAGAGAAACCTGGTGATTCCTGGAGCCAAGATGTTGATTGCTACACCGGAGATGATGTGGTCGACGCCAAAACCCACCGTTGCAACAGCGTGCAGTAGACCACCGGCGGCACCACCGGTGATACCGATGAGTATTCCCCACCACGGCCCGAATTCAAGTGCTCCCCATGCTCCGAACCAGGTTCCTAGAATCATCATTCCTTCTAGGCCGATGTTTACGACCCCGGCTCGTTCAGCCCATATTCCGCCAAGGCCAGCCAGAAGTATTGGCACGGCTCGTCTCAGCGTTGAGCCGGCTGTGCCGGCAGAGATCAAGTCGGTGGTTTCAGGGCGCGCCAACTCCTGGACGATGGAGAGAACTAGGACAAGCCCCAGAACAGCGATAGTCCATCGCAGAACACGAGACTCTCGGAGGGGAACGGCATTCACTGTCCGGTCTCCGCGGTTTCCTTGATGGCAGCGGCTGGCTCGACGGTCGCGGAAGCGGTATCGCGCGCTTCCAGAGTTCGTCGAATTCGACTAACGACCTCGTAAGCGACAACGGCTGAAAGGACCACAACGCCTTGGAGGATTGAGACAATCTCACGGGGAGCATCGCCACGGACGTCCAAGATAGGAGCAGCACTGTCCAACCATCCAAAGAAGAGGGCGCCAATAGCAATTCCAGCTGGGTGGTTCCGTCCGATTAGAGCCACAGCTATTCCGGCGAAGCCAAGGCCCTTTGTGAAAGAGAGGTCGTATTTGAAGTCCTGCCCGAGGATTTCCGGCATACCGATCAGGCCAGCAACTGCTCCGGATAGGAGCATCGCTTTTACCACGGTAGCTTTCGGGTCCACCCCTGATGCCTCAGCTGCAAACGGGTTGAGTCCGGTTATGCGGAGGTCATAGCCGGACCGCGTTCGGGTCAGGTAGAGGTGGAAAACAACGCCGACAATGACGGCGATAATCAAAAAGCCATCTAGTTCTCGACCACCCTTGATGTCGCGGGTGAAGGTCTGGAGGAAGTCATTCAAGTTGGGGAAGCGGCCCGACTCGGCGATTTCTCGGGTTTTCAGATTAAGGGTTGTGTCGTCGGGATCGGCCAGCCAGGTCCTCATCAGGTAGCCGACCATGGACAGGGCAATGGCATTAAGCATGATCGTTGAGATCACCTCGTGCACACCCCGGGTCACCTTGAGGTATCCGGCCACCCCGGAAAACATTGAGCCAACCGCAATGGCTACCACCATGATCAACAAGACATGCATTGGAGCCGGCAGGCTGACTGCAGCCCCAGCGGAGGCAGCTAGCAAGGCGGCGATGGTGTACTGGCCCTCTACGCCGATGTTGAACAGGTTCATCCTGAAGCCGATCGCCACTGCAATCCCGGCCAGGTAGAGGGGAGTCGCTCGATTGCTGGTTTCGATCAGGGTTTC
The DNA here is from genome assembly GCA_002726315.1 of Acidimicrobiaceae bacterium. Taxonomy (GTDB): domain Bacteria; phylum Actinomycetota; class Acidimicrobiia; order Acidimicrobiales; family MedAcidi-G1; genus UBA3125. Next base: position 17,615 of record PBSS01000016.1, read on the forward strand.
AAGCCTGATGCCGAAGGAAAGCATCTCGGACCAAGCCTCGAGAGGGTTGGTCCCCACGGTGATCAACACCACCGAAGAGATAAGTATTGAGAAGACGAAGGCTGATACCGGAGCGGCCAGTGCCATGAGGATGCGGCTCCCCTTCACCGTCCCATCTCCTCATCGGTTATGGCCGCACCAGTCATGTGGCTGCCCAGGAGACGTGGGGTAGTGGTCGCTGGATCCAGGTCGGCGACGATTCGTCCACCCAACATCACCAGTAGTCGGTCAGCGAGGCCGATCAACTCGTGCAGGTCGGCTGATACGAGGAGAATGGAGAGAAGACCCTCAGCACTAACCCTGCGGAACTCCTCCCAAACTGCAGCCTGTGCGCCTACATCGATTCCCCTCGTCGGGTGGGCTGCTATGAGAAGTCGTGGTTGGGCTGCCACTTCGCGTCCGATGACCAGTTTTTGTTGGTTGCCGCCCGAGAGGGCTCGAGCAGTTGTGTCGATTCCAGGTGTTCTGACATCAAATTGTTCGACTATTGCCCTGGTTGCAGTCCTAGCACCAGACCTGTCGATAAGAGCACCCTTGGCGAAGGGTTCAACCGTTTGGTGGCCGAGCATGGCGTTTTCCCAGATCGGAGCATCAAGTAGCAGTCCGCGTCTGTGGCGGTCTTCGGGTACGTAGCCAATGCCGGCCTCACGACGGCGTCTGACGGACCAGTCACTGATGTCTTCGCTGTCAAAGATGATTGAACCACCGGTGAGTTGACGTAGTCCCAAGATGGCCTCAACCAGCTCGCCTTGTCCATTTCCCTCCACCCCCGCGATTCCCAGAATCTCTCCCCGGTGGATGGTCAGATCGATTTCTTTGAGGGCATCCCTTTCGTCGTCGTCGGAAACTGTTACCCCACGTAGGGTCAAGGTCTCCCATTCGTCTATCTCATGTACAGCACTGGCTGGTGAGGGCAAGTCACCACCGATCATCAACTCGGCCAGTTCCTGGGCAGTCACCGCATTGGCATCGACAGTTGCCACTGTCCGGCCCGCTCTGAGCACAGTAATGGTGTCAGCGATTGCCAGTACCTCTGCAAGTTTGTGATTAATGAAAATGATCGTGTGTCCCTGCGCCTTCAACTCCCGGAGGTTGCGGAACAGTTCCTCTACTTCTTGAGGAACAAGGACGGCGGTCGGTTCATCAAGAATGAGGATCTTGGCTCCGCGGTAGAGGACCTTGATGATCTCAACCCGCTGGCGCTCTCCGACCTCTAGCGTCTCGACCATGTCGTCCGGGTGGAGGTCGAGACCGTAGGAAGCACCGAGTTGTTCAAGGCTTGCCCTAGCAGCCTCGCGGTCGATGGTGCCCCTGTGGCGGGGTTCAGCGCCCAGCACAACATTTTCTAGGACCGTCAAGTTGTCGGCCAACATGAAGTGTTGGTGCACCATTCCGATACCACGACTTATTGCATCGCTAGGTGAGGAGAAGTTGACCACCTCGCCGTCGACGGCCATCTGTCCCTCATCGGGCTTGAGCATGCCGTAGAGGATCTTCATCAGGGTCGATTTGCCAGCACCGTTCTCACCGACCACAGCGTGGATGTCACCACTAGTGACCCTGATGTGTACATCGTCATTGGCGACAACGCCGGGGAACCGTTTGGTGATCCCGGTTAGTTCAACTGCTGTGGTTGCGGGCATGAGGCCTTCGGAAGAGGGGGGTCGGCTATCTCAGTAGAGGATCTTGTTGAAGAAAGTGCGTGTTCGTTCGTTGCTTGGATTGGAGAAGATCTCCTCAGGGGGTCCAGACTCAACGATCTCACCCTCGTCAATGAACACGAGGCGGTCCCCAGCAGCCCGGGCGAAGCCCATCTCGTGGGACACCACGACCATCGTCATGCCCCCTGCCGCCAACTCCAACATTACGTCTAGGACCTCCTTGACCATTTCTGGATCAAGTGCTGAGGTGGGTTCGTCAAAGAGCATTACGCGGGGTTCCATTGCTAGTGACCTAGCGATCGCAACTCTCTGCTGTTGGCCGCCGGACAACTGTCGAGGGTAGGAATCGGCTTTCTCAGGAATCCCGACGCGGGTTAGTTGACGAATGGCCATCTCCTCAGCTTCTGACTTGTTGCGGCCTCGTACCTTGCGCTGGGCCAACGTGATGTTCTCCATGACAGTCAAGTGGGGGAACAGGTTGAACTGTTGGAAAACCATGCCGACTTCGGCACGAACATGATCGATGTTCGTAGATGGGTCGGTCAGTTCGTATCCGTCAACCTCGACTGACCCCTCTGTGGGGATCTCAAGCAGGTTGATGCAGCGCAGAATCGTAGACTTGCCCGAACCACTGGGTCCGATGATCACGACCACTTCGCCCTCTGCAACATGGAGGTTGACGTTGGACACGGCGTGGATTGTCCGGTCGAAAGTCTTTGTTAGCCCATGGATCTTGATCACCTCACCGCTCCCCCTTGCGATCGCGAGTCATGCGCCGCTCAAGTACTCCGAGGAGGAGCGAGAGGCTTAGGGTCAGGATCAGGTAGATGAATGAGACCACAAAATAGCCCTCGCGGAACTTGAAAGTACTGGCGGAGAACTGTCGTCCCCTCTGGGTAATTTCCAGCACTCCCAGCACAGACAGCAGGGAGGTGTCTTTGAGGATGGCTATGAAGTCATTTCCAAGTGGGGGGATGATCGCCCGCATGGCCTGTGGCAAGACGACATAGTTCATGGTCTGGCGCCCCGTGAGCCCCAGGGACCGGCCTGCTTCGGTCTGGCCAGGAGGAATCGACTGGATGCCTCCCCGGAAAATTTCGGCCATATAGGCGCCATAGATGAGTGCCAAGGTAATCGTGGCCCTCATTTGGAAGGAAAGCTTAAACTCCCAGTCGAACCAGGCTTGAAGTCTGCTGTTAATGAGGTCAGTCGTTTCGGGGACCAAGATAAGAGCGACTGTGAAGATAAGCGGCAGGATGGGGATACCCCGTATGAACTCCACGTAGGTCCGGGCGAGGTTGCGGGCAACTACGTTGCGGGAGAGTTGACCCATGCCAGCGATGAGACCGAGTACAAGGGCTATGGCAAAGGCCTGCAGGGTTGCTATGACGGTGACTTGGAGGCCGGGGAAAATTCGGTCCCAAGCCAGTTCGTAGTCATCTCTGGTGGCTATCTGCCAGGCCATCCAGATCAGAATCGCTGCGATCAGCGAACCCCACCAAGGGAAAGTGTCCCACCACGGTTGTTCGTCGCTAATCCGGTCAGATTTCTTCCTCTGACCTGTCTCGGATATCTGTTCCTGCATCAACGACCTTTCAAATGCCCGATGCCGCGGATGTGGACCATAACCGACCCTACGAACTGACAGTGTGGTCCGGTAGCTCTTAGCGAAAAAGGAAGCGGGCGGGGCCGAAGCCCCGCCCGCTTGTTAAATGGTTGTGGTCAGGGGGTCATCCGCCGACGAAGCAGGCGCCCTCGTAGACCTGGTCTTTGGTTACGTCTGACACGATCGGGCCGTCACCTAGCAG
>PBSS01000017.1 GCA_002726315.1 Acidimicrobiaceae bacterium
ACAATGACGCTGTCGTAACCACGACCACGACTGCACCGCCGACAACGACCCTGCCGCCGGCAACGACGACGACCCTGCCGGTGTCTTCGGCCCCCACCGGTCCAACCTGTGACCCGGCCCCCTATGTGAACTGCCGGGGAGCGGACCTATCCAACCAAACGATCCTTTCCACGAACTTCACCGGAGCCAACCTGGTGAGCGCCAACTTCTCTGGCTCCACGGTGTTTTATGGAAACTTCCGCAGGGCAAAGATGGGCTCAACCAACCTAAACGGGGCTTCCATGGTCAACGCAGACATGGCCCAGGCCGACATGGTGAGATCTCAAAGTCGCCGAACCAACCTCACCGGGGCCTTCCTATTCGGAGTCGATGCCTCCTACGCTGACTTTGACCTCGCCACCCTCACTGACGCTGCATTGCCCTACGCCACCCTGAAGGGTGCGTCGTTCCTTTCTGCCAAGGCGGGGAACATAGAACTGGTCTATGCCAACCTCGCTAATGCCGACCTGCGCTTTGCGAACCTCACCAACGCTGACCTGACAGACGCGAACCTCATGGGAGCAGACCTGACGGGAGCAGACCTGACGGGAGCAGACCTGACGGGAGCAAACCTCACAAAAGCCAACTTCTACGGTGCGAACCTCACCAACGCCGACCTGACAGATACCACGTTCACCTACGCGAACCTGTACCTGACAACGACAACAGGTGCTTTCATGGACGATGCCGGACCGAGTCGATCCAAGCTTTCACTGACCACTATCAGCGGGGCGACCAGGTACTGGGCGATGCGAGCCGGAACCGGCTTCCAGCACACCAACCTCACCAATGCCGACTATGACTTCGTCACTCCCAATCCAAACGGTGCTGGCGGGAATCAGTCAGGAGACGGTCGGGCTGATCTGAGAGGAGCTGACCTCTCCAACCTGGAAATCCGCAGTAAGTCGTTTGCCAACATGAACCTCGCCGGGGCAGACCTCACTGGGGCAGACCTCTCTGGATCAAATCTCACCGGTGCGAACCTCACAAATGCGAATCTGACCAGAGCGACCCTGGCTGGATCAAACCTCACGAGTGCGAACCTGACGAGTGCGACCCTTACGGATGTGGTGGCCAACTCGGTGAACCTGACGAGTGCGACCCTTACGGATGCCAACTTAGCCGGGGCCAACCTCGCTAATTCCACGTTGACTTCAGCGGACATCACCCGCACCGACTTCACAAACGCCGACCTGACCAGTGTTTCGGCTACGTCGACGACATTCACCGACGTCACCGCTACGGGAGCCAGTCTCTCGTATGCGGGGCTGACGGGTGCCACCATCTCAGGAGGAACCTTCACCGGAGCAAACCTCATGGTCGCCCACTTCGACAATGGCACCATCACCGGGGCTGACTTCACGGATGCCGTGATGTTGAACGCCACGTTCTCGTCGGCAACCCTGACCAACACCACCCTCACTGGAGCTGACCTGACCGGAGCCGTGTTCACCAGTGCCGTATTCACCGGAGTCACGGCATGGACCCCAGCCACCACCGCGACAGGCACGAACTTTACTAATGCGACCTTCACGATGGCTTCCCTTGCAGGTCTGGTTGCCGCTGATGCCACCTTTGATGGAGGGATTTTTTCGAACACTTTGGCAGACAACGGCTACTTCGTAGGTGCCTCGATGGCTGGCATTGAGGCCAGAGATGCCTCCTTTGGGCTTGCCTCACTGGGACACGTCAACATGACCGGCGCCATTGTGACCTCTACCGGATTCTCTGGTGCCAATGCCTCCAATGCCGACTTCACAGATTCGGTTCTTACGGATTCAAACTTTTTAAATGCGACCATCCAGGGGGTAAAGTTCACCAACGCAGACATGACCGGAGTTGGCTTCAGCGCTGCCAACGCAGATGCTGCCTACTTCGGCAATGCCGAACTGGTCGGAGCCGAGTTCAACGCCACCAACCTCACTGGCGCCTCCTTCAGGGGAGCAAACCTGACTGGTGTGGTGTTCACAGACGCCCAAGCCATCAGTACTCGCTTCACCGATGCGGACCTGACCGGTGTAGTACTCATCCGTTCCTGGTTTTTCAACACGGACTTCTCCGGAGCGGACCTGACCGGTGTAGACCTCTCAGGACTCCAACCTGTTGCCTCACAGGTCTACCGAGCACGCCAGACAACCTGGACCCGCTGGGCATCGTCGCTACCAACCTCTGACATGGTGCTAATCGACAGGGAGCTACGCGACCCAAACACAGTATGTGACTTGACCATCTCCATGGCCTGTGATGAAGCCGACCTCTCCCACACTGACTTCACAGGACTCGACATCAGCTACAAGCACCTCCGTCGTACAGACTTGTCGGGGTCCGACCTTGCAGGCGTAGTGGCGAATCAGGTCCGTCTCAACTCTGCTGAAATGGCTGGAAGCAACCTCACGGGAGCCAACCTCGCAGGCGCCATCCTCAATCGGGCAAACCTGACCGGCTCAAGCCTCGCAGGCGCCGACTTGACCGGGGCCGACTTGACCGGGGCCGACTTGACCGGGGCCGACTTGACCGGGGCCGACTTGACCGGGGCCGACCTTTCGGAGACCAGGTTCTCAGGTGCAACCTGGACCGATTCCACAGCTAACACCGATACCACCTGGCCGACAAACTTCCGACTGACTCCTGGATTTAGTGGAATCACCATTACCCAATCCGCCCCCAAGCCAGCAGACTGCCTGCCGTCGAAGGGAGCCGAATGCCCAGAACTCGACGCCGTCAACGCCGACCTCGAAGATCTAGACCTGTCTGAGGCTGTATTCACCAATGCCAGTTTCGACAACGCCAACCTCTACAACGCCAACCTGGACCGCTCCGTGCTGACTGACAGCAGCTTCAGTGATGCCGACTTGGCACGAATATCAATCAGGTATGCCGACCTGACGAACGCCGACATATACGGCACGATCCTGCGCAGGGCTGACCTTACGGGTTCAACCCTTACCAATGTCGACCTGCGATTCAGTGACCTGTACAGGGCCAACTTCTACGACACTGACCTGACCGGCGCCAAGCTTGACTACACCTCAGGGCGTTCCATCAACTTCGTAAGTGCCAACCTAAACGGAGCGTCGATGACCAACGCCGACCTGCCGTGGGCCTATCTCTCCAACGCGAACCTCACCAACGCCAACCTTGCTGGAGCCAACCTCAGGCGAGCGAACCTCAGGGGAGCTGACCTGACCGGAGCCAACCTTTTGGGAACTGACCTGACGGGGGCGTTCGCTGACAGCCACACCACGTGGCCTGTAGGTTTTGTCCCCTACATGGCTGGTGTTGTCACGTGGGAGTAGTACCACTCAAGGTCGTCCGCTATTTGGCATGGGTGTTGTCAGCCGTCGCGCTTGTCGGAATCGGCGGGCTTGCCGCAACTCTGTTCTTGAAGGCAGGAGATCAGGAAATTCCGATTTCAGGCAGAGCTGAGGCCAACAAATGGGCGCGGATGTATCCCTACATTGATGGGCACTATCCAGTGCTGGATTCATCGTGGGCGAAAACCGTTGAGCGTTCAAACCTTCGATCTGTCAGTTTGAACGCCGAAGAGCGGCACCTGACACGGGTATTCATCACCAAGTTGGGCGACAAGGTCTCCGAGGTTGACTTCACTGGTCCGACACCCTTGGTATTCAACAATTACGACATCATCTTGTGGGACCAGTGCCAAGAAATCTCCATAGAGACGTTCATTAGTTCGACTCTGACACCAAAACAACTCACGATCACCCGCGATGCGATCGGTGCTGCTTCACAGAAGTTGCGTGAACTCACTGGCCTGAACATCAGTTTCCCCGCTTACCTGCTCGCGGGCGGCGTGAGCTTTACCGAAGAGAACCTGTCCACCTACCTGCCGAAGGCCAACACCATCGAAGTCCATGTCGCAGAACACCAAAATGCAGCACTGGGGAACAAGGAAATTGCCCTGGCAACGACCTGGCATACTGTGACTGACAGCGATCGGGCCTCAATCACCTCTGGACTAATAGCACTCTCAACTGATTTCTTAGACCGTTACCCAGATGGTGGCTTCGACTCCCCATCACTCCAACTGGCGGCCTTCCATGAACTTTCCCACGCTGTCGGAATCGGCCACTCGTCCGATGGGGCCTCCTACATGTTCCCCTACATGGGGACAGAGGCCTCAATAACGGCGCCTGACAGGGTGGTCCTAGCCCTAACGGGAAGCCGACCCTGCTACGACTAATAGTTAGTCAACGCCATGGGATTGCATTGGCAAAGTGGCCAACCCGGCGCATGAGTATCCACCCGTCTAGGTACCCCATGGCTTCGATGTGTTCAACTGCGCCCGAGTGCTTCCGAAATGGAACAGGTGGCCAATGGAGTCTTGACGCCAGTTGCAGCAATATGCGTCAGAGCAAGTCGGCTGTGTTGGGAAAATAGGTCGTTTCGTCATTGCTGCCTGCGTGTCAGACTCCCCCACCATGACGGAGAGTCTGCCCGGATGGCAGTTCTGGATCGACCGTGGCGGCACGTTCACCGACGTCGTTGCCCGGCGACCTGAAGGAACCCTCGTCACCCACAAGTTGCTGTCAGAAAACCCCCACCAATATGTCGATGCCGCAGTGGCGGGCATCCGGCAGATACTTGGCCTACAACCCGATGAAGCCATCCCGTCTTCGCTGATCGACAACGTGAAGATGGGCACGACAGTCGCCACGAATGCGTTACTGGAGAGGCAAGGTGAGCCGACACTACTGGTCGTAACCAGAGGGTTTGCTGACGCCCTGCGCATTGGCTACCAGGCCCGTCCTGACCTGTTCGCCCTTGACGTCATCCTGCCCGAGATGCTCTACGCCGAGGTCATCGAGGTGGACGAGAGGGTTGGTGCCCGCGGTGAGGTGATGGAACCGCTTGACGACGGCCAAGCCAAAGTCGACCTGCAGCGTGCCCACGATGCAGGGCTGCGTTCGGTGGCCATTGTGTTGACCCACGGCTACCGGTACACCCAACATGAGGAATGCCTCGCCCGCCTGGCTACCGAGGTCGGATTCACACAGGTGTCAGTCAGCCACCAGGTGAGTCCGCTCATGAAGCTGGTCTCAAGGGGCGACACGACCGTGGTCGATGCCTACCTTTCGCCGGTACTCCGGCGTTACGTCGAAAGTGTTGAGGAGCAGCTCTCGACCGGTGGATCTGGATCTCCACCACTCATGTTCATGCAGTCCAACGGTGGCCTGACCGACGCACGGCACTTCAACGGCAAAGACGCCCTCCTCTCGGGGCCAGCAGGTGGGGTTGTAGGAATGGTCTCCACGTCTCGTGCTGCCGGCTTCGAGCGCCTGATCGGATTTGACATGGGAGGAACCTCCACCGACGTATCCCACTATGGCGGAGACCTGGAGCGCACCTACGAAACCGAGGTCGCTGGGGTCCGGGTGCGCGCCCCGATGATGCTCATCCACACCGTGGCTGCCGGCGGCGGCTCGGTCGCGCACTTCGACGGAGCCCGGATGCGGGTAGGCCCGGATTCAGCGGGAGCTGACCCGGGACCAGCCAGCTACGGCAACGAAGGCCCACTCACCATCACCGACTGCAACGTGATGCTGGGGCGCCTCCGGCCGGAGTTCTTCCCGGCCGTCTTTGGAGTCGAAGGTGACCAACCCCTCGATGTCGACGTGGTTCACCACCTGTTTGCTTCGCTGGCCGATCAAGTCGGCGAGGCAACCGGGAAGCCTGCCAAACCCGAGGAGCTGGCAGAGGGCTTTTTGACCATTGCGGTGGAGAACATGGCTAATGCCATCAAGAAAATCTCTGTGCAGCGTGGCCACGACGTGACCGGCTATGTGCTGGTCTGCTTCGGAGGAGCCGGAGGCCAGCACGCCTGTCTCGTGGCTGACAGGCTCGGCATCGAGCAGGTACTGGTGCACCCGCACGCCGGCGTTCTCTCTGCGCTCGGCATCGGGCTGGCCGACGTGCGGACCGTCAATGACGAAGCCGTCGAAGCTCGCCTCAGCGAGGCCTCCCTCACCGGGGTGGAAGGCGTAGTCGAAAACCTTGAAGCCGAGGCCCGCCTAGAAGTTGCCTCCCAGGGTGTCGCAGATACCCAAGTAGAGGCGTTTTTCCGTGTAGCCGTGCGCTACGACGGCAGCGACACCGCCATCCATGTGCCCCTGGGGGTGATGGCAGAGGTAGTCGAGTCATTCGAAGAAGCCCACCGGTCAAGGTTCGGTTTCAAATCACCGGGTAAGGCCATGATCTTGGAGTCCGTTCAGGTGGAGGTGGTCGGCCACTCCGACACCGTCGCTCCTGCTGTCGCCCGTGTGGACGACGTAGATGAAGTACCGCTTGGCGTGTTCCCGGCGATCATGGATGGCGCCTCATGTGACACCCCCTTTGTCAACCGCGGCTCCCTTGCCGTTGGAACACTCGTAGATGGACCTGCCGTCATAGTCGAAGCCAACGCCACTACCGTCATCGAACCAGGGTGGCAGGCCGCAGTGCAGCCCTCTGGTGACCTGCTCATCACACGCCTGGTGCCCCGCCCCAACCAGGTCGAACTCGGTACTGACCGCGCTGACCCTGTGCAACTCGAGATCTTCAACAACCTGTTCATGAACGTTGCTGAACAGATGGGCGTAGTACTCGAAAACACGGCAGCCTCGGTCAACATCAAGGAACGACTGGACTTCTCGTGCGCCATCTTCGACCCGGGTGGTGACCTCATCGCCAACGCCCCCCACATGCCCGTACACCTCGGCTCGATGAGCGAGACCATCAAGTCGGTCATTGCCCAGAACTCAGAACCCGATGACTGTCAGCCCAGCCGCATGTCCCCAGGCGACGTGTTCGTACTGAACGCCCCCTACAACGGTGGAACCCACCTCCCCGACATAACCGTCGTCAAGCCAGTGTTCGATGGCGACGAGATCATCTTCTACGTGGCCTCACGAGGACACCATGCGGACGTCGGGGGCATGACGCCCGGGTCAGCACCTCCCGAATCCACATCGGTAGACCAAGAGGGTGTTCTCCTAAACGGTGAGAAACTGGTCGAAGGTGGTGTTTTCCTAGAAGACGACCTGAGGGCCCTGCTGGCATCAGGGCCATGGCCCGCCCGCAGCCCGGACCAAAACGTGGCTGATTTGAAAGCCCAGGTGGCAGCATGCGAAAAGGGCATGACTGAGCTACTGACAGTGGTCGACCACTACGGGCTCTCCGTGGTCCATGCCTACATGGCTCATGTCAAGCGCAACGCCGAGGACTCAGTGCGCCGCCTCGTTGGAACTCTCAGCGACTGCTCATTCACCTGTGGCACCGACGATGGCCATCAGGTCGCGGTGGCTATCACGGTGAACCGGGAAGAGGGCTCGGCCACTCTCGACTTCACTGGCACCAGCGGCACGCACCCAGGCAACTTCAACGCTCCCCGTGCCGTCTGCCAGGCGGCTGTGCTCTACGTGTTCAGGTGCATGGTCGACGACGACATACCTCTCAACGCAGGCTGCATGGTTCCCCTGGAACTGGTCATCCCCTCACCTTCCATGATCAACCCCGAGTACCCGGCAGCGGTGATAGCGGGAAACGTGGAGACATCGCAGTTGATCGTGGACACCCTCTTTGGAGCTCTAGGGGTGATGGCCGAGCCACAGGGGACCATGAACAACTTCATCTGGGGAAACAACGACTACCAGTACTACGAAACGATCTGTGGTGGAGCAGGTGCCACCGCTCGGCGGGACGGCTGCGACGCTGTTCATACGCACATGACCAACTCGCGTCTGACGGACCCTGAAGTTCTCGAATGGCGCTACCCCGTCGTGTTGGAAAGCTTCGCTATCCGACGAGGGTCAGGAGGTGCTGGCGCCCACAGGGGCGGTGACGGCACTGTGAGGCGTATGCGCTTCAACGATTCGGTCACAGTGAGC
>PBSS01000018.1 GCA_002726315.1 Acidimicrobiaceae bacterium
ATCTCGGTGGTTACCGACCGTCTACGTCCGCTTGACACGGTGCTCCATGAAGGGCCTCGTGCGACTTGCCCGGAGGGGCTAGCGGGAAGGAGAGCTGAAGTCACATGCCTCGGGGAGTCTGGCCTTGTATTGGCCATCCGGATCCCACAGGGAGAGGTGACATTGGTTGAAGGTGGAAGCGGGTGGGCCGAAGCTATCCGCTTCGGCATTGAAACCGCGGTGAGCCCTTCGGGCAAGTGGGAGACTCTTGCAGTCAGAGGCACCATCGCAGTGCCGATTGACGCCGATTCGGTTTCTGTGCCGCGTTTTGGTGGAAGTACAGGTGATGAACTCACACTCGATCTCGGTACAGGGGCCACAGGTCAACGAACGGCTACCTGCATCCTTACTTGACTCGTGCCATCGATGACTGCGATCGGCAACTACCGATACCGTGGGAGTCATGTGCGGCAGGGTTGCGATCGCCTCTTCATCGAAGGAACTGAGCCAGCACATGAACGTCGACGTGGTTGTTGCGACTCTCGAAGAGCCTGATCACAATGTTGCGCCAACTGGGCTAGTGCCAATGGTGTGGACCGCAAGGAGAGCGGATACCACTGGCAACTGCACACCAAATGCTGCCACTACCCGGACTCTTGGAATCGCACGTTGGGGGTTTGTCCCCAGTTGGGAACAGGGTCCCTCCATCGGAGGCCGGCTCTTCAATGCTCGGGCAGAGACAGTGGCCGAGAAGCCTTCCTTCCGCGCAGCTCTGCGACAGAGACGGTGTCTTATTCCAGTGGATGGCTTCTTCGAGTGGGGTCCGGCGGTACCAGGATCCAGGGAGCAGATTCAGAAGCAACCTTGGTACGTCCAACGTGTCGATGGGAATCCGATGGTCCTGGCGGGGCTTTGGGAAGAGTGGAGCCAGGGCGGCGAGATCGGATGTGTTCCGGTGATGAATACCTGCACGGTGATCACCGTGCAGGCAAATGTCGATCTAGAAACTGTGCACAGTCGGATGCCAGTTGTAGTGGAGTCTGACAGTTGGGCCAACTGGCTGGCTCCGACGGTTACCAACCCAGGAGACGTTCTTTCCATTCTTCGCTCCGCCGAATCTGGAGTTCTTCGAGTTCATCCAGTCGATCACAGGGTTGGCAACACACGAAACAAGGGATCCGATCTGCTCAAGGAAGTTTCTGTGCTAGTGGATGGCAGCAACGGCGCAGGAGGCCAGGTGACTCTTTGGTGAAGACTACGAAGGGACTTGAGCGCACAGGCGAACAAGTCGCCACGACTGTGTACTCGCTGCGTCGACGGATCGATATCGAAGTGCTCAGGTGGCAGGCACGACTGGATGCACCGGTGGTCGACCGCTACCTACCATGGGGCCTGGCGACCATCTTCTGGGTGGTGTTGGCTCTCCTTGCTATAGCGAGGAGTCATGACCTAGGGATTGGGCCACAGGTTGGTAACTACCTGCAGGCCGTTCACCTTATGGGGGAGGGGACATCCCCGATCGTAAGCGAATGGGGATACAACGTCTTTGCCAATCAGGCAGCATTTCTGTTTTGGCCTATCGCCAAGTTGGCTGGTTTGTTGCCGAGCATTCAGACTTTGCTGGTTCTGCAATCGTTTGCGCTGGCAGTGACTGTCGTACCGATTTGGAGAATCGCCCGCGGACCAGCCAATCTGAGAGTCAGCGGAGCAATGACGCTGGTGGTGGCATTTGCCCTGCACCCCACTGTACACAACCTCAACCTGGCGGGCTTTCACCCGGAGGTCTTTGCCCTTCCTGCGCTCATGGCCGCTTATCTGGCTACAAATAAACAGAACTGGTGGACCCTCGGCATTCTCGTGACAGTCGTCCTCACGGCAAGATCCGACCTTGGTCTCGCTGTTTCTGCGCTTGGGCTCCTGTTCCTGACAGAGGATCGCCGAAAGGTTGGTTGGGCTCTTACGGGAATCGGAGTGGTTTGGTTCCTTGTAATGGCATTCGTGATCCAGCCAATGTTGGGTGAGGGCGGGTATCCCCATGTTGCCGCCTTTTCTCGCTATGGCGACACCGTGCCTGGTGTGCTGATCGGGATGTTGGCTGACCCTATTGGAGTAATTGGCGATCTTGTCGATAGGGCAAGCTTCGAGAAAATGCTGTTGCTTGTGGCGCCGGTTCTGTTTCTGCCACTGGTACGTCCCCGCTACATAGTGACCCTGATGCCCTTGACAGCGTTGTACCTGATAGCCGATGTGCCCGATGACGTGTTGGGAAACCCCCAGCAGGACGTACCAGCGCTCGTGTTCGTGTTCATTGCCACATCGTTTGCACTCATGAGAATTGGTACGCAGGGAATCAGTAACGTCCTTGTTGACCGTCGAGTCCTGATGGTAATGGTCCTCACAGCATCAGTTTTTTTCATTCGTGACGCTGCAACTTCACCATATGAACAACCCTGGGATTGGGGTAGTCGAGATTCTGTTGATGCTGCGCGTGTTTCTGCCACTACTTGGGTTGGCGATGAAGCCAGCGTGATGGCGTCACCGGTGGTGTTTCCTCTTCTCACCGGGCGCGAAGCGGTCTATCTGCTCCAGGCTGAGACGCTAAGAAAGGTTAACCCGAAGATTCCTGCGTCTATTGATGTGATTGTCTTCGACAGAGACTCATCGGGCCTATCAAACTCGGGAAATCGAGACTTTGAAGACAAGTTGGTTGTTTTGGACTTCAGGAGGCGATTCGAGGATGAGGGTGTGAGTGTGTGGGTTCGTCGACCCGGAGCAAGTTAACGATCAGACCACGCAACTATGACCATCTGAGCGCAGAGTGTCGCGTAACTGCTCTGCTGCCCAATCGAGTTCTTGTGGGTCAACATTGGGGTCGGCTTTGCTGAAATCCAGATCGTCCATCTCGTCGATGGGCACGACGTGGATGTGAGCGTGTGGCACTTCAAAGCCGGCGACCACCAAACCGACGCGTTTCGGGGCAAAGGCTTTCTGTTGAGCCTTACCAATCGAATGAGCAACACCCATACAGTGGGTCACTATGTCATTGGGCAGTTCGGTCCACTGGTCCACTTCGGAAATGGGTGTGACGAGAACGTGGCCGCGGCGCAGTGGCCTGATGTCAAGCATGGCTACGCAGACGTCATCCCTCCAGATGATCCTCCCGGGCAGCTCACCGCTGATGATCTGTGTGAAGACTGATGACATCCCAGGAACTCTCCTTGACTAGCTGTCGGGGCGGCACGCCGGGTCGGGACGATCGTAGGCTGTTGGCCGTGAACATGGCGTTGAGTGAAGATACCCCGGCTTCTCTGACGGGTTGGGCTGGTGTATTCACCTTGCCTAACTTGATCAGCTTCGCACGGCTGGCGTGCATCCCATGGTTCGTGTGGCTGCTTTTCGGCGCCGGGAGCCGGATGCAAGCAGCGCTCCTACTCGCTGTTCTCGGTGCTACCGACTGGGTAGATGGCTGGATCGCCCGTCGCTTCGAAATGATTTCAGATGTTGGAAAAGTCCTAGACCCAACAGCAGACAGGCTTCTGCTGGTGGTTGCGCTTATCGGGATGATTGTTGATGGCTCCGTGCCCACATGGTTTGCAATGGCGGTTCTGACACGGGAGATGCTGGTCGGGTTGGCAGCCATCATCTTGGCACTATTGGGTGCAGTCCGAATAGAGGTTACCTGGTGGGGCAAGACCGGCACCTTTGCCCTACTAATTGCTGTCCCGTCCTTTTTGGCAGGTGAGTCAACTGGGTTTGCTCACCACTGGTTTGCTGTGGGTGGGTGGGTTTTCGGGTTGCCGGGTCTGTTGATCGCTTGGTGGGCAGCGTACGGCTATGTACCCCTCGCCCTCTCTGCCCTTAGAGACGGAAGGGCAGCCCGTAAGGCTTCTGCCATTCCCGATAACACTGTCTGATTTGAGGTCGGTAGGCAGTGGATCCTCTGGATTGGCTTGATCGGGTAAGTTCGACGCCATGAATGTGCCAACAGATGTCCGTTATTCAGAAGATCACGAATGGGTCAGAGTTGAGGAGGGAAACAGTCTCAGGGTAGGAATAACCGACTACGCCCAGGATGCTCTTGGAGACGTCGTCTTTGTTGAGTTGCCGTCGGTGGGAGCCACTCTGGAAGTTGGTGGTGTCTTAGGTGAAGTTGAATCCACGAAGTCGGTTTCAGAGCTATTTGCGCCCGTTGCCGGGGTTGTTGCCGAGGTGAATCATGACCTTGAGACGACACCCGAGCGAATCAACGAGGACCCCTATGGTGATGGCTGGATCTGTCTTCTTGAATCGTCTGACCCTGACGCAACCGAATCGCTCATGGATGCTGGGGCCTACTCGGCCCTCTTGGAGACCTGAGCCATGGAACCTGATGGTCCCGCTTGCACACAATGCGGCCTCGATGACACGTCGGGAGCTAACTTTTGCCCATCTTGTGGAACCCAATTGATGTCTGGTGATCACGAGGCCACAGACTCCTTTGAGGCTCTACCGATCATCCCACACGAAGACGATCGAGCCCGTTTCCCCAGTGGAATTGGCCTGTTCGTGGTCGACTCGGGGCCTAAGGCCGGCTCGCGCTACGGCTTGGAATCAGAAGTCACGTCTGTTGGCAGGCATCGGTCTGCCGACATCCTTCTCGACGACGTGACTGTATCAAGGCGCCATGTGGAGGTTGATCGAACTGGAGACCGTTATGTGGTCCGTGATATCGGCTCCCTGAACGGGACCTATCTGAACGGCGACCGGATCGAATCGGCTGAGCTCCATGACGGCGATGAACTTCAGATCGGCCGCTTCAAGTTGGTGTTCTTCTACGGAACCGCCACCTGACTGTCCCGCCCAGCATGATTGAGAGACATCCAGCTGGTATGAGCGGTGAGGGTTCTCCGGGTGGCCCCCTGATCGGAATCGGTGAGGTTCTCACACGCTTGGAGGGTGAGTTCCCGGAGATCACTGTCTCCAAGCTCAGATATCTGGAGTCCCAAGGACTTGTAAGTCCCGAAAGAACACCATCTGGCTATCGCCGGTTTTCGGCTGATGATCTGAAGATGCTTGTATGGATCCTCAGGCAGCAGAGCCAGAACTTCCTTCCACTCAAGGTGATTCGAGAACTGCTGGAGGATGCTGGCGGAGAACTATCGGAAATCCATTCGGAGGTACACCCGTTTCGCGAACAGGGCGTTGCACCCACGGCGGATTCCGTAAGCGTGACTCTCGAGGAGTTGGCCAGAGCAGCCGGCGTGTCTGTCTCGGTTGTTCGTCAACTTGAGGCCATGGGCCTGGTTGAAGGAAGTGAAACTGGTTCAACAATGGTTTACGACGGTGATGCCCTCCTAGTTGCTCGGTTGGCCGGAACCTGCATTGAAAATGGCCTCGACATACGCCACCTCCGCATGCACCTGGTCGCGGCACAACGTGAGGCTGGGGTATTGGAACAGATTTTACTACCCCGGCTGCGAAGCGACGATCCTGTCGCGGTGAGAGCCGTGAGGACCAAGTTTGAGGTACTTGTCGAGGCCGGAGGGCAGATACGTGATGTCATGCGTCGGCGTTCTATGGGCCGGCTAGGTCGACTTTCCCACTGAACTAATGGCAGAACCACGTCTCCTTTATGGTCGTGATGAGATAGCAGGACGCGTCAATGAACTTGGTGAAGAGTTGAGCGATGTTCTTGAGGATGGGTCAGTTGTTGTAGGCGTCCTCAAAGGATGTCTCCCTTTCATGGCCGACTTGGTTCGCAGAATCAAGAGGCAACTTGAAATCGACTTCGTTGCCCTGAGTGCCTTCGCACCAGACAGCGGCCGAATTCGTCTAACAAGAGACGTGGTCAGTGATCTATCTGATAGGCAGGTGCTGTTGGTGGAAGGGGTAGTGGACACGGGGTTCAGGCTCGATTTTTTGCGACGGCACCTTGTCGACCATGCTCCGACAGAGGTTCGGACCTGCACGCTGCTTGATCGTTCAGATCGTCGAATCCTGCCGGTGCAAGTGGATCATGCGGGCTTCGTGACAGACGAGGGCTTTGTCGTCGGATACGGCCTTGACCATCACGGCATGTACCGAAACCTTCCCGCTGTGGTTGCAGTCAACCTTGCCGAACTCGAGTCGGAATACGACCGTGGGAGCAGTGCAATGGCCAACACGATTTTGAGTATGGCAGACCGTAGGCCGATCACTGGATCTCCCGACGCAGCGGAGGCTGCGAGTAGAGTGCCCGGGTGACCAATGGGTTTTCCTTCAGACCGAGGCAACTGCCTCCGGGGGCAAACGAGTTGCTTCGATCATGATCGAGATGCGCATTGTCGGAGTTCAGGAGGTCCTGCCCAGTAGTACGCCGGTGGTGTTGCTTCGCGAAATCGATGGCGAACGTCTTCTACCGATCTTCATCGGTGTGTCTGAGGCAACAGCAATCGGGCTTGTTCTGACGGGGCAAGCACCTCCCCGACCGATGACACACGATTTGGTTGCTCTCTTGCTGGACGCATATTCGATTCAGTTGCGAATGGTTCATGTGACTGAACTTCGGGATCGCACTTTCTTTGCTGATCTACACCTTCGGGGGTCTAATGGCGATGAGGTCGTGTCGTGTCGTCCATCGGATGCAATCGCTATCGCCATTCGGACTGACACTCCCATCTTCGCAGCCGAGAAAGTTCTTGATGAGGCTGGTTACATGGCTCCATTGGACGAGAATGGCCAGGCTGTGCCGGCCGCTGAGGCACAGGTGGAGGAGTTCAGGGAGTTCTTGGATTCTGTCAATCCAGAGGACTTTGTGGGCGGTTAGGTGGCGCTATAGCCAAGAAGTGCCTGTTTAGGAGCATTTCTGAGGACATGTTGAATGCATCGCACGCGCTCTCTGCGCGTACAGGTGCGCGGGCGGTGGTTGACCGTGGAGAGCGTCACGCCTAGTCTGCACTCAAGTCACAGAGGTGTAGTTCCGTGCATGTGCTCCTCGGGGAGCAAACACGTCGCTGTCCGACGCTGTGTCGGCGAACTATCAGAGAGGGGTGGCTCGTGACCACGAACGTTATATCAGAGGGATACAGCTCCAAGAGGGCCGTTGAAATCGTCGGCGTCACCTATAGGCAGTTGGACTACTGGACGCGAACCAATCTCGTTGTTCCAGCACTTGACGTGGCAACTGGCAGTGGCAGTAGGAGGCGTTATGACTACAGGAACCTCCTGGAGTTAAAAGCAATCAAGACCCTTCTCGAAGCTGGTATCAGACTGGAGAAGGTGCGGGATGTGTTCAGTTATCTAAGCGAACACCTGAATGAGGATGTGACCCAGGTGAACCTAGTCATCAGCGGAACCAGGTCGGTAGCTGTCATGTACGAGGGAGAGATAATCGACCTCCTTCGAAAAGGACAGAGTGTCTTGAATATCCTGCCGCTGGCGGGTTTCAAAGACGAGTTGGATTCCACGATCATCGAGTTGTATCCGGAGGGACGCGCGACAACCGGGATGCCGACTGCAACGGTGGCTGAGGGCTGATTGACGAAACTGTAGAGAGGCGTGGAATCGGTGGCTGACCGTATCAACAGGCTTCCCAGGCCGACTCCACTGGTGGCTGAGTTCGCCCACGATTCGGAGCGGCGGATAGCCGACCTCCTCGACTTCTATGGCATTGCTTGGGAGTATGAGCCGACTACCTTCGTTCTTGACAAAGCTCCAGATGGCAGTCTCCTCTCTGCATTTACACCAGACTTCTACCTTCCGGACCACGATCTCTACCTCGAGGTAACGACACTGCGTCAGGCACTTGTTACGCGAAAAAATAGGAAAGTCAGGCGACTGCGGGAACTCCATCCCGATATCCAAGTTCGCGTGCTCTATCGAAGTGACTTGGAACGAATGTTTGCCAAGCACGCAGCCTGACACGACGAGCCCAGGAGCTATCTTCACCAACATGACTGGGCACGCGGACCTTTTCCTGTCTCCACTCGACGAGGTCCATCGAGCTGCAGATGCGCGCATGGTTCCCTTCGGTAGATGGGAAATGCCGCTCAACTATCCGACCGGCACGATCTCTGAACATCTCGCTTGTCGCGGGGGAGCAGCCATATTTGATGTCAGCCATTTGGGAAGTCTTGAACTGAGCGGTACAGCCGCGTTCGGACAACTCCAGGCGGCGTTTTCGAACGACCTTCACCGCGTTGGAGTGGGAAAGGCTCAGTACACACATCTCCTCAATGAAGGGGACGGGTCGGTAGTGGACGACATCATCGTCTGGTGGATCGAGGAAGACAGGTTCATGATCCTTCCGAACGCAGCGAATCATGAAGGGGTTCTGAGTGCCCTTCCGGGCTGCACCGACGTCGCTAAGGCGCGAACTCTCTTGGCTCTGCAGGGACCGAGGAGCCGGGAGGTACTTGAACGTGTGCTGGCCGACGCTGCACGAGTGGGCCGGTTCAGGGTCTCTTCATTTCGCTGGAAAGAATCTTCGGGACTGGTTGCAGGTACTGGCTATACGGGCGAAGAGGGTTTTGAACTATCTGTTCCTAATCAGATAGCAGAAGCACTGTGGCACTCTCTTGTGGGCGCAGGGGCTCAACCAGCTGGTCTGGGAGCACGAGACACCCTGCGCCTTGAAGCAGGCCTTCCATTACACGGACACGAACTGGGCCCCGGTATAACACCACTCGAAGCAGGCCTTGAGTGGGTCGTGGGTTGGGGCAAAGAGAGCTTCAGAGGTCGGGAGGCATTGATTGTTCAGCGTGAGAAAGGCCCTGATCGAAGACTGTTAGGTCTGACAACTTTGGGCAGACGTCCTCCGAGGGAAGGTCAGGCAGTACTGCACGGAAATGAGAAGATCGCCGTAGTGACAAGTGGAAACTTCTCACCCTGTCTCGGCCATGGCATAGCCATGGCCCTACTGCCCGTGGACTTGGAAGTGGGGGCAACAGTGGCATTAGATCAGCGTGGTGGAGCAGTGGAGGCAACGGTGGTCGAACTTCCATTCGTCTAGAGGGCTTCTGACTCTCCGCACTATTGGCTTTGGTCGCAGCACTTTGGTTGCATCCGTCGTGTCTATCGAACTCACTAAGTAGGGAGGATGTCAACGGCCTGCTGACGCAGCCAGTGGTCCGCAAGGGTCAGCAAGGCCATGGACTCGACTAGGGGAACTGCCCGTGGCAGGACACACGGATCATGCCGGCCTTTAGCCTCCAGAGTGGTCGGGCTGTTGGAGATGTCGACCGTTTCCTGGGGTGAAGAGATCGTGGCCGTTGGTTTGAACGCTACGCGAAATAGCAGGTCCGAGCCATTTGAGATTCCGCCTTGAACTCCGCCTGAGTGGTTGGATGTGGTGGTTGGGCTCCGTTCGCCCGGCACGAAAGGATCGTTGTGTTCCAGTCCGGTCATCGTGACAGCATCGAAACCGCTGCCAATATCGAATCCCTTGGATGCTGGCAGTGAAAGCATCCCCTTAGCCAAGTCTGCTTCGAGCCTGTCGAAGACCGGATCGCCGAGACCCGGCGGAACGTGGCGCACCACACAGGTGACGATGCCACCTAGGGAGTCACCGTCGCTACGGGCAGCATCGATGGTGGCCGCAATTGCGGCAGCGGCCCCCGGATCTGGGCACCGCGTTGGATCTGATTCCACCTGCTCGAGGCTGACAGTACGTGAGTTGACCTCAGATGTGATGGTGTGGACCTGACTGACCCATGCGAGCACCTCGATACCAACAGCCTCTCGAAGAAGTTGACGGGCGACAGCGCCCCCGGCAACCCTCCCAATCGTTTCCCGTGCACTAGAGCGACCACCGCCTCGCCAGTCCCGCACCCCGTACTTGGCCTCGTATGTGTAGTCGGCGTGGGAGGGGCGGTAGATGCTGCGAAGGTGTTCGTAGGAGGCAGGGTCAGCATCGGAGTTTCGTACAAGAACGGCAATGGGAGACCCAGTGGTGAGGCCTTCAAATAGGCCCGAGAGGATCTCTGCAGTGTCTGCCTCGGACCGTTGGGTAGTGAGACTGCTCTGGCCCGGCCGTCGCCTGTTCAAGTCGGCCTGAAGGTGCTCGGCAGTCAGAGGTAGGCGAGGCGGACACCCATCCACGACAACTCCTACGCCCGCGCCATGGCTTTCCCCCCATGTGGAGATACGAAACAGTGATCCAAAGGTGCTGCCCACAGTCATTGAGCATAGGTGCGGCGGCCTTCCCGGCTTGAGACCTTTCTCAGTCGCCTGGATGTAGGCGACAAACAGGTTGGAACTAGTCTCACTGTCTATGTCAGGTGTGCCGTCGACACTCAACATTGCTAGTGCGTGGGAAGCCGTGGCCGACGCTGTGGGTGAACAGACCGCTCTATCTGTGGCGGGTGTCCGGACCTCCTGGGCTGACTACGACCACCGTGCCGCCTGCCTCGCTGGGACATTGCAGGCACTTGGCCTAGAAGCCGGTTCCAAGGTCGCCCTCTACTGCTACAACGGATACGAGTATCCAGAAGCTCAGTACGCAGCATTCAAGTTGCGTTGTGTGCCCGCAAACGTCAACTACCGATACTTGGGAGATGAGTTGGCGTACATCCTTGATAACTCGGATGCCGAAGCGCTCTTCTTTGACCACAGTCTTTCAGACAGAGTCGACGCGGTAAGAAAGCAGTTTCCGAAGTTAAAGGCCTTGGTTCAAGTGGGTGGAGTGTCGGCGCCACCCTGGTCACTTTCCTATGAAGAGGCCCTTGAGGGCCCTCCAATGTCACGGATAGAGCGCTCTGGAAGTGACCTTTGGTTTCTATACACAGGTGGCACGACGGGGATGCCCAAAGCTGTCATGTGGTCACACGATGCCCTGTTCGCCAATATGGAAAAGACGTTTGTCTCTATGGGAGAGGAACTGCCGGCGACTCCCGCCGAAGCAGCCGCCACGGCAACCCGCATCTTGGCTGCTGGAACCCGAATCAGACAGCTTTGTGCAGCGCCACTCATGCATGGAACCTCCGGCTTGAGCAGCTTGGCGACTCTCACCCACGGCGGGATGCTCGTCACTCTGGGACAGAGATCCTTTGATCCCGATGAGCTTTGGGGAATCGTGGAATCCGAAGAGATAACGATGGTCACCATCGTGGGTGATGCTTTTGCCAGACCAATGCTTGACTCGCTAGACCGGGCAGAAGAGAGCGGTAGATCATGGGACCTCAGTTCACTCCGCCTCCTGTTGTCCTCGGGGGTCATGTTCAGCGCGCCCGTAAAGGCAGGATTGTTGAAGCACCACGACTGCACCCTTGTGGACATTCTCGGCTCCAGTGAAGGAACCGGAATTGGTTCCCAGGTCACCTCAAGGAGCCTTGGCTCTGCCCCCACAGCACGGTTTTCCCTCGGTGACAAGGCAAGGGTGTTCGACGAGGATGGCCTGGATGTGGTTCCCGGTTCCGGTGAGCGCGGCCTGCTTGCTCTCGGGGAGCCGATACCACTGGGGTACTACAAGGACTCGGCCAAGACCGAGGACACATTCCCCATGATCGGAGGGCGCCGCTGGTCTATGCCGGGCGACTGGGCAATCGTAGAGGAGGATGGAACGATCACCCTGCTTGGCAGGGGATCTGCGTGTATCAACTCTGGTGGAGAGAAGGTGTATCCGGAGGAAGTTGAAGAGGCGCTCAAGGAACATCCTGACGTAGTCGACTGCAACGTTGTAGGAACACCCGACGACCGTTGGGGAGAGGCAGTAGCCGCAGTGGTTGAACCAAGCAGCGGTGCCGGAGATGAACTTAATGAGAAGGTGCTGAGATTGCATGCCCGCACGCTTCTAGCTGGCTACAAGGTACCAAAGAGGATTCTCTTAGTGGATCACATCCAGAGGGGTCCTAACGGCAAGCCTGACTACAAGTGGGCTCGAGCGACACTAGAGGCCTTGCCCTAGTCGGTTCAGAGCCCCAGAAGAGCCTGCTCAACTACCTCAGGCATCGCAGGATGAACGTACAATTGACCTCGGGCCATCTCATCCACGGTAAGCGAAGACGTCATACCTTGGATTAACAGTTGGATGAGCGTGGGGGCATGTGGGCCGACTATGTGGGCCCCCAGCAACTTCCTAGAGTTGGGATCTGCCAGGAGCTTTACGAAACCTGTCCTGTCCTCCATGGCCCAGCCATAAGCAATGTCAGAGAAGTTTCGCGCCGACACGATATGCGGAGTTCCAGCACTACGAAGTTTCTGTTCGGTGGCCCCGACACTTGCTATCTGGGGATGTCCGAACACGGCGTAAGGAGTGAGGGAGTTGTCTGTTGCCCTCAGGTCTTGGGGATTTAAAAGGTTGTGGGTGAGGAGGCGCGCCTCGGCATTTGCAGTGTGCTTCAGCTGTGCAGGGTTAGTGATATCCCCTAAAGCCCAAACGCCCCTAGCAGAGGTCCGAAGGTATTCATCAGTGGTGATCAGGCCTCGAGCATCTGTTTCGATGCCCGCTGCGGCTACATCGAGAGTATCCGTGTTGGGGCGCCTGCCCGTTGCAAGGAGCAATTGATCGGCATTCAGAGTAGGACCGTCACTTAACTCGAGCCGGAACCTGTCGCCGTATGACACAGCGACGACACCCGTGTTTAGACGAACATCCATGCGGGCCGAGTAGATCTCGGTGATCTTTTCTCTGATTGAAACATCTGCTCCTCGGAGAAGGAGGTCGCCACGGTGAACCACTGTCACACGACTACCTAGGGCCTCGAAGACATGTGCCATCTCGATGGCGATAAAGCCACCCCCCAGAATCACCAGATGCTCAGGGAGGGACTCCAGCCTCATGATGGAATCAGAGGTATGGAACGGCACCTCAGACAGACCAGGGAGGTTGGGAGTGGCGGGCCTTCCGCCGGCAGCAACAACGATCTGGTCAGCTGAGACGCTAGTTCCTTTGATATTGACACACCTGTCACCAGTGAAGCGCGCGTAGCTCTCATAGACGGTCACGTTCTCAAGTCCGAGGCGGTAGTCGCGACCATTTGCAGCGATGGGGTCGATCTTGGCAAAGACGCGGTCTCTGATGCTTGGCCAATCGGCGCTCTCAAAGGTGGTGTGGACGCCAAGGGCCTCACCCCTGCGAGCTGAGAGGGCCACGTCTGCAGCATGCACGAACATTTTGGAAGGGATGCAGCCGCGGTTGAGGCAGGTTCCACCGAACGCCACTGGCTCAACGATGGCTACGTCCATCCCGGAGTAGTCACTTTGGAGAATTGTGTTCCCAGAGCCAGCACCAATTATCAACAAGTCATGATGCGTCATGTGGTGTTCTTTCTCTCCTAGACATCTCGAGATCTACCAGAGGAACGGCTCTGATGGCCCCCAGCCTCCAACTACTGGGTATCAGCAAGCGTCTAGTTCCTAGGCACTTGTTCCCATGCAACGTCTTTGAAAGGATTCGGCTCTCTTGGGAGTCCAAGGACGCGTTCTCCAATAATGTTGCGCTGAACCTCGTCTGTTCCACCAGCGATGCTGGCAGCCGCTGCTGCGAGGCAGAAGTTGGACCATTGCTCGCCGGTACCGCCTTCGGGTTCCCATGCCTGTCCGGCAGGTCCAAGAAGTTGCATAGAGACATCGCGTATGGACCTCGCGAGAAGAGCTCCGTTAAGTTTTGCGATGGATCCCTCAGGCCCAGGTACCTTGCCG
Organism: Acidimicrobiaceae bacterium; assembly: GCA_002726315.1. Classification (GTDB taxonomy): domain Bacteria; phylum Actinomycetota; class Acidimicrobiia; order Acidimicrobiales; family MedAcidi-G1; genus UBA3125. Next base: position 13,576 of record PBSS01000018.1, read on the forward strand.
GCACTGACTGCATCGCGAATCCGTTTGCCAACGAAGACCTTGATGCGTTCTCGGATCCAGAGATCCGCTAGGCCCTGACGTACACAGGGATCTTGGGTTTGGTCAAGTTGTTCAGCCAGATTGATGAGTCTCTGTGATTGCCACTCGCCAGCAAGCGCTCCCGCTCCAGTTCCGATAGAGACCCGCTCGAACATGAGCATTGCCAGAGCAAGGCTCCAGCCCTGGTTGAGGTCTCCAAGGAGCCAGTCGACTGGGATGTGAAGGTCGGTGAAGAAGACTTCATTGAAACCCTCTGCACCCGAGATCTGCCGGAGTGGTCGCACGTCGATCGCTGGATCGGCCACATCCACAATGAACATGGAGAGCCCCTGGTGCTTTGGGACATTGGGATCGGTACGGGCTATAACGATTCCGTAGTCGGAGTAGTGCGCCCCTGAGGTCCATACCTTCTGACCGTTGAGCACCCATTGGTCCCCGTCTCTGATAGCTCGTGTGGATAGTCCCGCAACATCGGACCCAGCACCTGGTTCAGAGAACATCTGACACCAGATGGTTCGCCCACTGATGTTGTCAGGCATGAAGGTAGAACGTTGAGTGTCAGTGCCGAACTGGTTGAGCATTGGCAGGCACATTCCATGCGAGATAGCGAGGGCCTGGTTGGGAAGGTGCCATGCAGTTGAAATCTCATCGAAGGCCTCTTGGTGCTCTTTAGTCAGGCCGGCACCACCGAACTCTGCGGGATAGGTGAGCCCGGCTAGGCCAGCAGTTGCCAGAGCCGACTGGAACGCCCGCGCTTCAGTGACACCGTCGCCAACGATCTGGCCGCCACCCCCACCGCGCTTCGAGCAGTTGGCCTCGATAAAGCCAATGGCTTGCTCTTGGAAGGAGACAAGGTCACACGAGACAGATGTGTCGGACATGCAGGTGACCGTAATGTTGCAGGAGTTCGGTCTTGTAGTCCGGCAGATCTGTTCTGATTCGAAGTCAGCTCTGGTTACTCAATGGGAGGACAGGAACAAGTGAGGTTCTTGTCGCCATAGGTGGAATCGAGCCGGGCAACGGGAGGCCAGTACTTGTCGGGGCCCATTCCGGACATGGGAAAGGCGGCGGTCTCCCTGTCATAGGGGTGATTCCAGGCACCGACGAGATGTTCAGCAGTGTGAGGTGAATTGACCAGGGGATTGTCATCTGGCGGCCATTCTCCGGAGGCGATCTTCGCAGCCTCACCAGCAATTGCGATCATCGCATCACAGAAACGGTCTATCTCGATTAGGTCCTCTGACTCGGTGGGTTCGATCATGAGGGTTCCCGAAACCGGAAAAGAAACTGTAGGTGCGTGGAATCCATAGTCGATGAGACGCTTGCAGACATCCTCTGCGGATACACCGTGTTCGAAGAGGACTCTGACATCCAGGATGCATTCATGGGCGACATAACCTCCCTCACCGTTGTAGAGGATCGGAAAATATGGTCGGAGGCGGGTTGCAACGTAGTTTGCTGAGAGGATCGCCAACTCCGTAGCTCTGCGTAGGCCAGATGCACCCATCATTGTGATGTAAGCCCACGAGATTGGGAGAATTCCTGCGGAACCGAATGGGGCACCAGACACTGCGCCGACTCCAAGAGCAGAGTCTGTGTCTCTGAGGTAAGGGTGGCTGGGCAGGAAGGGAGCTAGGTGTTCTCTGACCGCCACGGGGCCAACTCCGGGCCCACCGCCGCCATGTGGAATGCAGAATGTCTTGTGGAGGTTGAGGTGCGAGACGTCCGCCCCGAAATGCCCGGGCCGGGCCAAACCGACCATGGCGTTCAGATTTGCACCATCCAAGTAGACCTGTCCACCGGCCTTGTGGACCAGCTCGCATAACCCCATGATGTGTGGCTCAAACACCCCATGTGTTGATGGGTAGGTGATCATAAATGCAGCAAGGGAGTCGCTGACTTCCCCAATCTTGAGTTTGAATTTCTGTAGATCAATACTGCCATCCTCGGCGGAATCGACCACCACTACCTCCATGCCGGCCATGACAGCGCTGGCAGCATTGGTCCCGTGTGCAGAGGAGGGGATTAGGCAGGTGACCCGTTGGTGGTCACCGCGTGATTCATGCCAAGCACGGATGGCGAGCAATCCTGCCAGTTCTCCCTGGGAACCTGCATTGGGTTGTAACGAAATTGCTGAGTAACCAGTAATTTCTGTGAGCATCCGTTCCAAATCGGCAATCAGTTCTAGGTAGCCGGTCACCTGGTCACTTGGTGCGTAAGGGTGGATTCGGGCAAATTCCGGCCATGACACAGCAGTCATCTCAGTAGTCGCGTTGAGCTTCATTGTGCAGGATCCGAGGGGAATCATCGTCCTGTCCAGGGCAAGGTCACGGTCCGCAAGCCGTCTGAGCCATCGGAGCATTGAGGTTTCGTTGTGGTGGGAGTTGAAGAACTTGGAGGTGCAAAACAACGAGCGCCTCTGCATCTCAGCGGGGATACCTGCTCGGCAAGTGGCATCAAGGGCTGGTACATCGGCGTCGTTGATCCCAAATGACGACAGCACCGTTTCGACGGTGGAAGGCAGGGAGGTCTCGTCAAGGCTGATGCCAACTGTGTGGGCGTCGATGCGGCGCAGGTTGCAGCCGTGCTTGAGTGCGGAGGCAATGATCTCGTCGGCCCTTTCCGGCAACCGGACTGAGATCGTGTCAAAGAAGAACTCATTTAGGATCTCAAAGCCAGCGTCAGCTAGAGCCGTTGCAAGAATCGAAGTGAGGCGGTTAGTGCGTTGGGCGATGCGTCGAAGCCCTGCTGGACCGTGGTAGGCGCCATACAGGGCAGAGATGATCGCGAGCAAGACTTGCGCCGTGCAAATGTTGGATGTAGCGCGCTCTCGTCTTATGTGTTGTTCGCGTGTTTGCAGGGCCAGCCGCTGGGCTCTCTGGCCGTCTGAGTCTATCGACGTCCCGACCAGGCGTCCTGGGAGCCTTCTCGTGTGCTCTTGGGAGACAGCCATGAAACCTGCATGCGGTCCACCAAAGCCCATCGGCACACCGAAGCGCTGAGCTGACCCGACGACCACGTCGACGTCGACTTCACCGGGCGGGGTCAGTAAGCAGAGTGCAAGGAGGTCAGCAGTCACTGCGACACCCAGTCCTGACTCTTTCAAGCTCTCGACGAGGGTGTCTAGTGGTCGTAGTTTCCCACTGGAACCGGGATAGGAAATAAGGACGCCGAACAGGTCATGCCCCTCGGCAAGGCTGATCTCCCATGGATCGGCTACTTGTATTTCGATTCCCAGCGGCTTGGCACGGGTCCGGACCACATCGATTACCTGTGAGTGGCAGTCAGAATCGATTAGGAAGGTGTTGCGATTTCCCCGGTACGCACTCCTTAGCAATGACATCGCCTCGGCACCAGCACTCGCTTCGTCTAGTAGCGAAGCGTTGGCCAGATCCATTCCAGTCAGTTCGGCGATCATCGTCTGGAATCCCAGGAGTACTTCGAGTCTCCCTTGGGAAATCTCAGGTTGGTAGGGGGTGTATGCGGTGTACCAGGCAGGATCCTCAAACACGTTTCGCATAATGACTGTCGGCATGAAGTTGTCGTACCAACCTTCGCCGATAAGGCTTGTCATGACTTTGTTGCGATTGGCGAACTCGCGGAGAAGTGAAAGCGTCTCTGCTTCTCCTATTGGCCCAGCAAGATCAAGCAAGGCAGTATCCCTGATTGATTCGGGTAGGACAGCGGCTATCAACTCATCCAAGTCGGAGGCGCCGACCACTTCGAGCATTTTGTCGATTGCCGCTTCATCGGGCCCGAGGTGGCGGCGGTGAAACGCTCCCTCGTCGAGGAGCTCACTCAGGTTCGGGTGGAGGTCAGATGGGCTCAGCATCTCTTTGGTATCCATTCTGGATAGGGGGCACATGCTTCATACATGCCCTCCTCTGTCCAGTACCTGAGAGATAGACCTAGAGAGGTGCGATACCCCAGCTAGGCTTGCCCCGTCGGTGGACCGATTACGGCCGGTCTCTCTCCAGAGTTGCCAGCCCCAACGGTCCAGTCGCCTGAGAGTTTCCGAGGGCGGTTGCTCCTTCGGCGCCCCGGTCTGGCCGAGGTCTCTCCCATTGGGGTTATGTCAGCAACTGTGAAGTTAGTTCAACCTGCAGGGAAATGCATGTGGTAATGACAAATGGGTGTTACGTACCCAATACGTCATAACTGACATTGTCTTTGTCCTCCTAAGAATGAACCTACAGGCGATGTATCGTCCGACAATATGGAACTTGTTTTTTACAAGCACCCAATACAGGAGACTCTGAAATCCCCACTTGGCAACTCCGGCGTGTCTGCAGGTGATGATCTATGAGCCCCACCCTTGTGATCTTGGCCGGAGGTCTGGGTGCACGATTCGGCGGTACCAAGCAACTTGCTCCGGTGGGTCCCAATGACGAGACCTTTTTTGATTTCGCGATCAGAGACGCAGCAGGGAGTGCTATTAGCGAGGTCATCATCGTGGCTAGATCCGACATCGACGAACTGCTCCGAGATCACCTTGTTTCTCAAAACCATTCATCATCGGCCATACGGATTGCCCACCAGGACACTTTTGGACCACCTCGTTCGAAACCCTGGGGCACCGGCCACGCGGTGCTCTGTGCAGCAGCAATTAGTTCTGGGCCGGTAGTGGTCCTAAACGCGGACGACTACTACGGTCCGAATGGAGCAACTCTGGCAGCACATGCCCTGCCTAAGGTCGATACTGGAAGGGCCACCCTCGTTGCCTATGAGCTTGCTGGAACCCTCTCTCCGACCGGTTCCGTTTCCCGTGGAATCTGCGAAGTGGAGGATACCCATCTGGTCGGATTAGTTGAGACACACGGAATTAGGAAGGAAGGTGGACTCATCCGCTCGGAGAAACCGTCTGGCTCACTCCCTGCGGATGCACTGGTTTCGATGAACCTGTGGGGACTCCCCCGATCCGCGTTAGAGCAGTTGGATCAGCAGTGGCAGGAGTTCCACTCTCTTCATACCCACGATGCGAGCACAGAGTTTCTCTTACCGGTGGCTTTAGAAGAACAACGAGAGCGTGGCCTCCTGGCCGTGGATGTTGTGAGATCAAGGGAGAAATGGATGGGGATAACCAACCCGGACGATTTAGCTATGGCCCGGAGAGCGTTTGTTGGCGATAGTTGAGGCATCCCTCAACTACCGAGCCGATTTGTGCCTGCTTCCAAGCCGGGCAGTTGGCCTTGGATCTCGAAACCATTTGACGCAGCATCTTCCCTGACCAACTGTTCGCACTCCAGCCAATCTCGTGCCCTCGGACCGTTGAGGTGTTGGTTGTAGGGAGCATCGAAGACGATGACTCGGTTGCCCGACGAGCGAAGGGCCTCAACGTTGTGTGGTCCATCGTCGATGTAGAGGTCTGCTTCCACTTCGGGCTTATCACCCAGGAAGCAGATGTCTCGGTAGGGGATTCGGGCACGGTCTAACCAATCCACGGTGTCAGCTATTGCGGTTGCATGAGCCCAGTTCACGTAAAGGCGGTGGGTAATTACCCGAATCCAAACTCCAGCATCGGACATGCGCCAGAGGGTCTCTGATGCTCCGTCGATTACCGGCATAGACCGGAGGATCCGATGTTCGCTGACCGCCAAAAAGTGAAGCCTTTCAAAACCTTCAGGGGTTAAACCCCACTCCTTGAAATCCCACGAGCGCAAAAGGGGGAGTGACTCCTCGGAGACCCCGGTTTCTTGGGCGACCACGGAACGAAAGGCACTGGTGTAGTTACCGCAGACTCCGTCTAGGTCCACACCCAAAACGTAGGGACGGCTTGTTCGATCGTGGTTCACCGGTGGTGTCGTTTCTCCATCTTCTAGAGGCTAGGACCGAGTCGCTTGAGTCTAAAACAGCAAAAACCCCGCCACCGTATGGTGACGGGGTTTTCTGCTCGAACGTGGACTAGCGTGCTAGGCCTTTGCCCAGCGCACTGATTGCGGCGTCCTTGATCGGAATGAAGCCGACTATTGCCAGCGCCGTTCCAACATCGGTACCAAAGGCACCTAGGCCTAGGACCTCTGTTGAGGCCGCATAGCCGAAACCACCCACTTCACTGATTAGGACAAATAGATACGCCCAAATAAGTGTGAGGTTGGCACCGACGACGGGCAGGCCCTTCAGCATGCTGTTGACACCCACGGTGTCGAGAATGCTGTCTAGAACTGCCACAACACCCTGGAATACGATCGCCATAACGATCAGGGTGAGGATGGTTGACATCATTGTGGTATACCCCTTTTTGTTGTCAGCCACCGACTCGGGATCGAGCCGGATCTGGTGTGTGATCTAACGCTAGGAGGATTGCGCGTTTCCGGGGTGGATGCAAGTGCAACAATTTCGCAACATACACGGGGGCAGTGTTGCGATCATGTAACATTCCGACAAGTTCGTGAAAACATGACCGCCGACTCGAAATTCCACTTCTGGACGCGGAAACGGCCCCGAGTAGCCTTCCGGCGAACCGGTTAACTCCTCGGAGCCGCTCCTTTCGTCCCACAGACACCAAGTTGGCACCACCGCCCGAAGGCGACGGTACAACCTGGAAACAACCCGAGCCGGTTGGTAACTCGTTCGGTGAAACTCCTCTGGGTCTTGCGACCCGGATTCGCCACACCGACCGTGACACCTCCGTGCCCCTGGCCGTCCCGCTGGTCCCCTTCGAGATCAGCGTGGTTGCGGTCCTCCCCGAACACTTCTCTAGGGCTTCCTCAGGGTCCCAACAAGCCTCAGCGGATTCAGAGCTTGCGCTCGCTCCCGCTTCGGGTGTCGGTTCCATCCGGTTCCGTCTCCCTTCGCCGTGTTCGGCGTGGGGAGCATCATGCACATAGGGGAAGAGTTCGTCAACGGCTAGAGGACATTTCCCCAGAAAGAACTGTGATTTCCCCAGAACCCATCGTTGATGTGCACAGGTATTCCACAGAGAGTTAAGGAGTCCTGTCCTTCCGCATTGTTTCAGAGGGACAGAACAGCGCCCATCAGGAGCGCTCCGAGAGCCGCTGTCACTCCAAGAGCCCCGGTAGCGCCCCGAACGGTTACCGACGAAGTGTTGCTGTGTATGGCAGCGAAGGCTCCCGACAGGCCGACTAGAAGCAACTTGACGAAGAGAGTCACGAGATAGGCGGAATCACGAACGGAAAGGCTCACCTCAAAGAGATTCCATACACCGGTTAGAACAGCAAGGCCGAAAAAACACCATGCCACGGGTCCGAAGCGCTTGGCTGCCAACCGTGGAGCATCCGGGCCGAGCTTTCTCAACACCGGAACTAGCGCAGCCATAGTCAACTGACCTCCAACCCATCCGGCTACACCGAGCAGGTGCAAGAACAAACGGATTTCTGACAGTCCTAGGTTTTTCATGGGGGCATTCTGTCAGCGGCACGAACAGATTTGACGGCCCTGTACCTGGATGCTGGTCAGTTCACACTGAGACCCATTGGCCGCGTTCGAGGAGCACATCGCGAAGGACGATCGGACGGTCGGTCATGATTCCATCAACCCCAAGATCGAGAAGATCATGCATCTCCTTTGGATGATCGATGGTCCAGACATGAACCTGTAGGCCCATCCGGTGGGCATGTTCGACAAAGCGTCTGTCAACAATCTTCAAACCCTTTGACCTGACCGGGACTTGGAGACAATGCCAAGGTGGTGCATGGAACGGGAATCCGAAGTTTGAAAGACGGAAACGCGCTGTGGCGCCCGGTCCGGCCGACGTACACAGTCCAGCGCCGAGGAGGTTTCGACAGATAGCGAGCCTGTTGTCCGAAAATGCTCCAATGCAGACCCTGTCTAGGGCTTCGTGTTGTTGAATCACCTCGGCAAGCGCCTCAACAACGGAGTCCTCCTTGGGGTCAATGTTTATGCGTACCCCAGGAAAGGCCTGCAGTAGGTCGGCTAGGCGCGGAATCGTCTCTGTTCCACCGACCCGGGCTTGGGCTACCTGTTCCCAAGAAAGCTTCGAGATGAGGCCTTTTGAGTCAGTAACCCTGTCAAGGGAATCGTCATGAAATGCCACCACCACACCATCGGCGGTCAGGTGGACATCGGTCTCCAAGTAGTTGTAGCCCAACTCAACAGAGTGTCTAAACGCGACCATGGTGTTTTCTGGTCCATCGCCCGTACCCCCTCGATGAGCAAACGCTAGAACACCTGGATGCTGGAGGAATGGATGGATTCCAGCACCTATATGTGAAGCCATCGTGCTGACCGTACCCGCTTCGCTGGAAGGGCTCTACGGGGCTTGGGCACAAGTAGGTGGAAACCTGAGTCGATTCTCGACCTGTAGCGTGGATGAATGGCTAGACGCACCAAGATCATTGCAACAATTGGGCCTGCTTCCGAGGACGTGGCCACTCTGCGGAACCTCATACGTGCAGGAATGGATGTGGCAAGACTTGGACTGGCCCACGGAACACTTGACGAAGCAGCCGAACGCCTCAAGCTTATTCGTAGGCTCTCTGCTGAAGAAGGTAAGCCTGTTGGCATACTCGTGGACCTTCCTGGGCCAAAGGTGCGAGCTGCCTCCTTCGGAGAGAAACCGCTATCGATCATCGAGAAGTCGGAGATCCGGCTCTCTGTAGGGCGGGGTCAGAGCACTGCCGAGGTCATGGAAGTCGATTATGACGGCCTCCTAGAAGATGTCCAAGCTGGTGATCGACTGAGTATTGGCGACGGAAGGGTAATTCTCAAGGTAACCGAGACCTCTGGTGACCATCTGCTAGCAAGGGTGATGCATGGTGGCACCCTCACTGGTCGCCCTGGTGTGCACGTGCCATCCGATCGTTTGTCGATGACAGCGCCGACTGCAGAGGACCTGTTAGCTCTCGAATATTTCTTGGAACTTGACATAGACATGGTGGCTGTTTCATTTGTCCGATCTGTGGATGATCTGAGACGGCTTCCCGTGGAACAACACCCGGCCGGCCCGCTCGTGGTCGCCAAGATCGAGACTCGGGCTGCGGTCGACGACCTGGCTGCGATTATCGGTGCATCCGGGGCGATCATGGTGGCCCGCGGCGACCTGGGTAATGAGTGCCGTCTCGAGGAACTTCCTATTCTCCAAAAGGAGATCATCCGGGAGTGCATCGCCCTTGGTCGCCCTGCCATCACGGCAACCCAAATGCTCGAGACGATGATTAGCAACCCGGAGCCGACGCGGGCCGAAGTCTCAGATGTGGCAAACGCAGTTTGGGACGGATCGAGCGCAGTGATGCTTTCGGGCGAGACCGCAATCGGCAGCGACCCGGCCAATGTGGTAGCCACCATGTCGCGTATTGCCGAGCGTGCTGACGACGAGTTTGATCATCGGTCTTGGGCGTCAGAGTTGTCTGATTTGCGTCTAACCAACAGGAACGATCCGGAAAGTGCAATCACCGATGCGATGACGATGGCAGCGGCCAGGGCACTTGCAGAACTGCGAATCAGGACCGTGCTGTGTATCTCGGGTTCTGGCTTCACTGTGCGGTCAATGGCGCGATTTCGACCCGAGGCCAAGATCCTTGGTTTCAGCGCCGACAAGCGAACAGTCGGTCAACTGACCCTCAGTTGGGGCACCGAACCGCTACACCTCGCCGAACAGGGCAATATAGAGGAGAGGGTCGCGGCGGCCGTTGTTGCCGCACGCGATGCGGGACACGTTGAACCTGGTGAGTTGGTGGGTGTCCTGGCCGGAACCAACGTTCACTCTCGTTCGACGAACGTGTTGCGCTTGGAGATCGTCTCGTCTGCCTGCTGATCGCCGAGTTATGCCCCTTGGCAGAGCGGGTTCTTGTTGGCAGGGATGTGTACGACCTGACCGAATAATTCGCATTGGCAGTCGTCGGTGCAACTCTGCAACTGGGCCCTCTGATCCCAGAGTCCGATGGCGAATGCAAGTAGTGCTGTTACGACGAGCACACGTACTGCTACCTTGCGGACAAATCGCAGAACGAGAGCTGCAGCGATCACCGCTGCCAATAGCACAGCCAGACTGACATCCTCGAGGAGGTCCGGGTGCACCCATGGGGGTAGATCTACCCAGTTCGGTATGTCGTCAAGGGGAATCGACATCGCCTAACCCTACTGGCGCATACGGCTGCGAATCGGTTCCTGCCATGGCAAGGCCAGCCATAAGGACGAGGGTGGTTTACTAGCATTCTTGGCAATGGAGAATCGACACGCTAGGTATATCGAGTTTGTGGGAGCCGTGCTCACAGGTGGATCAAGTCGACGAATGGGTTCTGACAAGGCCCTCTTGGCTTCGGTTGAGACAGGTGGTGTTTCGCTGCTTGGCTTGGCAGCAAATGCCCTTAACGTTGCCGGCGCTCGTGAGGTAGTTGCCATCGGCCGTAGTGATGACTCGCTTTCTGGCCAGGGTCTTCGCGTCGTTCCAGACCGTTGGGAAGGAGAAGGTCCGCTGGGGGGAATTGTCACAGCCATGGAGGCCTTCGACGGTTCGGGGTTGACGCACGTAGTAGTGCTGGCATGCGATTTCATTGCTCCCTCAGCAATCTCAATCCAGATGCTGATGGATGCAGCCACTGAGGAACCGGAACACCTTGTTGTGCCCGTGGTTAATGGTCAATACGAGTGGCTCCATGCGTGTTGGCCGCTTTCACTTAGGCAACAAGTCCTGTCTGCGTTCAATAGGGGAGTGAGAGCGCCGCGCGACTTGGCCAGTGAAGTGCCGGTCCGGCAGGTGAACGGCATCGATCCGGAATCAACGCGCGATGTCGATACACCTGATGATCTCCCTTGGACAGTCCCTGACGGCAACTGAGCGACCGATAGGGTGGCGCGCCGTACCTTGAAGGGAGCGGAATGGTAGTTCTAGAGATCGGGATCAGTGAGTTCCCGAGTGGCGACATCCTGTTACGCGATACCCGTGAATCAGATGAGTGCCTGACAGCAAGAATTCACGGCGAGCGGCTTGTCCCAAGTGGCTAGCCGGTCTAAGCAGGAGACCTGATCTGAGCAGCCAGCCGAAACTCAAGTGGGACCTGTTCGTAGAGCAGGCTGCATTTCTAGACCTTCTCGACCAACTTCAGGGCGAGGAGCGAATAGCGGTCGATACCGAATTTCACCGTGAACGAACCTATTTCCCAAGAGTTGCCCTTGTTCAGATCGCGTGGTCAGGAGGTTTGGTTCTGCTCGACCCCTTGGAGATAGATCTGTCCCCCCTAACTGTCCTTCTCGAGTCGGAAACACTCTGGGTGATGCACGCGGCAGGACAAGACATCGAGGTGTTCCAGCGGGCATGTGGCACCACCCCGCGGCACCTGTTTGACACGCAGTTGGCTGCAGGGTTCATGGGGATGTCCTCGCCGTCACTGTCGGCCCTCTCGCATCGTGAGTTGGGATTCAGGCTCTCAAAGGGAGATCGCCTGACAGACTGGTTGTCTCGGCCTTTGACAGAGTCTCAACTCGCATACGCGGCAACCGACGTTGCACACCTGTTGGAGATACACGATCGCCTAATGGCGGGATTGGAAGCTAGGGGGCGCCTGGCGTGGGCGGTTGCCGAATGCGAAGAGATGCTTCAAAGAGAGGTCACTCGGCGAGTGCCGGAGGATGCCTGGCGCAGGATCAAGGAAGCTCGCAGCCTCCGCGGCGAAGCGAGCCTCGTTGCCCGGTCTGTCGCAGCTTGGAGAGAACGGCGAGCGGCGCGAGTTGATCGGCCTGTTCGGCACGTGCTTAGCGACCTTGCAGTTGTCGCAATAGCGCAAAGGCGGCCTTCAAGTATGGAGGACTTAAGGAAGGTCAGGGGCATTGATGCCAAGCACCTCAAGGGTGCCAGTGCAGAGGGAATTCTGAAGGCCGTGGCAGAGGCAGGGAACCTTCCGCCACTTTTGCCTGACGAAGACCGCAGCGGGGGCCGCCAGCAGGAATCGAGAGCTGCCGTGACGCTTGTTTCGGCATGGGTGGCACAGTTGGCTCGTGACTTGCAAATGGACCCTGCCTTAGTAGGGACTAGGTCTGATATCGAGGCACTTATCCGCAGGGAAAAGGCATCTAGAATGGCTCACGGTTGGCGACATGACCTGATCGGTGAACCTGTGGAAGAACTCCTGTCGGGTCGGGCTGCCTTGGCATTCGACGGTGCTGGGGAACTCGTTCTGATTCCACGCAACAATTAGACTCTCCCGTTGGTCTTCTCTCACTGCTCCACTGGAGCATCTGGTGGGTAGACTGACGGACTGTTCGTGATCTGAAGGGGAGAGTCTGCTGTGAAGAAGGGTCGGCATCGTCGCTTCGAAGAGGCACGAGCCCTCAAGCGAAACCAGGATCTCGACTTTGATTCGATTTTCGACAGCCTTAGTAATGCTGAGGATGATTCGGTGGGCTCGGGAGAGTCGACGGCGTTCGATTCATGGGCTGACGAGTTTGACGACGAAGAATCAACCGATTCTGGAGAAAAGCCGGGTTCTGTCACAGGTTGAATAGCGCCTGCATGCCCAGGTTCAACCTCCAGTCTCTTCCAAGATCTCGTCCAACTTCAGGATGTCTTCTTCGCGAACCACCCCGATGAACCGTTGCTCTGAATCGATGACAGCAAGCACGTCCACAGCGGATTCCTCCATGGCCATGACTGCATCCCTAAGAGTCCATGAGGGAAGGACTGCAGGAAGGTCCGTCCTGAGGATCTCACTGACTGGCGTGTCATCCCAGTCGGCCCGCTCCAAGGCGGAGACCTCCGACAGGCTCACTATGCCTAGGTAGTGTCCCCCATCAACCACTGCGACTGAACGTTCCCTTCGGGCCAGAACGTGCAGGTAGACGAACTCAGCTGCCGTGGCATCGGGTGGGATGGTCAACACCTCGGTTGTAAGCGCAGATGTGACCGGCAGGGTGAAACGCCGCTCAAGGTGCCCCAGTCTGACGCCCTGCTGATGTTCAGCGACCGAAGAGGGTCCGGCTACGACCTGGCTCACAGCAGCAGCGACGAGGGCTGGTACTACGAAGGAACCGCCTGAAACCTCAGCCACGAACATTACAGCGGCAATCGGAGCGCGGTAGCCAGCGCCCAAGAAGGCAGCAAGGCCGAGGGTTGGATATAGGCCTGGCCTGTCACTGCCTAGAATTTGTCCTGTCAGTTGTCCTAGAATTACGCCCTGGACGGCGAGTGGGATGAAGAGACCACCTACACCACCGGAGGCGAGAGTGACAAGAGTCGCTGCCATCCGAACTCCAAAGAGGAGGGCTATTAGGCCTAGGCCGTGGTCGGGTCCGACCACCCAGCCCATTGCTTCAAACCCTGGACCAATTGTCAGGGGGGCTCCGAAGAGGGTGTCTGCCAATACCGCTAGGCCAGCCAAGAGGATTCCGCCCGTCAAGATCTTTGGAACGAAGGCTGTCTCTCTGGAACGGGCCTTTGACCAACGGACCAGCCATGCCATCGAACGGCCGCCGAGGCCGGCCAGAAGGCCCAATAGGATGGCCCCGAACACATCAGCGGTCTCGACGCCGGCAAAGAAACCGGCCAAATCGTCAACTGTGAACCACAGTTGATCCTGGTTGAAGCCCAGCCTGTTTGCCGGGTTGTTGAGGAATGGGACCACGGCCTTTGAACCGATCAGGTTTATGTAGATGACGTAACTACTGGTTGCGGCAAGCAGGGATGGCAACAGAGCTCGTCGGTTGACGTCATCTCGGTAGGGAGCCTCGAGGGCGAAGAGGACACCTGTGGCTGGTGCTTTGAATACGGCAGCAACTCCGGCTGCGGCTCCAGCAGTTAAGAGGACCTTCACATCGTCTCGGCTCAACCAACGCCCGAAACGGTCCCGCATGCTTAGGCCCACGGTTGCTCCGGCGTATATCGAGGGGCCTTCCAGGCCAAGTGAGCCCCCCATCCCAATGGTGACCACGCCAGCCAGGAGCTTCGCTGGGAGTTCGCGGAGAGGGAGACGAGGAGAGCGCTCATGGAAGGCACGAATGAACTCGTCAGATGTAGAAGAGGTACCCATTCGCCCCGCATAACGCAGAATCAGGGCAGCAAGGAGTATTCCAAACCCGGGAGCAGCAGCTATCTGCCAAAGGGGGCGCTCTTGAAGCCGATGGAAGAGAACTTCGGCTGTCAGGTGTTCGAATCCAGCGATCAGAGTGGCCACGATGATTCCTGTAGCAACCGAAAGCGCCAAAACAGGAGTGTTCCCGCGTGTAGCCAAATTTCCGAGCTTGCTCACGGGTAACTTCCTACAGCCTCTGTGGCTGGCTTCCACGCACGACCAGCACTAACGGTGGGTTCTACAACTTCCTAACAGGCCGTGTCACAATGGCGTGATGGTTCACAAGATGCCAAGTGGAACGGACGAGTTGATCGCTGACCTAGCCGATGCGATTGGCGCTGGGCGCGTGACAGCAGGTGGGGCCGCTCGTGAGATCTACGGACGCGACAGTTCGATTATTGAAGGAGGGCATTCCGGGCCGGTCTGCTTTCCGGAATCAACTAGGCAGATAGCTGAGTGCGTTCGCGTGGCGGTTGCACATGGCCGCGACTTTGTGCCCCGTGGGGCTGGCACCGGTCTTTCCGGGGGCGCAGTTCCCTGCAACGACCCCGTTGTGATCTCGACCACGCGGATGAATCGGATACTGGAAGTAGATGTGGAGCGACGCATCGCATGGGTTGAACCAGGGGTGATAAACCTTGATCTGTCAAGGCATCTAGCAGGGACAGGTCTGCACTTTGCACCTGATCCGTCGAGCCAGCAGGCATGCACGATCGGTGGGAACCTAGCAAACAATTCAGGTGGGCCACATTGCCTCGCTTACGGTGTGACAAGTGAGCATGTGGCTGCGATCGAGGTGGTGCTGTCCGACGCAAGCACCGTGCTATTGGGTGCAGAGGTTGGTGATGCAGTTGGCTACGACCTCCGCGGAGCCTTTGTGGGAGGGGAGGGGACACTCGGAATAGCTGCACGGATCGCAGTAAGGCTGACTCCCGATCCTCCTGTTGTCAGGACACTCCTATTGGATTTCCAGTCGCTGGTAGATGCAGCCGAAACGGTCACCGGAATAATCGCGGCTGGAATTGTGCCGGCAGCACTCGAGATGATGGATCGAAACACGGTTGAGGCGGTTGAGAACTTTGTTGAAGCGGGCTACCCGCGCGACGCTGAAGCGGTACTCATCGTGGAACTTGATGGTCTTGAAGAAGGTGTAACTCACGAAATCAAGATTGTTAAGAGGGTCGGCAATGAAAATGGGGTTGGCACCGTTCGGGTGGCAGCAGACGATGTGGAGAGGGAGCTCATCTGGAAAGGGCGTAGGAATGCTTTCGGGGCGATCGCTCATATAAAGCCTGGCTACTACCTGCATGACACGGTGGTACCCCGTACCCGGTTGGCAGAAGTGGTGGCCAAAGTTAACGAGGCGGTCGAACGTCACGACCTGATCGTGGCCAATGTGTTTCATGCCGGCGATGGGAATCTCCATCCGCTGATGGCGTTCGACCCCCGCGAACCTGGGGTCATGGAGAGGGTGTATGCAGCCAGTGAAGAGATCGTACGCATTGCCATTGAGGCTGGAGGCGTACTCTCGGGGGAGCACGGAATTGGCCTAGAAAAGCGCGGCTTCATGCCTCTGCTCTACTCGCCTGACGACTTGAGTGCTCAGCGAGCCTTGCGGGATGCATTCGACCCTGTTGGCCATGCCAACCCTCTCAAGATGTTTCCTACCGGCAGTAGTTGTGGCGATGTGATGCATCTAGCAGAAGTGCCAGAGGGAGTTTGGGTTTGAGTGACCTTGAGGAGTTCCGTAACGAGGTAGGGACCACGGGCTCTGTCTGTGTCAAGGGTGGTGGGACGCGTTGGGACGTGGGAGGTGAGGTTGGTCAAGGTGTAAGAGTTGTTTCCGCCCCGAGTGGCATTGACGCTTATGATCCCGCCGAAATGACAGTTTTAGTAGGTGCAGGAACCACCCTCACCGCCCTAGCTGAGGTGTTGGCAGAACATCGCCAGGAGGTGGCACTGGCCGGGCCAGTGGGCTCAACCGTTGGAGGAGCTCTGGCTGTTGGATGGAACAGCATTAGGCGCCAACGAGTTGGATTCGCCCGTGACGCCCTCCTTCAGGCAGAGTGCGTCGGTGCCGACGGCAAGCGATTTAAGGCTGGAGGCCCGACTGTGAAGAATGCAAGTGGCTACGAGCTGTGTCGCCTGCTGGTTGGATCTCTCGGAACCCTCGCCCTAATGGGCCGTGTGATCCTAAGAACGACGCCAATACCGGAGTGGTCTCTCTGGCTACGAGGTTCCGTAACACCTGCCGACGTGGTGAAGTCCTGCTATAGACCCGCCAGTATTTTGTGGGATGGAAGCTACAGCCACGTATGTCTAGAGGGTTATGAGGCGGATGTTCAACGCGAGGCCTCGGCTCTTATCGATTCCGGAATGGTCAAGGTGCAAGGCCCTCCATCCTTGCCACCTCATAGGAACAGGCTGACTGGTGATCTCCCAGAGGGAGCGATCTTGGATGTAGCCATCGGAGTGGCACACTGCCCCGAGGCTGCAGCTATTCAATGTGTAGACCCAGCGGTCAAATGCATTGCTGATCGCATGAAAGCGAATTTCGACCCGCACCGGCGTTTGAACCCGAATCGGGATCCCTACAGCGTTCCAGCATGAAGGGACCATCGACCACAGGCTGGCTAAGCCTCGACGACGATTCCTTGACTGCGTGTGTGGGATGTGGCCTGTGCCTCCCGCACTGTCCGACTTTTCGACTGTCTGGAGATGAGCGGATGTCTCCTCGCGGACGGATTGTGCTGATGCGTGCTGCCCAGACAGGTGGCGTGGACTGTGATGATGAGTGGTATGACGCCATGGAGACCTGCATGCAGTGTCGCGGTTGCGAAGCTGCTTGCCCGGCAGGGGTTCCATTCGGCGAGTTGATCTCAGGTACCCGCTCAGCAATGTCTGCGGTTAGACGAGCCCCTGTTCACCTCCGTGTGGGTCTGTGGGCGCTGACACAACATCGCCTTTTGCTTTTCGGCAGCAGGATCCTTGCTGTGCTCCAACGTCTCCGCGTGATCCCCCGAGTTGGTTTTCTGCCAAGGCGGCTTCCCCTGGTTGGCTCCCGGCTCTCTTACCGGGCAGACGGCGATGTGATCCTGTTCACCGGATGCGTCATGGACGTCTGGCAGCCGGAGGTGCACGATGCGTGTCAGTACGTCATCGAGGTCACAGGCTCCACCGTTGCTCGGTCGGGGCCTACTGCTGGTTGTTGTGGTGCCCTACATGAGCACGCTGGACTTCATGGAACAGCCCGGCGGTTAGCCAAACAAGTAGTCCAGGCTCTCAAAGGCAACGAACCGGTATTGGTCGACTCGGCTGGTTGTGGAGCTGCCTTGAAGGCCTATGGCGACCTTCTCGGGACACCAGAGGCGAGGACGTTCTCCGATCGTGTTAGAGACGTACACGAATGGCTGGAAGAGCGTATGGAATCTCTGCCTTCGCTGCCAGATGGGGACCGGCCTGGAGTGATAGTTCAGGACCCCTGTCATCTCCGCCACGTGCAGGGAGCTCACATGTCCCTCCGCAAGGTACTCAGCCAGTATGTCGATGTAGTCGAGTTGAACGACGATGGCCTCTGCTGTGGCGCTGGCGGCTCCTACTCGCTACTGCAGCCGGAACTGGCCACTGCGGCCCGTGATCGGAAGGTAGACCTGATCACAAAGGCCTCTGGCCTTTCGGGAGCAGAACTAGTTGTGAGCGCCAACCCTGGATGCTCGATGCACCTTGCAGCAGTGGGCCTTGATGTCCTGCATCCGATGCAGGTATTAGCAGAGGTGCTCGAAGCGGGCATCGATCCAGAGGGGGTCAGAGATGGCCAGTGAATTTGAGGAACTACGAATCCGCCTTGAGGCGATCTCCGAAGAGTTGGCCGACCTTGCTATTTCCCGCTTGCGGGAGTCAGTTGATGCAGGAGGCACAGAACTTCCTGTCGATGAGCGCCGTCTAACCCGTGCCCGTCGCGCTGTCCTTAAAGCCGCCCACCTGCTCGAAGAGGGAAACGAACTCTAGGTTCAGCAAGACTGCTCACCGGAATTCAGGAAGTCGATCATCTGGCGCAATCGGGCATGTGCGTGTCGGTCGAAAGTCATGCTCAAGCGCGACAGGTCCAATCGGTCGTTGTCGGCGATCTCTACCTTGCTTGGTTCGCACCGCCTGATGGTGCCATCGACCAGTAGGTCTGAGAACTCGGCATTCAGGTGCTCCAACTCCTCGTCTCGGACTTGGCGCTCAAGCCTCAGGATTAACCGTTTTCCCACATATCGCATCGAGTGGTAGGTGCTGTAGAAGTTGCAGATATGGTCTGCAGCAGCAACGGGATCGTTGGTGGAGAATACGAGTGACAGATCTGCTGGGGAGATTAGCCCGCCATCCAGTAGTTCAGTTTCGACAAACTCGGACCAGTAGGCCCAGTAGGTGCTCTCAGGTGGGTCCAAGAGTACCACTGGGGCGATGGCTGACTTGCCGGTCTGCATGAGTGTGAGGAGTTCGAATGCTTCGTCCATTGTCCCAAAGCCACCAGGCAGTAGGGCATAGCCGTGTGACTCCTTCATGAACATGACTTTGCGGGTAAAGAAGTACCGGAAGTTAATCAACTTCGGGTCATCTGTGATGAACTCATTAGCCTCGGACTCAAACGGAAGTTGGATGTTCACACCGAAGGAGCGATCGGACCCTGCCCCCTCCATCCCGGCAGCCATGATCCCTGGACCAGCACCCGTAATGACCATCCAGTTCCGTTCGGCAATGGCCTTCCCGAAAGATGCTGCGGTCTCGTACGCCGGATCGCCTTCGCTGATTCGAGCCGACCCAAAGACAGTTGCTTTCCTGACGCCACGGTAGGGAGCGAATACGGCGAAGGAATGCCGGAGTTCCTTGAGGGCCGAGTTAACCAGTTTCAGTTCGCCCCTGTCGACGTCCTCCTTGCTGAGGCGCACGGATGAGACCAGCAATTCGGCGATCAGGTCAAGGTCGTCTGGACGGCCAGTTGCGAGAGCCAACTCCTCTACGGCTGCATCCAGGTCCGAGTCACCGGTTCTGTAGTGGCGAAGGCTCCTCGAGGACTGTGGAGGCTCGGCGGTCATGCGCTGGTGACAGGGATGGGGATTCTGGCATCGTGACAGGCCTTCACGTCTAGTCTTGTCCCACTCTCGACGTGTTCGTAGAGAGTGGTGCGCTGCTTCAAATTCCTTCCTAGTGGCTCGACCAGGGCACGCAACTCCACCTCGGTCATCATCTGACCGTGGTCGGCCCCAGCGGCACGGGAGATATTCTCATCGATGAGCGTGCCGCCGAGGTCATTAGCACCTGCCTGAAGTAGTTGACGGACGCCAGCACAACCGATCTTGACCCACGAAGCCTGGATATTTGGTATTAGATCGCGGTAAGCGATACGGGCAACGGCGTGTACAAGCAGAGTTTCGCGGAACGTCGGCCCGCGACGGGCCTTGTGTTGCAGATATATGGGAGACGCCATATGCACGAAAGGAAGGCCGACAAATTCAGTGAAGCCACCAGTCTCTTTCTGGAGATCCCTACACGACAGGAGATGTCGAACCCAGTGGTCAGGTCTTTCGACAGATCCAAACATCATCGTGACATTCGACGCCAAGCCGACAGCGTGTGCGGTCCTGTGGGCATCTAGCCATTCGTCAGACGAGATCTTGTCGGGGCAGAGCAGTTCACGGATGCCATCATCGAGGATCTCTGCGGCTGTTCCGGGAAGAGATTTTAGGCCAGCGTCCATCAGGCGTTGCAGGTACTCGCTAAGTGGCTCGGCGAGGCGACGAGCCCCCTCGATCACCTCAAGCGCTGTAAATCCGTGGACGTGTATGTCGGGAACCGCATCACAGACTGCTTTCGTAACTGCTATGTAGTAGTCACCATCGAAGTCTGGATGGATTCCGCCCTGTAGGCAGACCTCGGTCGCGCCCATACGAGCACCGGTGGCGGCGCGATCAACAATCTCGGCAATTTCGAGTAGATATGGAGTTCCCCTTAGATCGAGTGACATCGGCCCTTTTGAAAAGCCACAGAAGCGACACTTGTATGTGCAGATGTTGGTGTAATTGATATTTCTGTTCGCTACGAAGGTGACTGATTCTCCGTTGATCTCACGACGCATCTCGTCGGCTACTTCGGCTATAGCAACTACCTCACCACCCCTGGCCGAGAACAAGGTCACCAACTCGTCATGTCCGGCCTCCTGGCCGTCCAGCACACCGTCAAGCACCTCGTTGACCGGTCCACCAGAGGTAGAAACTCCGGGGACGAGAACAATCGGGGAGCGGGGTGCACCTGAATACCAGGCTGTCGAGTTCACGCTAAGCCTGCGAGCTGTTGAGCCGTCCCTATCAGTAATCTCGTTGAAAACCTCGGGAAGGTGAGTCCCGGGATCATCGCGTGCCAAGGATTCGGAGTCGCTCCTGTCGAGTACAGCAAAATGGAGATTGGAGTGCAGCCAGCGCATCGGATCAGAGGCAAATTCGGGATAAACGGTTAGCCGAGGTGCGAGAACGTGTCCGTGGTCCTCGGTCACCTGCCTGAGTGGTTCGAGACCCGGCCATGGACGTTCTGGGTTCACGTGATCAGCGGTAATAGGCGAAATGCCTCCCCAGTCATCGATACCTGCTGAAACCAAATCACCGAAGTCGTCGGTGAGGTTTGGTGGCGCCTGAAGGTGGATTTCGGGAGGAAGCAAGAGTCTGGCTAGGGAAATCGTGTCGAGGTACTCATCGCTGTCACCCGGATCGCAGTTACGCATCGCCGTGCCTGGCTTGGGGAGGAAATTCTGGATGATTACCTCTTGAATGTGACCGTAGCGAGCATGGGATTCCGCTATGCATTGGAGGGCCTGTATCCGAGAGGAGCGGTCCTCCCCGATTCCAACGAGAAGCCCTGTTGTGAACGGGATCGAGAGGCGTCCCGCCTCCTCGAGAGTGGCAAGGCGTCTCTGAGGTTCCTTGTCTGGGCACATTCTGTGGCATGCGAGATCGGGGTCCAGGGATTCGAGCATCATCCCCTGGGATGCCGACACCTTCCGGAGGCGCGACAGGTCGTCACCATTCAGTGCTCCAGCATTCGCATGTGGCAACAGCCCGGTCTCCTCTAGTACCAACTCAGCCATCTCCGCCAAGTATTCGATGGTGGAATTGAACCCGTGTCTGGCAAGCCAGCTCGCTGCCACCGGGTACTGCGATTCGGGACTTTCACCGAGCGTGAAGAGCGCCTCATGGCAGCCGACGGCGGCCCCGGCCTTGGCAATTTCCAGAACTTGCTCAGGTTTCAGGTACGGCGATCCTAGACGGGCCGGTGGCTGAGCGAAGGTGCAGTAACCGCAGTGGTCTCTGCAGAGTTTAGTAAGGGGGATGAATACCTTAGGACTGAAAGTGATTCGGTTGCCGTGACAACGGCCGCGCACCTCGCGGGCAGCGGCCCGTAGTTCTTCGCCTTGTAGGTGCAGGCATTCAACTGTCGACAGCGGGAGTGTTTCTCTTTCCACTTCGGCAAGTTAGCAGTTGGCCTTACCCAACTATCGACCGGGGCCGGTAGCAAATTTGAGCGTGGAGGCCTTCTCTGCCAGGCTGACCAGGAGACCTTCGAACGAGGCGATGAAGGCATTGAGTCCGTCTTCTTCGAGCTTTTCAGACACATCGTCAAGGTCGATCCCGGTAGTGCTAAGTGCTTCCAGGAGATCCCTGGCTGCAGTCGGGTCGGCATCGATCGTCCGAGAAACCGTGCCATGATCCTCAAAGGCTTCAAGGGTTGCATCGGGGATCGTATTGACCGTTTGCGGTCCAATGAGGGCATCAACGTAGAGCGTGTCTGGGTACTTGGGATTCTTTGTGGAGGTCGAAGCCCATAGAGGCCTCTGGACACGTGCTCCGCGCTCCAGTAGCGCCTCCCACCGAGGGCCGCTAAAGGTGTTCTTGAAAAGCTCGTAGGCGACATGTCCCTGGGCTACCGCTGCTCTGCCTCGCAGGTCCAGGGCAGAGGGCGTGGCGATTTCTTCCAAGCGCCGATCCACTTCAGTTTCGGTGCGGCTGATAAAGAATGATGCCACCGAGGCCACACTGGAAAGATCGCCGGAACAAGCTTCGAGCCCGGAGATGTATGCCTCCATTACCTGTTTGTAACGCTCTAGGGAGAAAATAAGGGTGACGTTGATGCTGCGACCCTCAGAGATCATCTGACGGATTGAAGGCAACCCCTCGACAGTGCCGGGTATTTTTACCAGAAGGTTCGGTCGTCCTATTCGCTCACTGAGTTCTCTGGCTGCCTGCGTAGTGCCGTCTGTATCGTTGGCAAGCGAAGGGTCTACTTCGACTGAAACATAGCCATCG
Organism: Acidimicrobiaceae bacterium; assembly: GCA_002726315.1. Classification (GTDB taxonomy): domain Bacteria; phylum Actinomycetota; class Acidimicrobiia; order Acidimicrobiales; family MedAcidi-G1; genus UBA3125. The sequence continues at coordinate 35,936 of PBSS01000018.1, forward strand.
ACGCCGTTGGACTTCTCATAGATGGGATCCAGCAAGTCGAGTGCTCCCGTAATATCGCTCGTGACTAGTTCCCAGTAGCTCTCCTCGATTGATTTGCCAGCTGCCTTCAGCTCTGCCAACTGATCGTCGTAAACATCAGTGTTCGACATCGCCATTTGGAAAATCGATGGATTCGAAGTAATTCCGCGCACACCACGGTCAATCCATTCCTGCAGCTCACCCGATGTGAGCCAGCCCCGTCGGAGGTTGTCGAGCCATGGACTCTGACCCTGGTCTTGGTACAAGTCGTGCAGTCTTGTCATTTGCTCTCCTGTGCGGTGCAGCGAGGTCAGATACCCAATAGGGCCCGGGCCGTATCGGCAACGGCTTGCGAGGTGATGCCAAGCTTTGCCATGACCTCCTCGCCTGGTGCAGATACACCGAACCTGTCGATACCGACGGACTCATCTGCCCACTTTGACCATCCGAAGGTGACTCCAGCTTCCACAGAGACAGTGGGTATGGATGTGGGTAACACGTCTTCACGATAAGAGTTGGGTTGGGCCTCAAAGAGATCAGTGCTGGGCATAGAGACAACCCTGACGGCGACTCCCCCAGCAGTAAGCGTTGCTGCGGCGTCAAGGGCAACACTCACCTCACTGCCCGTTCCAATCAACACGACATCGGGACAAGTCTCCGAGTCGGCCAATACATACCCGCCTCTATTGACCAGTGCGTGGTTTTCAGTCCCGATGAGAACAGGGACGTCCTGTCTGGTCAGGAGCATCGCCACCGGCCCTTCAGCATCGACGGCGTATCGCCATGCTGCTGCAGTTTCATTTGCGTCTGCAGGGCGGAAGACAATTAGACCTGGGATAGTTCTCAACGCGGCAGCATGTTCGACCGGTTGGTGGGTAGGACCATCTTCGCCAACGCCAACCGAGTCGTGTGTCCAGACGAAAACGGATTTAGCACCACTCAACGCGGCCAACCTAACGGCACCTCGCATGTAGTCACTGAAAACCAGAAATGTCCCACATACCGGCAAGGCACCACCGTGAAGGGCCAGGCCATTGCAGATGGCTCCCATGGCATGCTCTCGAACTCCAAAGAAGATTTGTCGACCTTCCGGGCAATCGGCGCTCTGCACGCCGTGCCCACTGATCGCTGTACCAGTGTTGCCAGTCAAATCGGCGCCGCCACCAATCAGTCCGGGAACCACGCCGGATAGGGCCTTGATGCATGAGTTGCCTGCCTTGCGTGTCGCCACGAATGATCCAACTTCCCACACCGGGAGGTTCACCTCCCAGTCACTGAGGCCACCAGACCGCTGGCAGGCCTCCCATTCCACAACGTCGGAAGCTTTCGATTCCAGTCGAGAAGTCCACGCTTTGCGTTTAGAGGCGCCGCGCCTCCCTGCGCGACTATAAAACTCAGCCACGTTGGAGGGAACCCAGAAGGACTCACCAGCAGGAATTCCAAGCCTTTCCCGAGTCTCGGCAATGCCTTCTTCCTTTAGGGAATAACCATGCACTGCTGATGTGTCGACATCGGGGGAGGGGTTACCAATATGGCTACGGAGCACAATGAGGGAAGGGCGGCCGGACTCACCCATGGCGGATCGGATGCCGGCCTCTATAGCGTCGAGATCCTCAGCACCTTCACCGAGGTTGATTACGTGCCAGCCGTAGGAACCAAACCTTGCCGGAGTGTCATCTGATGAGGCCAGCTCTGTCGGTCCGTCGATGGTGATGTGGTTGTCGTCGTAGATGGCAACTAGGCGACCTAGGCCGAGGTGGCCGGCAAGAGAGGCGGCTTCGTGACTAATGCCCTCGGCTAAGTCACCATCTCCGCAGACAACGAAGGAGTGGTGGTCACAGAGCTCAGATCCGAAGCGAGCTCTCAGATTCCGTTCAGCAATTACCATTCCAACCGCGTTTGCAAACCCCTGACCGAGGGGCCCTGTGGTCACCTCCACACCGGCTGTATGGCCTACTTCCGGATGACCGGGTGTAGCAGATCCCCACTGCCTGAACTTCCGAAGGTCATCGAGTGTGAGGCCGTGGCCAGTTAGGTGAAGCATCGAGTAGAGCAGAATCGAGGCATGGCCAGCGGAGAGGATGAAGCGGTCTCGGTCGGGCCACTGTGGATCAGCAGCGTCATAGGTCATGATCCGGGTCCAGAGCACGTGGGCCAGAGGGGCAAGTGCCATGGCCGTCCCCTGGTGGCCTGAGCGCGCGGCGTGAGGTCCGTCCATCGCCAGACCCTTGACTACGGCAACTGCCTGACGCTCCAGCTCAGCATCGGTAACGTTCGTCATAACAGTCCCTGGTCGGCCTAAGCGCGGCGCCACCATATCCTCCTGTTGGTCATCAGTTGGCCACCACCTCTAGCCTGCAGCCGCTGTTGAGCAGGTGGCCGTAAGTCGGAAACTATCTTGCGGCAGAGGAACCGAAGAGCAACCCTGAGGCCGCGAAGCCGTGAACGTGGTGGCCGGGTCCGGCAGGGCCCATCTCCCCAGAACAAAACATGCCTGCAACTGTTGTGGTCCCTAAGCCATCACAGAACAACTCTGTGTCGTGAGAAGACCTGGGAAAGAAGCGTCTCCCTCGTCGTTCGCAGGTGAAGAGGAGAGCACTTTCGGCTTGTCGTGGGTGAAGGAGTTGTTCCAGTTCGCGACTGGCAAAATCGGGATCTCGTATGTGGAACTGGGCAGTCATGCCAATGATTGGTAGCCCACCGCATGCAACCGAACCCGAAACATTGTCAGCACCGACTACATCTCTGACGAGGAAATCTCTTGGACGCAGTGTTCCTGAATGTTCATCGATTGCAAAACCAACTTGGAGATGCTGAATGGCCCAACCACGATCCGCTTCTGACAATGAAGCGACAGCTTCCTCAAGTCGCCGGAGTGCAGTTTGCCCGCCAAGCTCCAGGATCAGGTTCTGCCTGGCGTCGGTGACGGTTAATGGGCTGCCTATCGGACGACACCCCTGAGATACCAGCGGAACGATGCCAAGGCCGTCTGGAAGGGCCGCCGTCACCGCACCACTGGTTTGGACATCGGCGTCGGCTAGGAAGAGGTTCCTAGTGCCACTTGTGGGGAGCGAAGTGAGTCCACCAACCAACGTCACCCCGGGAGGAACTGAGGAGAGGGTCGTATCGGCATCAAAGGTCAAAGGGTCAGCTAGGACGATCACGGTGGAACCTTCTGGAGTATCACCCAGTTCGAGTCGCGTACCGGAACTTGAGACCTCGACCGGGCCTGTATGGCCTGCCCACAGGACAATTGCCGCAGCGTTCTCTACCGCCTGCCTGTGGGCCATCACTGAGGTGGCTGTAGAGCCGAGCAGATGGCCCGGTTCGAGGCCCTGGCGCACAGCACGTGCGATTTGTACGAACTGGTCGATGTGTGTGCCTGAGACGAACAGTACGGCGAACCCAGGTGAGGGCCCTATCCGTTCGAGGACTTGACCAATGACCTCAGCTATGGCAACCCGGGGGTCGCCGTGTTCAGACAGTGCGGCCGCGTATCGCATGGATTGAACCTAGGGGTCCTGCATTGCACCCTATCCGGGGTGCGCGATGTCGCAAGGGAAGCAGCCCTAGCATGTCGCTCCGTGATGAGGCGCCAACTGTTGCCGTTCGTGATGTCCTTGGCCCTGCTTGGAACTGCCTGGCAAACTCGAGCCACAGACTCAGCAGGCGACAGGCCGCCAGTTGTTGTGTCCAACCCTCCTGCTGCATCACTCGCCACTCCGCTCATCTCAGTCCGTCGAATTCCGCTGTTTCTCCAAGCGCCTGAAGCTGATCGGCGTCTGGTGAGCGATCTCGAAGGCGTGGTATCAGGCCTTCCTAACAACAGTTGCGTTGCTGTGACAGAGCACGGCCGGCTGATCTATGGCGCCAATGAGACGGCTCCGCTTGTCCCAGCAAGTACCCAAAAGTTGGTCTTGGCTCTCGCTGCACTGGAGAAGATGGGCGGAGACCGGATCTTTTCGACGAAGCTCCTCAGCCGATCTGCACCGGTAAACGGCATCGTAGACGGTGACGTTTGGCTTGTTGGAGGTGGAGATCCACTTTTGATGACCAAAGACTATGTGGATCGTTTCGATGACTCGATGGCATACACAGACATGGGGCTCCTTGCTGACCAGGTAGTAGATGCAGGCATCAGTTCCATTGCCGGGGCAGTGATTGGGGATGAGAGTTGGTTCGATTCCCTCCGTTACGTCGATACATGGCCTGCACGCTTCAGGCCAGGCCAGCAGAACCAGACTGGACCGCTCAGCGCACTGTCTGTTAACGACGGGTTTACCTGGTGGCATGCCGAGAACACCGCTAATGGCCTCAACACACCTGCAAACGACCCAGCAGCATTTGCGGCAGCCTTTTTTGATGACCTTCTTGAGGATCGAGACATGGTTATCAAGAGGCCTGCACAGGCAGGGATCGCTCCCCTCGATGCCGTGATAGAGCTTGCCAGTATTGACTCTCCACCTCTTACTGACATTGTCAACCAGATGCTCGTGACTTCCGACAACACAACAGCCGAGCTCCTGTTGAAGGCCCTCGGAGCGGAAGTCGGCCCACCTGGATCCACCGTCAAAGGTACGGAGGTGGTCTTGGCAGCGTTGGTCGCAGCAGGCCATGACCTGACTGGAATCTTTGCTGCCGACGGATCCGGCCTAGATGCCGGAAACAGGGTCACATGTGACATCCTGACCTCCCTCCTAGAGGACACCGAGCACGGCCCTAGTCTCGTCTCGAGCATGGCCATTGCAGGGCTCTCTGGGACGATGAGACGCCGTCTGGCTGGGTCGTCTGCAGAGGGCCGCACAAGGGCAAAGACGGGGACGTTGAGGGATGTTGCCAGCCTTGTCGGACAGGTGGAATCCATCGAGGGTCGGGTTCTTACATTCGCAGTCATGACCAACGCCGAACCGCTTCCTAGTGGAGTAAAGAGTCTCCATGACCAAGTCGTACTGAATTTGGTGACCTATCCGTCCGGGCCCGATCTGGAGCTTCTTGTGCCCCTTGCCGTCGCTGGCTGAGCAGCCAGCCTCAGGAGTCACCCTACTGACAGTCGCTGTAGCGTTATCACTCCATGGCATTCGATAGACCACCCGGCGACCTGTTGGACCTTTTCCAGCGCTACCTGCGGCAAGAGACCTTGGACCCTCTCCGCTCCACTGGCCGATTCCTGCTGTTTGGCGTCAGCGGGTCCTTGTGCCTTGGAGTGGGGGCAGTCATGTTGGCCGTGGGAGGCCTCAGGCTCCTTCAAGGTATTGGGGTGTTGGCAGGAGCCTGGTCGTGGGTACCGTATCTTGTAGTGGCTGGAACTCTTGGATGCCTTGCCGCTCTCTCAATCTCACGTATCGGAGGTGGTCGTGGGCTCGACAGGTGAGAAACCGGTCACCAGAGAGGACCTCGAGACGGAACTCCGCCGCACTCTGGGGAGAGTCGGCGACACTGGTGAATCCCGAAAGCCCGGGATAGTTGCCATTGTCGTGCTCGTCGGTGGGGCACTCCTGGTGGCCACCTATTTCATTGGTCGACGAATTGGCAGGGTCAGGTCAACTGTTGTGGAGGTGCGGCGGATCTGATGAGATTGCCATCATTATCGGGTGTGACCTGGTCTCTGTTGCGGCGCTGTCTTCTAGGTGGAAGACGTCGATGGTGGGGGACTGTGTTGGTCCTGGTGCTTGGCCGTCTCCTGCAGCGCCTATCAAAGCTCGGGACGGCACCTGTTGTGTTCAAGCGTGCACTGAAACCTGGGGAGGGTGTGCTCGTTTCGCACTTGTCTGAAGATGTAGAGAGTGCTCACGGTCGCTGGCCAGAGAGTCATCGCGGGTCGGCTTGAGATGGTTCGAGTCAGTTTGAGGAATCCCCCGCGGGTGCTTGAATTTGACGGACCGGTGGCGGTCACGACACTTCTGACCAAACTGGATTTGCGGAGGGATTGCGTCCTCGTCATCCGCGATGGAACTCTTGTTCCAGGCGACGCCATGCTCGAGGCAGATGCCGAAGTCGAGCTCCGCTCTGTCATATCGGGAGGCGCCGATGGTCGGTAAGACCCCGTGAAGTGTCGGGTGTGCCGCTGTCCGGCTGTCCTCGATGTGCGGAGGCACAATGCCAATTTTTGTGAAGACCACTTTCTGAAACTTTGTAGAGATCAAGTTGCGAAGGCGATCTGCGATAACGAGATGTTTAGTCCTGGCGACCGTATTCTGGTTGCGGTGTCGGGTGGCAAGGATTCTTTGGCGCTATGGGACATCCTTCTGGAACTCGGATACGACGTGGATGGCCTTTTCGTAAATCTCGGCATCGGTGACTACAGCTCCGATTCCGGACACTTTGCGTGGAAGTTTGCTGAAGCTAGGGGCCTGAAACTCCGGACTATTGATCTCCGTTCAGAGTTCAACTTCGACATACCGGCTGGTTCGCGCGCTGCTCGACGTGCACCCTGCAGTGTCTGTGGCCTTTCTAAACGCCACCTCTTTGATGATGCCGCCCTCCGCGGCAACTACAACGCTCTTGCTACTGGGCATAACCTTGATGACGAAGCGGCTGTTCTCCTCGGAAACGTCCTTCGCTGGGAACATGAGTACCTGGGTCGCCAGCGGCCGGTGCTGCAGGCGGGAGGAGGGTTTCCAAAAAAGGTGAAGCCACTTGTCCGCCTGGCTGAACGGGAAACTGCCGCCTACTGCGTTCTCCGTGGGATCGAGTACATGCTTGAGGAATGTCCACTGGCTGAGGGGAATAGGCACCTTGCCTACAAAGAGGCTCTCAATGGAATCGAGGACCGTTCGCCCGGGGTAAAACACAGTTTCTACTTCGGTTTCCAAGATCGAAGTTTGCCCCTATTCACTAATGACGGAGGGCCTACCACTAAGCCCATCTCCTGTGAGCGGTGTGGAGCATCAGGAAATGGTCAGGTCTGTGCGTTTTGTCGACTCTTGGAGCGCACAGGTGGGAACCTTCCGAGCCCCCCAGCATCAGTAAACATCCGGGGGACGAAATCTGTGGCAAATGGTCATGGAGGTAATCGACATGGGTGAGATGCTTGAGCCAGGAGAGCAGGTTCTCTTTGTCGACAACAAGAAGAGGCGCTACTTGGTGACGCTCGAGACGGGTGGTGAGTTCCACTCCCATGCAGGAATCATCAACCACGATGATCTGATAGGTGGTCCTGAAGGTGCATCTTTGAAGTCAAGTCGTGGCAGTCCCTTTGTGATCTTTCGACCAACACTTTCTGATTTCATTTTGAAGATGCCACGCGGAGCGCAGGTGATTTATCCGAAAGATCTTGGTCCACTTCTTTTGTTGGCTGATATCTACCCAGGTGCGAAGGTCTTCGAGTCTGGTGTCGGTTCAGGAGCTCTCTCCATGACCATGTTGCGATCAGGAGCTGACATTACCGGTTATGACATCCGTGAGGATTTCGTCGAAAGGGCACGCCGAAACGTTGAGGTGATGCTGGGGGTCGAGGCCACGGGGCGCTACAAGGTTGAGGTACGCGATACCTATGATGGAATTGACTTAGCCCACATGGACCGCGTTGTGCTGGACCTTCCAGAGCCCTGGCAGGTGGTACCCCATGCAGCCCTGGCTCTTAGAACCGGCGGCATCATCGTGGCTTACACCCCGAGCATCGTCCAAGCAGTCAAGTTCAGAGAGGCCCTCAGTGCGCACAGTTTTGATTTCGCCGAGACCATTGAAGTTCTCAACAGGAGTTGGCACATAGATGGCCAGGCGGTCAGACCTGACCACCGGATGGTCGCCCACACGGGCTTTCTCAGCCATGCACGCTTGCTTGGGCCATGAGAGTTGGAATCCCGGGCCCACTTGTGGCTGCCGTCACCGGCTTGGGATTGCTCCTGATGCTTTCCTGCAGTCAGCAAATTGCCACATTGCCGAAAGTTGAACCCAGAGCACTCGTCACGACAATCTCCACAACTAGTGCGATTACAGGGACAACAATCACGGCTACAACCGCGGCTTCGGAGCTTTTTCAGACTGGACCCGTCTCGGCCGTTATCGATCGGACATGGCAATCGGTTGTAAGGGTGAGAGGCCTTGGGTGCAAGGCATCTCAGGTAGGCACGGGATTTGTAGTCAAGAAGGGACTCGTTGTTACCGCCGCACACGTTGTTGCAGGGTTGGCTTCGCCTGAAGTTCACCTAGGTAGCAATATCCGAACTGCCTCTATCGTTGCCTTCAATTCAGTTTCCGACTTAGCGGCTCTCGCAGTCGACACGGCGGGAGCCATTCCGTTGTCATTGGCTGATGCTGCAGCAGGACAAGTAGTTGTCGTCTTGGCGTTTGACGAAGTTGGAGATCCAGAGACGATATCTTCGCGCGTTGTTAGGCCTGTTCGTGCAGTCGGTGACGATATCTACGGTGAACCCGGTGAGGGCCGCGATGCCTTGGAGATTGCGGCATCAGTCAAATCGGGAAACTCAGGGGCCCCCGTTGTTGATTTGGACGGGGATGCCGTGGGACTGCTGTTTTCCCGCACGCGCGGTGGAGTCGAAGTTGCCTATGCCGTCCAGAGTTCCGAGGTCGTGTCGCTCTTAGAAGCGGTAAACAAAGGTGGGGGAGAGGTGGTCACATCCGGTGAGTGCAGGCCAAGATGAGTCTCAGGCAACCTGCATCGACCGCTTTGCCGTTCGATCAATGCCTCTATTGCACCCTGCTTCAGTCCACTTCGATGTAGATGCACTCTCCTGGGCATTCTTCGGCTGATTCGATAGTGCCTTCCAGCTGAGCTTCGGTGATGGTGGCGAGCCCATCTGGGCCCCCAGGTTCACTAAAGATCTTGTCGCCTTCCTTCACGTATGCGAGGCCATCATCAAGGAGTGCGAACACATCGGGTGCAATTTCCTCACAGAGGCCATCGCCCGTGCAGAGATCTTGATCTATCCAGACCTTCATTCTGGTCGATTTCCTCTCACTGTGGTCGTTTGGTGCCTCGTTGGCACAGAATTTTGACGTTGCTTCCGGTCAGGCGATCCAATTTCCTGTCGGCACTGACCGACTTGATGCTAGTTCGAACAAACCAAATTAGGTTGGGCACCCTATCGGCATCGAACCACTCGCCTGTCTCTCCGGAGTGAATCGAACGAATGCCATCGGTCACTCCGCGATAGGAGGGTAGGGTCGCCCAGGAGGAGGACACGTGGAATCAAGTGCCAAAGGCAAAACGGACATTGGGCCCGAGACTGATTGTCAGGCAACTCTTGAGGCCGAGATCGTTGAACTGCGCAGGCGGATCGAAGATGCGCCCATCCGGATCGAGCATTTTGAGACCCAGCTTCGTGAAGTCAAGCGAGACTTGGCCAACGCCACTGCCCATAACAAGAAGCTGAATGCCACTCTGGAAACATCTCGCGAACGGATAGCGGTCCTGCGCGAAGAGGTTGAGCAATTGACGCAACCGCCCTCCGCCTACGGAACAGTCGTCGGAAGCAACGACGACGGATCCGTTGACGTTCACTCGGCAGGTCGGAAAATGCGGGTCGGAGTCCATCCAGATTTGGCTGGCTCTCTCAAACCCGGCCAAGAGGTCGTGCTGAATGAGTCTATGAGTATTGTTTTGGCTAGGACTGCGGAGAACACCGGCGAGGTGGTGACCGTAAAGGAAGTCCTTGAGGATGGGTCACGGGCACTCGTGGTAGGCCGGGCTGACGATGAGAGGGTTGTCGAGCTCTCGACGAGGGTATTGAGTGGCCATCTTCGAAGTGGAGACTCGGCTCTCTTGGACCCGAGAGCTGGCATCTTGCTTGAACGGCTACCCAGACCGGAAGTCGAGGACCTGATACTCGAAGAGGTTCCCGACGTCACATACGGACACGTCGGTGGTCTGGCCCAGCAGATCGAGATGATTATTGATGCGGTCGAGCTTCCCTTCTTGCACCGCGCAATGTTCACCGACTACGCCCTGCCCGCCCCCAAGGGCATCCTCCTTTACGGCCCACCAGGCTGCGGTAAGACGCTCATAGCGAAAGCTGTTGCGAACTCGCTAGCCAACAAGGTCGCTGAGGTGTCGGGGGACCGTGAGGCACGCAGTTTCTTTCTGAACATTAAGGGCCCGGAGTTACTAAATAAGTACGTAGGTGAGACTGAACGCCAGATTCGCCTTGTTTTTCAACGCGCACGGGAAAAGTCTGAACAGGGTTGGCCTGTGATCGTATTTTTCGATGAGATGGAATCTCTGTTTCGGACCAGGGGAACCGGGATCAGTTCAGACATCGAATCTACGATCGTGCCACAGTTGCTCGCAGAGATTGATGGTGTAGAGGCCCTTCGTAACGTCATCGTCATCGGGGCCTCTAACCGGGAGGACCTTATTGATCCCGCCATTCTACGGCCGGGACGACTTGATGTGAAAATCAAAATTGAGCGTCCTGATGAGATGGCTGCAAGTCAGATATTCAGCCGTTATCTCGTAGCTGAACTACCACTCGATGAGGACCTTGTGTATACAACCGGCGGAGGTGACCGCGAGAAAGCGGTTAGGGCAATGATCGATGAAGGGGTAGCGGCCATGTATTCAGACTGCGAGAGCAACCGCTTCCTTGAAGTCACTTATCAGAATGGAGACAAAGAAGTTCTCTATTTCCGCGATTTTGCTTCTGGAGCGATGATCGAGAACATTGTACGGCGGGCAAAGAAGCTCGCTATCAAGCGTGAACTGGCCGGCGGTCACCGCGGAATTCGTACTGAAGATCTCACCCGGGCAGTCAGGCAGGAGTTCAAAGAACACGAGGACCTACCAAACACGACCAATCCGGACGACTGGGCGAAGATTTCGGGAAAGAAGGGTGAGAGAATCGTCTATGTACGGACCCTTATCTCGGGCCCTGAGGCGGATGGCGGTGGCAGGACCATCGATGGTGTAGGTACAGGCCAGTACCTCTGACAGGCCAGGTAGGGGAAGTGGCCACCGGCGAGGGATCCTCCCGCTAGGGTCCGCGCATGCCAGTTCCCAAGCTGCTCGGTCTTGAGACCGAGTATGGGATCGTCCACCGGGGAGTAGAGGATCCCAACCCGGTAAGCGCGTCTTCGCTTCTTATCAATGCCTACTTGAGCAACAGGCACACACCCGGAATGGGCCCTAGCTCGCCAAGGATCGGTTGGGATTTCGTGGACGAGAGTCCGCAAAACGACGCCCGTGGCTTCGGCCACCTAGGATCCATGGTCCCTGAAGTTGAGACACACCTCGTAAACGCAGTCCTAACTAACGGTGCTCGCTACTACGTTGACCACGCGCATCCTGAGTTGAGTACTCCTGAATGCGCTGATGCATTGGCGGCGGTTTGTCACGATCGAGCGGCTGAACTGATCTTGATCGAGTCGATGACAGCAGCCAATGCGGTTCTCCCAGATGGTGAAGAATTGGTCATTTACAAGAACAACTCTGATGGCAAGGGGAATAGCTACGGCTGCCACGAGAACTATCTAATGGACCGGAAGACACCATTTGCGAAGATCGTTCAACATGCCACCACTCATTTTGTCACGCGACAACTCTTCACCGGATCAGGCAAGGTTGGCTGCGAGGCACCCTGGGTGCCTGAGGGATCTGTTCCCTTTCAGATCACTCAGCGTGCCGACTTCTTTGAAGAGGAGGTCGGTCTTGAAACCACCCTCAAACGCCCCATCATCAACACGCGTGATGAGCCCCATGCAGATCCACTCCTGTACCGGCGACTCCACGTGATCGTAGGCGACGCCAACCTTTGTGAGGTAGCGACCTTTCTGAAGCTGGGAACAACGGCGATCGTGCTGGCGATGGTTGAAGAAGAGTTCTTGGATCCTGCATTTGGGATAGCCGATCCCGTTCGTGCCCTTCAGCAGGTTTCATGGGATACCTGCCTAAAGCAACAACTCGCGCTTGTTGATGGACGGACGGCCAGCGCAGTTGACGTTCAGTGGGAGTTGTTAGAGCAGGCCGAAAAGTACATCCTTCAACGGGGAACGGGATTGATCGGAGGGCCCGTTGCCGAGCTTGTCATCCGACGCTGGGAGGCTGTCTTAGCTTCATTGGAAAGCCGGCCGACTGATCTAGTTGGGGTGGTGGACTGGATATCGAAGAAGTACCTACTTGACGGTCTGATGGAAAGGCATGGATTAGAACCCGGTGATGTACGTCTAGCGGCCCTCGACCTCCAGTACCACGATCTCCGACCGGACCGCTCCCTCTTTCGTAGGGTTGGAGCTGAGGTCCTAATTGCGGAAGAAGAAGCTATCACCGCAATGGAGCAACCACCCATCGATACAAGGGCCTACTTCAGGGGGCGGTGTCTCCAGAAATGGCCTGAGAGCATCGTCGCTGCAAACTGGGACTCAATGGTGTTCGACCTAGGTGGGGAAACGCTGAGGCGAGTTCCCATGATGGAGCCGACACGCGGCACCGACGAGCATGTGGGTACGCTCCTTGACGAGTGTGAAACGGTTGCAGACCTGCTCCACAGACTGTCTAGTTGAAAAGTTAATTTCTTTCCACCGAGAGGAGCCGAGATGGCCGAACAGGAACAACGTAGGCCCACACGTGGTGAGAAGGAGTCGGCCGAACCGGTTGATGTCGGCCCTGCCCAGTCTGTCAGTCGGGGGAGTGAGAGGCTGAAAGGTGAATTGGATGACCTGCTTGACGAGATAGATGAAGTCCTGGAGTCAAATGCCGAGGAGTTCGTCAAGAGCTATATTCAAAAGGGCGGCGAGTAGTCGGCCTCCTCAACGGGTTAACCTCCGAGGCGTGACTCTTCCATTGTTCACCCCTTCTGAAGACCCGGGTCCCAGTTTTGTTGGGCTTCTGGGTCAACTCGGAATCGACCGCGCCGACACCCACCTAGGCCCTTCAACGGCCCAAGGCCTTGAGGGGCTCGCACATGGCACGACTGTTCTTGCCGTACGTTTCAATGATGGAGTGGTCATGGCGGGTGACCGACGAGCAACCAGCGGACACCTGATCAGCCATCACGCCATTGAAAAGGTGTTCCCCGCCGACTCTCGTTCCGGTGTCGCTATTGCCGGCGCGGCTGGACCGGCAATGGAGATGGTCCGTCTATTCCAACTCCAGCTCGAGCACTATGAGAAGGTCGAGGGTAATCCACTGAGCCTTGAGGGCAAGGCCAATCAACTAACCCTGATGTTGAAGTCACACTTACCCGCGGCGATGATGGGCTTGGCAGTCGTACCTTTGTTTGCGGGCTTTGACGAGTATCTGAATCGGGGACGTTTGTTCCAGTTCGACATAACCGGGGGCCGCTACGAGGAACTGGACCACGCAGCAACTGGATCCGGAAGCATCCACGCAACGACGGTCATGAAACTCCGCTTTGACGAAGGCCTCGATACTGCCGGAGCACTTGATATCGCTATCGAAGCACTATTTCAGGCAGCCGATGAGGACAGTGCCACTGGTGGTCCCGACATGGTCCGGGGAATATTTCCCGTAATGGCAACTATCACAGCAGATGGCTTTGAGAGAGTTTCCGAAGAGGACGTGGCAGAGAGGACCACTCTCCTCCTCGAGCGGCTAACTGGCAGAAGACGATGATCAGCTTCGGCTGCTAGTTGAGAGGACCGAAAC